>JBBRQB010000109.1:0-1767 GCA_038227105.1 Candidatus Limnocylindria bacterium | reverse complement strand
GCGAAGGCGGTGCGGTCGTGATGCCGCTCGCCTTGGTCGCCCTTCGCGCCGAAGGGCTGGATCCCGACAACGACGATCTCCTCGAGATCGCCGTCGCCCGCGTGGACGCCCGCGAAGCGCAGCCGACGGACGTCTACACCGCCCGGGTTCGGTCGCTCCACGGAGGCCGGCGGCATCACGGCGATAGCGCGGTGTGGCTCGTCGACGCGATGGACGAGGTTCGATCGCTGACGCGCGGGTGCGTGCTCGCCGCGTGGGACGCTGGGGCGACGCGGAACTTCCTCGACGCCGCCTGCTACCACTGGGAGCTGCTGCCCCTCGACCTCGCGCCGAGGAGCATCGATCTGCGCTCGCTGGCCTGGCCGATCGCGGTCGCAGCCGGCGCAGGCGGCGACACGCTCGAGGACGTCTGCGCCTCGCTGCGCGTCGACTTCGCCGCAGAGACATGCGCTCTCGAGGACATTCGCGCGCTCGCCGAGGTCTATCGGCGCGTCGTGAAGCACGCCGCGAGTCTCTCCGGCTTCAACGCCGACGAGCGCGCGATCGTCGACACGATCGCCAGCCGCATCGCCGACGGGCGCCGCACGTACGGCCCGTGGCACGTCGACGACGGCCGGAACAACCCGCGCGAGGCGCTCGCGGAGGTGATGGACGCGCTCAACTACTGCGCGGCGGAGCTGGTGCGCCTCTCGAAGGGAGGCGCCGCGTGAGCGCACCGGAAGAGTGGCGCGTCATTCCCGGCTTCGACGGGTGGTACGAGGCGAGCAACGTCGGGCAGGTGCGCAGTTGGAAGTGCACGGGCGTCGTTGGAGTCCGTCGATCGCGACCCCGCATCCTGAGTGGCCGGTACACGGAGCTCGGGTACCTACTCGTGAAGCTGACGCACCCGGTGTTCGGCGCGATGGATGTCGGTGCCCACCAGTTGGTGCTCGCCGCCTTCGTCGGCCCGCGCCCGCTGCGCGGTGTGTGCGACCACATCAACGCGACTCCTTCCGACAATCGTGTCGAGAATCTCCGGTGGGTAAGCACCGTGGAGAACATCCGCCACGCCGCCGAGCTGGGACGGATCCGTGGCCGAGTGGGTCCTCGCGGCTTCTCAACGCTCGATGCGGAGAAGGTCCGCGCGATGCGTCGCCGACGAACAGAGGGCGCCGCGCTGAAGACGTTGTGCGTCGAGTTCGGCGTGAGCATGACCACGGTGTCGAAGGTCGTGAACGGCCTCATTTGGAGGGAGGTCGCGTGATGGGCGGTGCATCGTCTCGACGGAAAGGACATGATTTTGAGCGCGCGCTCGTCCACCGATTCGCGGAAGTCTTCGGCGCCGATCGTGTTCGCCGGGGCCTGCAGTTTCGGAGTGGCGCCGAGGCGCCGGACGTCGAGGCGCCGTGTCTGTGGATTGAATCGAAGCGCGGCAAGCGCACGAACCCGCGCGCAGCGCTGGCGCAAGCGAAGGAGGCCTCGCTCGGCAAGGGCGTCTGGCCCGTCGCCGTGTGCAAGGACGACAAGGAGGACGCCGTCGTCACCATCTCGCTCGAGGACTTCCTCGATCTGCTCCGCGAGTGGTGGAGCACGCGAGGCGTGTGATGGACGGCGAGCCGCGCCGCGGAGGACGCCCGCGCAAGAGCGAAGGTCCGCGCGTCCCGTACGAGGAGCTCGATCGCATCCTCGTCTTCGGGGAAGTCGTCCCCTGCGAGGACGGCAACGGCACCACGGTCGTCTACCCGAGCTACCGCGAGCTCGCCGAGCGCTACGGCGTGTCGAACAGCG
>JBBRQB010000108.1:0-1841 GCA_038227105.1 Candidatus Limnocylindria bacterium | reverse complement strand
CGTCCAGGCTTCGCCGACCTGCTGCTCCTTCCAGGTCGGGTCGGGCATGATGCCCGCGGCTTCACCGGGGAGATCGATGCCGGTCGGCTGGCCGAACCCGAGCATGTGGCCGTACTTCGAGATCGCCTCGGGGCCGACGCCCTGCACGCTGCTCATCGGCGAGCCGCCGGCGAGCGAGTAGAAGTAGATGTCGCTCGAGTGGGCGAACCCGTGGACGAAATCAAGCGTGCCATGCGCGCGCCAGTCGTAGAAGTTGAACCCCGAGACGTTGATGACGTTCGACGTCACGTTGACGATCGTGTTGCGCGTGGCCGTGCCCGCAGTGAGCGCCGAGAGGCCGGTGACCATCTTGAAGGTCGATCCCGGCGGATAGATCTCCCCCACCGCCTTGTTCACGAGCGGACGGCGGCAGCCGACGGTCAGATTCGGGCCGGTGCACCCATCGGTGTTGAGCGCATCGAGCTCCTTCTGGGTGATGCCCTTCACGAACATGTTGTTGTCGTAGGAAGGCGTCGACACCATCGCGAGGACCTCGCCGTTCTGCGGGTTCAGCGCAACGGCGACGCCCTGCGTGAACTTGTTCGCCGCGACGCCGGCGTCGAGCTCGGTCGCGAGGATCTTCTGCAGCCGGTCGTCGATCGTGAGCACGACGTTGCCACCCGGCTTCGGGGGCGTCTGCGCCAGGGTCTTGATCTCGCGCTGTGACGCATCGCGCTCGATCTCGCGCCAGCCGTACGTGCCGCGAAGGTAGTCCTCGTACACGAGCTCGAGCCCGGTGCGGCCGATCTGATCGGTGGGCAGGTAGCCCTGGTCGCGCAGCTTCGCGAGCTCGTCCTCGGTGACCGGACCCGTGTATCCCATGATCGGCGCGTAGAGCGGGCCGTCGACATATTGCCGGATGGACTCGGCATCGATGCGCACGCCGGGGTACGCGTCGGCGCGCTCGGTGAGAAGCAGCGCGGTGTCACGCGGGATCGGCTTCGTCGAGATCTTGATCGGCTCATACGGATTGCGACTGCGCTGATCGTCGATCGCCTTCACGACCTCCGCGCCATCACGGCCCACGAGCAGCGCGATGCGGGACGCGACCTCGTCCTCGCGGACCTTCGGCAGATCGATCGGGACGATGCTCACCGCGAAGCCGGGGATGTTGCGCACGAGGATCTTGCCGTTGCGGTCGACGACGATGCCGCGGTCCGCGGCGACCGGGAGGCGGAGGAGCCGGTTGTTCTCGGCGAGGCTGCGATAGTGCTGGCCCTGCACGAGCTGGAGATCCCACAGCCGCGCGGTCAGCGTGCCCAGCAGAAGGGCGAACACCACGCCGACCGCGATGAACCGGTACGGACGCACGAACGCGCGCGGCCGCTCCCCGTTCTTCACATCAGAAGGATGCCTGTTTCTCGGTCGTTCGGACGATCCAACGCGCGATCGGATAGGTAGCGATCCCAAGGGCGCCGGTGAAGATCGCGCCGCCACCGATCTGGATCGCAAGGCTGAGCGGGTCCGGGCCCGGTGTCCCGGCGAGCGAGAGAGCGAGCGTGTAGAGGACGCCCGCGGCGAACGCCGCTGCGGTGAGGTACGAGGCACCGAGGAGAACCGGCGTCGGTCGCGGCGCCGGCCGTTCGCCGAGCCCGATGAGCGCGACCGGCGGCAGCGATGCGACAGCGAACGCGCCGAGCGGGCCGCCCGACAGGAGATCCGCCGTGAGGCCACCGATGAACGCCCACCAGACCGCCTCACCCGCCCCTGCCGCGAGCGACCATGAGCCGGCGACGAGGAACGGCAGGTTCGGGCGGGCGCCACCGATCGAGATGAACGGGACGACCGCGCTTTGGAGGAGG
>JBBRQB010000107.1:0-1992 GCA_038227105.1 Candidatus Limnocylindria bacterium | reverse complement strand
CTCGAGAAGACCGGTCGCGTCGCGGTCGCCAAGTTCGCCCTCCGTGAGCGCGAGCGCCTCGTCTCGATGCGCGCGCACGACAACGTCCTCGTCCTCAACACGCTGCACTGGCCGGACGAGATCCGGTCCGCGGAAGACCTCAGTCTCCCTGAGGACATCAAGATCGTGCCGGCCGAGCTCAAGATGGCCGAGAGCCTCGTTGAGATGATGGCGATGAAATTCGACCCGAGCGAGTTCCGCGACGAGTACAAGCAGGCGTTCGAGCAGATCGTCGATGCCAAGGTCAAGGGCCGCGAGGACCTGGTCGAGGCGCCCGAGGCGGAGGCCGAGACCACGGTCGTCGACCTCATGTCCGCGCTCAAGGCCTCTGTCGCGCGGGCGAAAGAGGAAGAGAAGAAGGGCGGCCGCTCCGGTCGCGGCGGGCATGAGTCTCTCGTACACGCGAAGTCCGACAAGACCAAGACCACGCGTAAGAAGGCGTCGTAACAGGCCGATAGCGCAAGCGCGGGCCGCATACTCGAACGATGCCGAGAGCGGCCCGCGTCGGGTCCGAACATCCCACGCTCATCGATCCGCAGACTGGGTCCACGTCGCTCCCGCGCGATCTCTCCCCGATGCGGCCACGGCTCGCCGAGAGCGGCTTCAATTCACCGGATCACCTCTTCGAGCTCAAGTGGGACGGCATCCGTGCGCTCGTTTCATTCGATGCTGCCGGCCTGCGGATCGTGGATCGCAACGGCGGCGACCTGCTTCCGGCCGTCCCGGAGCTCGCGACCCTGCGCCTCCCGGAGGGCACGCTTCTGGACGGCGAGATCATCGTGTGCGACGCGCGCGGCCGCCCCAGCTACGACCTGCTCGTCGGCCGGGTGCTACGCACCCAGGGGCCCCTACCCCTGGGCCCGAAAGCCTCGAAGCGCGGTCGCGGACCGCTGTTCGTCGCGTTCGATCTCCTCTATGACGCGGGCAAGCCGCTGCTGGGACTGCCCCTCGAGGAGCGGCGGCGCCGGCTCATGGGCCGCGGGCTCGCGCAGAAGGGCCTCGTCGTGCCCGAGCATCTCGAGAACGACGGCGTGCCGTTCCTCGATGTCGTCGCCGAATACGAGCTCGAGGGCGTCGTCGCAAAGCGCCGCGACGGCAAGTACGTGCCCGGCACGCGTAGCGCGGACTGGCTCAAGTGCCTCGTGTCGCCGCGCGCCGATGTGGTGATCGGCGGGCTGGTGCTCGACGAGCGGCGCGGGGCGCGGGCGCTGCTGTGCGGCTGGATGAACGACAACGGCGCCCTGACCTACGCGGGTGAGGCATATGTGCCGCCCTTCCTCGGCGATTGGATCGATGCGGCGACGCGGACGTTCCGCCATGACGGTTCGCCGTTCCTTGGCCCGTTCCCCCTGCGACCCGGGATGGTGTGGCTCAAGCCGAAGCTCGTCGCGATCGTCGACCACGAGAGCATCGAGCGCGGCGTGCTCGTCGACGCGCGGTTCCGTGCGCTGCGCATCGATGGCCGGATCGATGACTGTCGCATCGAGGAGCCGGTCGAGGTCCCCGAGTACCCGCCGACCGGCGGCTCCGATCGCCCGCGCCTCGTGCTGATCCATTCGCTGCCATTTCGCTTCGACTGATAGGAGTACAATCGGAAAAACCCCGGAGGTCAGCGCCCGTGCCGAAGTTCGTGTTCGTGACCGGAGGGGTCACCTCTTCACTGGGTAAGGGCATCACCGCCGCGTCCCTCGGCCGCATCCTCTCAGCCCGCGGTCTCTCCGTGACGTCGCTGAAGATGGACCCGTATCTCAATGTCGACCCCGGGACCATGTCGCCGTATCAGCACGGCGAGGTCTTCGTCACCGAAGACGGCGCTGAGAGCGATCTCGACCTCGGCCACTACGAGCGCTTCATCGACCGCAACGTCACGCGCGCATCCAACCTGACGACCGGTCAGATCTACAACGCCGTCATCGCCAAGGAGCGCCGCGGCGATTACCTCGGCGCGACGGT
>JBBRQB010000106.1:0-2067 GCA_038227105.1 Candidatus Limnocylindria bacterium | reverse complement strand
GGGCCCGGAGCCAGGTCATTGAGCCGACAGTATGCCTGGAGGGGCTCGAACCCCCGACCTCAACGTTCGTAGCGTTGCGCTCTATCCAACTGAGCTACAGGCACGCGTGGAGAGCCAAGTTTAGCATCGCCCCCTGATGGCAGTGCTCGGTTCCTCGTTCGATCGGGTGTCCCCGCTGGCGCGCGCGAATCGCGACTCCATGAGCACGCTCGTGGCCGATCTGCACAAGAAGCTCGATGCCGTCCGGCAAGGCGGCCCGGAGCGCTCTCGCGAGAAGCACACGAAAGCCGGGAAGCTCCTCCCGCGTGAGCGCGTCGAGCGGCTGCTCGACCCGGGATCCCCGTTCCTCGAGATCGCGCCGCTGGCGGCGCTCGACCTGTACGACAACGAGGCCCCGTCCGCCGGGATCATCACCGGCATCGGCCGTGTCTCCGGCCGCGAGTGCGTGATCGTCGCGAACGACGCGACCGTGAAGGGCGGCACGTACTACCCGCTCACGGTGAAGAAGCACCTCCGCGCGCAAGAGATCGCGCTCGAGAACCGGCTCCCCTGCCTCTATCTCGTCGACTCGGGCGGCGCGTTCCTCCCGCGGCAGGACGAGGTGTTCCCGGACCGCGAGCATTTCGGCCGCATCTTCTACAACCAGGCGCGGATGTCATCGCAGGGCATCCCGCAGATCGCCATCGTGATGGGCTCTTCGACCGCCGGTGGCGCGTACGTGCCGGCGATGAGCGACGAGTCGGTGATCGTGAAAGGCCAGGGAACGATCTTCCTCGGCGGCCCGCCGCTCGTGAAGGCCGCGACCGGCGAGGAGGTGACCGCCGAAGCCCTTGGCGGCGCCGACGTGCACGCGCGAAAGAGCGGCGTCGTTGACCACTACGCGCTCGACGATGCGCACGCGCTCGGCATCGCGCGCGAGATCGTCTCGACGCTCGGGCCACAGGAACTGCACTGGGGCGACGACGTCGCACCGCCGGAGGCGCCGGCACACGATCCCGCGGACCTGTACGCGATCGTCCCCGCCGATACCCGCACGCCGTACGACGTGCACGAGGTCATCGCGCGGCTCGTCGACAAGTCGGAGTTCACGGAGTTCAAAGCGCTGTACGGCGAGACGCTCGTCTGCGGCTTCGCGCGGATCATGGGCTTCCGCGTCGGCATCATCGCGAACAACGGGATCCTGTTCAGCGAGTCGGCGCTCAAGGCCGCGCACTTCATCGAGCTCTGCGACCAGCGCAAGGTGCCGCTGGTGTTCCTTCAGAACATCGCCGGGTTCATGGTCGGTAAGGAGTACGAGGAGGGCGGCATCGCGAAGGACGGGGCCAAGATGGTGACCGCCGTCGCGTGCGCGTCGGTGCCGAAGTTCACCGTGATCATCGGCGGTAGCTTCGGCGCCGGGAACTACGGGATGTGCGGCCGCGCGTACGGTCCCCGGCAGCTGTGGATGTGGCCGAACGCGCGCATCAGCGTCATGGGCGGCGAACAGGCCGCGACGGTGCTGTCGCTCGTCGGAACGTTCGAGAGCGATACGGCACGCGACGAGTTCAAGACGAAGATCCGCGATCAGTACGAGGCCCAAGGCTCGCCGTACTACTCGACCGCGCGCCTGTGGGACGACGGGGTCATCGACCCGATGGACACGCGCGCGGTCCTGGCGCTCGGTCTCGCCGCGGCGCGGCACTCGCCGATCGGCGGGCCGCGGTACGGCGTCTTCCGCATGTGAGCGGCACGACCGGCGAGGTGACGATCGAGCTGCTCGGTCCCGACGTCGCGCCCGCGGACGTCGAAGGCCTCGTGTCGCTGTTCATCGGGTGCGTCGATAGCGGTGCATCGATGGGCTACCTCGCGCCCCTGTCGGCCACGGACTCCGCCGAGTACTGGCGATCGATCGTCGCTGAGCTGAGCGGTGGGTACCGCGTCCTGATCGTCGCGCGCGACGCGCCGGACGGCCCGATCGTCGGCAGTGCGCAGCTGGTCGCCGCGTGGCGCCCGAACGGGCGCTATCGCGCCGAGGTCCAGAAGGTGATGGTCCGACCCTCCCACCGCCGGCGTGGACTCGGGACGCAG
>JBBRQB010000105.1:0-2150 GCA_038227105.1 Candidatus Limnocylindria bacterium | reverse complement strand
GGAGCGTGGCGCCAGCCTCGGCGCCATCGACCTCGTCGAGGCGACCGACCGCAAGCACGTGCGCGACGTCACCGTCGACGTCCCCGACGAGGCGACCGGCGAGCAGCTGACCCAGGACCTCAAGAACGTGAAGGGCGTCGTCGTCCGTTCGGTATCCGACCGTACGTTCCTCATGCATCTCGGCGGCAAGGTCGCGATGGCCGGTCGCGTTCAGGTGCGGAACCGTGACGATCTCTCGCTCGTGTACACCCCGGGTGTCGCGCGCGTCTGTCGCGCGATCGTCGCCGATCCGGAGCGCTCGTGGGCGCTCACCCAGCGCGCCAACGCGATCATCATCATCTCGGACGGCACCGCGGTGCTTGGTCTCGGGAACGTCGGGCCGCTCGCGGCGCTCCCCGTGATGGAGGGCAAGTCGCTGCTCTTCGCGGATCTGGCGGGCGTGTCGGCGTTCCCCATCGTCATCGAGCCGGGCACGATCGAGCAGACCGTCGACGCTGTCGCGCGTATCAGCGTCGGGTTCGGCGGCATCAATCTCGAGGACATCGCGGCACCCGCGTGCTTTGAGATCGAGCGCAAGCTCCGCGAGCGTCTCGACATTCCGGTCTTCCACGACGATCAGCACGGGACGGCGATCGTCGTCCTCGCCGGCCTTCGGAACGCGTCCGCCGTCTGCGGGGTCTCGCTCGCCGACCTGCGAGTCGTCGTGCTCGGCGCTGGCGCTGCCGGCATCGCGACGGCGCGGCTGCTGCGGACCGCCGGTGCGACGAATGTCGTGGTCTGTGACCGCACCGGAACGATCACGATGAAGCGGACCGATCTCAATGGCGAGAAGCGAGCGCTCGCGCAGGAGCTCGGCATGAACGATCCGGCACGCTCCCTGTCGGAGGCGCTCCGGGACGCGCACGTGCTCATCGGCCTGTCCGGCCCGCGCCTGGTGACGCTCGAGATGATCAAGACGATGGCGCGGCCGCGCATCGTCTTCGCGATGGCAAACCCCGATCCGGAGATCGACCCTCTCGAGGTCGCGTCGGAGGTCGATGTCATGGCCACCGGCCGGAGCGACTACCCCAATCAGGTCAACAACGTGCTCGCGTTCCCCGGCGTGTTCCGCGGTCTCCTCGACGCCCGGGCGAGCACGGTCACGACGAACATGGAGCTGGCCGCCGCCGCCGCGCTCGCGGAGTGCGTGCCGGCGAACCTCCGTTCGGCCGAATACATCCTGCCATCGGTGTTCGACGCGGCGGTCGTCCCCGCGATGGCAAAGGCCGTCAGTGCGGCCGCGCGTGCGGATGGCGTGGCCCGGCGGACCGATCGCGATGCCGCTCCGGGCGCGGCTGGACGGTCGATCGCGGGGTAGCCGGTCTCCTAAGGATCGAGGTCTCCGACGAGCGCTAGCGACCCTTCCACACGGGCGGCCGCTTCTCGATGAACGCGGTCACTCCTTCGCGGAAGTCCTCCGACCCGTAGGCGAGCGCGAGGATGTCTTCTCCCGCCCCCAGCCGCTCGCGCTCGGCTTCCAGCACGCGCAACACCGCCAGCTTCGTCGCGCGGATCGTGAGCGGCGCGTTCTGGCTGAGCCGCTCCGCGAGCGCGGTCACGTGCGCCTCCACGCGTGCGAGCGGTACGACGTCGTTGAACGCGCCCATCGCCTGACCCTCGACCGCTGTCGCGAGCCGTCCGGTGAACAGGAGCTCCTTCGTCATCGTTGGACCGATCGCCTGCATCATCCGCGCGACATTGCGGAGCGACAGCGTGTTGCCGACGGTCCGGGCGATCGGGACGCCGAAGCGGGCGTTGTCCGCCGCGATCCGGATGTCGCAGGCGAGCGCGATGGCCGCACCGCCACCGGCCGCGACGCCGCGGATGAGGGCGATCGTCGGCTTGGCGAGGCGCTCCACACCGCCGATCGCCGGCTCGATGTGCTTCTCGTACGCCAGCGCGTCCTCCGTGCCGCGGATCTCGCCGACGCCGCGGATGTCGCTGCCGGAAACGAACGCGTCGTCGCCCTTCCCCTGGAACACGGCGACGCGGACCGCAGCGTCCGCATCAAGGTCGGCGCAGACGGCCGCGAGCTGCGCGTACATCTCATGGGTCAGGGCGTTGCGCGCCTCCGGACGGTCGAACGTGACCCACGCGACCGTGCCGCGCTT
>JBBRQB010000104.1:0-2259 GCA_038227105.1 Candidatus Limnocylindria bacterium | reverse complement strand
CTTTGGAACGGGCTCTCCCGTGCGCGTGATCGCGAACACCTCCGCGTCCAAGCTCGCGTCGTTCGCCGGGCGGAGGTCCGGCGGCGAGATGACGGACATTCGCGCGGCGGGACCCGCGATCCCGCTGCCAAAAGACCGGAACGGCGAGGGGAAAATGCGGACCGCGGCCCCGTCCGCGTGTTCGTAAACGAGCTCGGAGACGATCCCTGGATGGGAGGCCACGTCCGTGGTCCCGCCCCCCACGAGATGCCAGCGCTGCCGGCCGGCGCGGTCGGTCGGAGCTGCCCACGGGACGGCGACGACGTGGAAGCCGCTTGCGACGAGCCGGTCATGTGCCTCCGTCGGCGTTGCGCCCGCCAGATCGAGGCCGCGGGCCGAGGCGCCGAGGCGACCGGCGAGGAAGGCTTCGACAAACGGCGCTGCGCTCACCCCGCTCACCATCCGGACGCTAAATCACCGAGCGCGATCCTCGTCCATCATTCACGCCGCGACGGATGACCGCGACGGAGTCGCCGGCGTGCGCCAGCGGTAGTTCTCGACGTACTGACGGCAGTTCGTCAGGAGCTCCGGGAGCGTCTTGCAGCGATGGTTGCGCGTCACGTTCGCGTGTAGCTCCTGCCAGACGCGCTCGATGCGGTTCGCGTCGGGGCAGTAGGGCGGGAGGAAGTGCAGCACGATGCGGTCGCCGAGCTCGGCGAGCGTCCGCTTCGTGAGCTTGGCGTGGTGGATGCCGTAGTTGTCGAGCACGACGTGCACGCGACGAGCCGCGCGATACGTCGAGGCGAGCAGCCGGAGCAAGTCGCAGAACAACGAGGCATCCTTGCGGTCCGCGCCGGTCGTATGCAGGCGGCCGGAGCGCACGTCGAGAGCACCCGCGAGGTAGAACTTCTTGTTCTTGCCTGGCGTCACCACACGACGCTGCTGCCCGCGGAGCATCCAGTCCCGGCCGATCTTCGGGTTCAGGTGGATGTCGACCTCGTCGCTGTACAGCACTGGTTCCGCCGCGCTGGCTCTACCTTCGAGGCGCCGGATCTGCGCCAAAACGCGCAAACGTTCGTCGCGCGGCCACGGGCAGAGCACCACCGGCTTCGGCATTCCGAGGCGTGCGCCGATCTTCGCGAGCACGCGGCCCATCGTGCAGGCCGCGACGGCGACGTATCCATCGCGCTGCATCTGGAGGCCGAGTAGCTCGCGCGTCCAAGTCGGCCGCTGCCATCCGAAGTCCTGCGGCGTTCGCCGGAGCAGCTGCACGACGCGCCGACGGAAGGGGTCGTCGACCTTCGCCATTCCGTTGTGCCGTCGCTGGTCGTGCAGGCCGAGTGGGCCGTCCGCGGCGAACTTCCCCGCGGTCCGCACGACGGTCGACCGAGCGACGTCGAGATCGTTCGCGACCCGCACGCTGCTGTGCCCGAGCCCGAGCCGCGCGACGGCGAGGAATCGCATCGCCGTCGCGGGATCGCCGCTCCGTCGACCAAGCATCATCAACTGGCGTCGTACCAGCCGGTTCATTCGCGGTATCTTGTCCATGCGCGGGAGGTCCTCGGTTCGGTGGTTCAGCGATTGCCAAACCGGGGACCGGCCCCGCGCATTTCCATCTATCCCAACAATAGTGATCGAGGATCACGCCCGGTGATTTAGGGTTGGCGCATGTCTTCTCAGGACCCTTCCCCGCTGGAAGCGCTCGAGGCGCTCCGCGCCGAGCGGCAGACGCTGTCCCGTCGCACGCCGGGCGACATCGCGATCATCGTCGTCCGCGTTCTCCTGACGCTGCTCATCATCAAGGCGACGATGAACACGGACCGATTGTGGGCATTTGCCGCCTTCGCGGTCGCCGCGATCGGCCTCTTCGGCTCGTTCGTCGTGCCGCTTCTCCGCTCGAACAACCCGCGCGAGCGCATCAGCGAGATCGCCCGCGAGATCGCGACGCTCACCGCGCCGGCCGAGGCCGCCGAGACGACCTGAGATGGACGGCTACCGCGACGAGCGCGGCGCCGCGCTGGAGCGGCTCGAGCAGCTGGAGGCCGAAGAGCATCGCCGCGTGCTCGCGACCCTTCCGGAGCGGCGAAAGCCCCTCGAGGACAGGCGCTATGCGCTCCTTCATCCGGAGGAGGCGACGCGGTCGAACCGCGTGTTCCTGAGCCGGCTCTTTCGTTACGGCGCGATCGGCGCGTTGCTCGTCGCGCTGCGTGGCAAGGATGCGTCGGGCTTCCCGCTCGTCGCCGCGATCTCGCTCCTCGTGCTGGTTGCCTGGTACGTCAT
>JBBRQB010000103.1:0-2383 GCA_038227105.1 Candidatus Limnocylindria bacterium | reverse complement strand
TGCTGGCGGACCGTGCCGGCCAGGACCGCCAGCTCGTCGGCGACAGGCTCGCGTGCGCTCATCTGGTCCCCTTCCCGCTACTACCCTCTGGAACGTGCCTGCCAGCTTGACGATACGCGGCGCTGCCGGCCTTCTGGCTGCCTGGGAGTGGCCTGGAGGGGCTCCTGCGACCCTTCTGCTCCACGGCATCGGCAACTACGGCCGGGTCTGGGACTTCGTGGCGGACGCGGTGGCTGGCCGGCTCCGGCTGATCGCACCCGACGCCCGCGGCCACGGCTCGAGCGCCACCCCGGAGACCGGATACGCCGCCGAGGACTTCGTCGCGGACGCGATCGCGGTCCTCGATGCGCGGGCGATCGAGCGCGCGGTCGTGGTCGGGCACTCGATGGGCGGCGCGCACGCGATGGTCCTTGCCGCGACGCATCCCGAGCGGGTGCGCGCGCTGGCGCTCGTCGACGTCGGCCCCGAGATCGGCCGCGAGGGCGGCGACCGCGCGCGGCGATTGTCAGTCGGCCGGCCCGATCGGTTCGCCGATCGCGCCGCAGCGGAGGTGTACCTGCGCGAAACCTCGCCCGGGTACAGCGACGCGATCTACGCGAACCGGCTGGCCCACGTGTTCCGCGCAGATGGTGACGGCCTGGTGTGGGCCTCGCACAAGGACGCGCTCCTGCGGATCCTGAGCGGTCCCGATCGCCGCGCCGAGGCGTGGGCCGCGATCGCCCGGCTCTCGATGCCGGTGCTGGTCGTGCGCGGCACGCGCTCGGAGTCGCTCAGTGCCGGGACATACGCGCGGATGCTCGAGGTGATCCCGAATGTGACGGGCCTCGAGCTCGATGCCGGGCACAACGTGCAGCTCGATCAGCCCGCGGCGCTCGCCGAGGCGATCGTCACGCTCGCGCGGGCGACCTAGGACACTGCGGCCTCAGCCCTGCTGCGGCTCGACGATCAGGTTGCCCGTGCCCGGCTGGTGCGGTGCACGACTGCGAAATCCCGGGACCTGTGCTGAGCACGGCCCGATCCTGGTGGCGACGTGCTGCTCGAGCAGCGAAAGCGCTTCGGCAAGATCGAGGGACCGACTAAAGGGATGCGGGTCATGCTCGCCCTCTCGCACCGCGTGGTCGTGGGAGTGCGGGACGAAGCTGGTCGGTTCGTGCACGGGGTGAAGGTCAAACCGGTACTGCCACCGAACGCCGCCGTACAGGCTGTTGCAATAGCGGGCCTGATACGCGTAGCGGACGATCGCCGGATCGTGGTCTCGGTCGACCCACTCGGTGAGGTCGAAGACCGTGTCGGGAAAGCTGTCGATGACGAAATATCCGCTCCAACCACCCGCAGCACCGTGCGCGGCACGGCGCGGTCGCGTCGTGTGCCAGACGACTGGCCCGCCGGCGACAACTCGATAGCCGCGGCGTGCGAGGACGAGTCCTGCGATGTGCCGCGCCTGCGCCGGCATCGCTCAGGGCGTGTGGACGAGTGACAGATCCAGATACGCGGCGTAGAAGCTCGCCCACTGCGAAGTGACATCGTCGGGTACGCCATCGATGTGCGACTGACGATCGGCATAGACGAGCCGGTGGACCCGTTCGGATGGAATGTCGAACCGCACCTCATACGCATCGAGTTGCCGCTTGAGCTGTGCACGCATGTCGTCGACCGAGATGTCCATGGGCCCGTCGGACGATCGGGCGACGGAGAGATCAAGGCCATCCAGCAGATCGACCTCGCCTGCGACGTCCACCCCTGAGCCGATGAAGCGCTCCGCCTGCGCTTCGATGGTGACGCCCTTCGTGTGTCGTTCGACGAAGCGCTCGTAGGCCGGGATGAGGACGTACTTCGCCCCGGCCACGTCGATCGCCGGGAGCTCACCACTCTTGATCCAGCGGTACACAGTGCTCGGCTCCACATCGAGCCGAGCAGCGATGTCACTCGGTTTCAATGCCGATGTCTTCAGCGCGAATGGAGCAATAGCCACAGTTCACATGCCTCCGCCTCAACAGCGTAGCGGCGTTCATGCCACGAATGCCATAGTAATGGTAATCGTCGCCGAAGTGCTCAGCCGCACATCGTCACGAACGGAACGGGCTTGCGGTGCCTACCGGCGGCTCGACGCGCTACCGACGCGTACTGGCGACCCGTGCGGCCATTGCGCGCGCATCGCTGAACACGCGATCGATGTCCGCCTGCGTCACGCGCGCGGCATCGCCCGCTTCGACGCGATCGGCCAGCCGCATCATCCGCGCGGTCTGCCACGCGAACGCCCGAGAGAGCGGATGTTCAGCGCGACGGCTTCCCGGCTTCATGCGCGCCCCTACGGCGACTTCGAAGGCGAGGGCGTCGGGGCCGGCGAGGCTGACCCGGCCGGAGACGGCGACGGCGCTGGCGC
>JBBRQB010000102.1:0-2473 GCA_038227105.1 Candidatus Limnocylindria bacterium | reverse complement strand
GGCGTCCGGCGCGGCTCGAGGCCGACCGGCTGCGCGAGGCCGCGACCTGGGTGGAGCGCTACCGAGTCTTCTGGGAGAAGAGCCTCGATCGACTCGATGCACACCTTCGCCTGATGCAGCAGGAGGATGAGAACAATGGTCGCAACAGGTAACGTCGTCGCGCCCGAGCGCACACTCGTCACGACGCGGATCTACGACGCGCCGCGCGAGCGGGTGTACCGCGCGTGGACCGATCCCACACAGCTCGCGAAGTGGTTCCCGCCGGAGGGCTTCACCTCACCGCGGTGCGAGATCGACGCGCGACCAGGCGGCGTGTTCCGCGTCGACATGAAGGCACCGGATGCGCCGCCGTTCAATGGCGAGGTCTTCCCCGGCCCGGGTGTGGTCACCGAGGTCGTGCCGAACGAGCTGCTGGTCTTCACGATGTCGCCCGAGATCGCACCGGGCCAGGCGATGCCGACCGTGACGACGACCGTCCGGTTCGAGGACGTCGGCGGACGGACGCGGCTCACCGTCGAGCAGCAGCTCCCGACGGTCGCCGATTTCGAGCGGATGGCGCAGCAGGGCATGACGCAGGGCATCAACGAGAGCCTCGACAAGCTCGCCGGCGTGCTGTCCGGCAACGACACCGACCGCGGCGTCAGCGTCTCCGGCCGTCAGCTCAGGCTCGTCCGCGTCTTCAACGCGCCGCGCGACCTCGTGTGGACGGCGTACACCGACCCGAAGCACGTCACCACATGGATGTTCGCCAACGACTGGGAGTCGCCGTCCGCCCAGATCGATCTCCAGCCCGGCGGCGCCTTCAGCATCGGCATGCGTCCCGCTGACGGGAGCCACGAGGGGTTCCAGTTCACTGGCACGTACCGCGAGGTCGTGAAGCCCGAGAAGATCGTCCAGGCCATCGGCGACGGGCGCGTCATGACGACCACCTTCGAGGACGTCCTCGGTGGGACCCGGCTCACGCTCTCGCTCGAGATGGCGATGGATGAGGCGCGGGAGCGCGCCGGCTACACGCAGATCCTCGACCACTTCACCGCGCACCTCGCGACGCTCAATGCGAAATAGGGAGGACGACGTGCATAAGATCACCCCGTTCCTATGGTTCGACGACCAGGCCGAGGAAGCGATGCGTCTCTATTGCTCGATCTTCAAGAGCTCGAAGATCCTGAGCGTCACGCCGGGCGGTCCGAACGGCAAAGCGATGACCGTCAGCTGCGAGCTCGAAGGGCAGACCGTCATAGGGCTCAACGCCGGCCCGCAGTTCCGGTTCACCGAGGCGTTCTCGCTCTTTGTGAGCTGCGAGGATCAGGCGGAGGTCGACGACCTCTGGTCCAAGCTCACCGCGGATGGTGGGGAGGAGTCGCAGTGCGGGTGGCTCAAGGACAAGTTCGGCTTGTCATGGCAGATCATCCCCACGGCGCTCATGGACGCGCTCGGCGACCCGGATCCCCAGAAGTCGAAGCGCTCGGTCGATGCGATGCTGCAGATGAAGAAGATCGACATCACGAAGATCGAGGCGGCGCGAGCCGGCTAAGGACGCCAAGATCACCGGGCCAGGGCTCCGACCGCTTCGTGGCCCTGCACGCGGTTGGCCGGAGACCGAATCGCCGCCGGACCGCATCATCTTCGGGATGTCCCTCTGGCGGAACCCCGACTTCGCCAAGCTCTGGACCGGTTTCACCGTCGCGGCGCTCGGCAGCCAGATCTCCGTGCTCGCGCTCCCGCTCACCGCCGTCCTCGTGCTCGGCGCGCAAGCTACCGAAACGGGCCTTCTGGTGGCGGCGAGCATGGCGCCGTCGGTGGTGCTGGGGCTGTTCGTCGGCGCATGGGTCGATCGCGTCCCACGCCGGCCGATCATGATCGCGTCCGACATCGGCAGTGCCCTCGCGGTCGGATCGGTCCCGATCGCGGCGGCGCTCGGAGTGCTCACCCTTGGGCAGCTCTACGTCGTCGCGTTCCTCGCCGGTTCGTTCCGGGTATCGACAGATCTGTCCCGCGGTGCCCTCGTGCCCGCCGTCGTCGGCCGCCCGCAGCTCGTCGCGGCGAACAGCCGCCTCCAGGCGTCGAGTGCCGTGGCCCAGGTGGCGGGACCGTCGCTCGGAGGCGTGTTGGTCCAGGCGCTCACCGCGCCGATCGCCGTGCTGTTCGACGCACTGACCTTCCTTGTATCGGCCGCGATCCTCCTCACGATCCGCACACGCGAGACGATCCATCCGCGCGACACGACGAAGAGCATCTGGCACGAGATCGTCGAGGGCGCCCGCTGGATGCGCGAGCACGAGATCGTCTTTCGGTGCGTCGTCGCGATCGCGCTCGCGAACATCGAATGGTTCGCGGTCCAAGCGATCCTCGTCGTCTACGCGACGCGCGAGCTCGGCCTTCCGCCCGCGCTCCTCGGTGTCGCCATCGCTGCGATCGGGCCGCTCAGCCTCATCGGTGCGATGCTTGCGGGCCCGCTGACCGCGCGATTCGG
>JBBRQB010000101.1:0-2661 GCA_038227105.1 Candidatus Limnocylindria bacterium | reverse complement strand
TGACGTTCGGGCCCCACGCCGCGGACGACGCGTTCGTGACCGGGACCGCGACCGTGGTGGTCATGCGCGTCGCCAGCGCGGCCGGGATGCCGGTCGCGTCGATCGACGCGGCGAAGCTTTGCGCGATCGACGGGTCGACGTTCACGCGCTGGTCATAGGGCGGCACGTTCTTGCCGGAGAACCACGACACGCCCTCCTGCACGAGGTCCCACTTCAGCGTGTACGTGCCGGCGCCGGACGGGAACGTGATCTGCGCCTGCAGCGTCTGCGACGCGCCGGGCGCGACGTCGACCGCGAGGTTCGAGCGCGAGCCGTCCCAGACCACGACGCCGCCGTTCGCGTCGGTCCAGTGGTACCCGAGGTGCACCGGCGTCGCGCCCGCGGCGCCCCAGGTGAAGTTGCCGGTGTTCGTGACGGTGATGGGCACGGTCGCAGCGGTCCCGGAGACCCCGAGCGCCGCGATCTGCGGCTGATAGGTCGCGCCGAAGGTCTTGCCACAGCACACGGTCACGTTCACGTTGCCGGTCGGCGTGCCCTTCGAGCTGAACCAGGCGACGCCTTCCTGCGCGAGATCGAACCGCAGCTGATAGGTGCCGCCGTCGGGCGGCGACTGCACCTGGGTCTGGAGCGTGACGGTCTGGCCGGGCTGCAGATCGGAGGGCAGCTTCGTCCGCAGGCCGTCCCAGATCACGAGCTTCCCGACCTGGTCGTACCAGTGGTAGCCAAGGTCGACCGGGGTCGAGCTCGTGGTCGAGAAGATCCCCTGCCCGACATTGCTCACGGTGACCGGCACGAGCACCGTCTGGCCGAGGCCGACCGTCGGCAGCGCGCCTATCTGATACGAGGCGCGGTAATCGGCACCCACGCCGGTCGGTGTCGGGTCGGCCGGGATGCCCCGGTCCTTGAACCAGAACTCGTTCTGCTTGTAGAGGTCGAGCTCCATCGTGTAGCCCGGCGACGACACGACGGGCGCGGTCACCGCGATGTTGAGCGTGACCGTCTGACCAGGCTGGACGTCGGCGGCAAGGTTGGCGAAGTTCTTCCCGACGCTCACCGTCCCGGAGGCATCGTCGATCCAGCGGTAGCCGAGCACGACCGGGTTGACGCCGCTCGCCGGCCACGGCCGACCGCCGTCATTGGTGACGGTCGTGCTCACGTTGATGGTCTGTCCGGTGAACCACGTCTTCGGCACGGTGTCGCTGACCCAGTCCGCGCTCCACTCAGCTGAACGGAAGGCCATGTCGCGGTACGGGTTGTTGTAGAGCGAGTTCCACCACGAGCCACCCGACTGCAGGTCCCAGCGGACCATGTAGCTGCCGATCGCGGGCATCGCGAACGGTACCGTTGCCACCCCGATGGATCCGGGCGGGATCGCCGCACCGATCGCGCCCTGCCCGCCCTGCGAAATGGTCAGGTTGCCGCCCGTGAGCACCTTGTACGACACGGCGGTGCCCGCCGGGATCGTCGTGACCCCACGGTTCAGCACGCTGACCTGGACCGGCAGGACGGCACCGGCGAGACCGGCCTTCGGAAGATTCGGCTCGAGCGTCGCGAGGTTGATGAAGCCGTTCTGGACGGCGCTTTGTGCGGCCGAGCGGATGTTCGGGAGCTGCGCGTAGAGAGCGCCACCCGGGCACTCGGTCTGCCCGCCGTTCTGGCCGGCGATGTAGTTCGAATCGCGGTGACCCTGGATGTTCGGCGGGCTCGATGTGACCGGGACCCACGTGCCGTCGGAGCGCTGCTCCTGATGCGTGTACACGTCGGCGCCGTACGGCGTGATGCCGAACTGCGAGAACTTCAGCGCGATGATGTTCGAGATCGCTCCGACCAGAGCGGGAGGCGGCGCGCTGGAGCTGTACGTCCCGATCGCGGCGACGCCGATCGAGCCGTTGTTCCAGCCGTAGGCGTGGCCGCCGATGACGTGGTCGCCGCCGGCGCGGCCGGTCCAGATGTTGCCGAACTTGTCGACAAGATAGTTGTAGCCAATGTCGCCCCAGCCGCGGGTGACCGCGTGGAAGTAATAGATCGCGCGGATCGTCGCGGCGACATTCGAACCACCGTCATCGCCGGCCGTGTGGTGGACGATCGCCTTCTGCACGCGCTTGTATTCCGGCGTCCACTTCATGAGGGACTCGTCGGCGCCCCAGTCCTGACGGGTGAGGATCTTCGACGGCCCGACCGGCGCCGCGGCGGCGTAGCTCTCGCCGAACGCGGCGACGGCGCCGCGCAGATCGTTGGCCAGCCGCGCGAGCGGACCGGCGTTGAGATCCGTGACGTCCATGAACGTGACGCCGACGCGGACGAGCGCGGTCGGGTCGCTGCCCGTGTTCCAGACGCGGTACTGCGCGAAGCGCGCGCCTGAGACCGCGAGCTGGATGGAGGTGTAGTGCTCGTTGCGGCCGGGATCGTAGAGATCGTCGATGTCCTCGACCGTCGCCCAGGCGTTCCACGTCGCGCCATCGGCGGAGGTCCGGAGCTCGACGCTCATTCCCGTGTCCGTGCCGCGCTGCGCGATCCAGTGGATGGCGACGCGATCGAAGAGCTGATCCGCCGCGATGGTGCCGGAGGTGTACGAGAAGGTGGTGCCACCGGTGCTGCCGGTATCGGCGAGCGCCGTGGCCCGATCGGTCTGCTGGACGAGGCCGCCGGTCAGCGCCGGAC
>JBBRQB010000100.1:0-2717 GCA_038227105.1 Candidatus Limnocylindria bacterium | reverse complement strand
TACTTGCGCAGGAGCCGGTGCTGGACCAGGCAGCCCTGCGAAAGGTTCGTGCGGCCGGTCATCGAGTTCCATGTCGCGTCGGTCCACTCGATCGCGGACTTGTCACCTATCTCGGAATCGCTCGTCTGCGCTCATGCGGCGTATGGTATCGGGGTAGAAAACGCGGCCAACGGAAATCGGTGGGATGCGTTCAGGGCATGCGTCGCCTGCGCACCGAACCGTCGGGCGGTCTCTCGGCCGTCGATCGGATCAGCCGCCGACAGCGATTCGCCCACGAAAGGTACCCGCGTGGCTGAGACGCTGACCGGCAGCCTTGTCGAGATGGACGGCGAGGTCTTCCAACTCGAGACCGATCAAGGCGAGCGCATCAAGTTCACGCTGGATGCGGCTTCAGGCGTCCAGCCGCACGACCTCGAAGGGATCGTCCGGTCACCCGCGCGCATTGAGGTCACGATCGAGGGTCCTCACGAGCACGCGAGGGCGATCCGCATCGGGCCGAGCGAGCAGTCTCACCCCGGGCCCCCACTTCCCAGACGCCTGCGATGACCCTATCGCAGTCGCGGACTGCGATAGCCGGTTCTTGAAGCAGCCATCGCGCGGTCCAGGGCGCTCGGACTACAGCCAGCCTCGCAATGAGCGCGGCTCGGGAATCCACGTCGATCCGCCGGCGCAACAGCTCGCTCAGGCCCGCGTAGCCGATCGTGTGCAGCGCTGCATGTCGGGGCTCCGGACCACCGGCATCGTGGGCGAGCTCTTCTCGAACGGCTGCAGCGATCGCGGCATAGCTCTGTCCGCCGGTCCACTCCGCCGCCGTCGGTAGGCCGGTTCTTGCGGAAGGTCGCCAATCGGCTCATCGCTGAACAGGAATGTGAGCGCCAAAGGCTCCTATTCAAAGTGAAGCGGATCCAGACCGACAACGGCTCGGAGTTCCAGGCCGCCTTCCACTGGCATGTCTTGGACCGCGGTATCCAGCACGTCTACATCAGGCCCGCGACCCCGCGGCTCAAGGGCAAGGTCGAGCGATCACTCACCTTACCGGCCTGGGCGGGTCCGCGGCGAGCTTGTCCCGGGCCAGGTCGGTATGGCGCACGACGAGCTCGTGCACGACCGCCCCATTGTTCTTCACCACGAAGGTGACCGGACCTCAGCTAGACGGTTTCGGGCGTGTCCTCGACGCGGACGGCCGTGGCGCCGGCGGTCTGTAGCGCTCGACGTGCCTGATCCTGCTGGCTCGACGTGCAGCGGATCGTCACGAGCGCGTCGCCCATCTCCACGGCGCGCTCGTACTTTTCGGAGTCGTGCGGCTTCAGCCCCTTCGCGCGTCCCGCGAGCGCACCGATGAACGCACCACTCACCGCTAACATCGCCACGCCAGCCACGGTCGCGGCGGGGTTGACCGACACGTCGCTCGCGAGCCCGAAGCCGAGCCCGACGAGCGCGCCGATGACCGCACCGATGACCGCGGCGGGCAGGGAGAACGACCCCGCGACCTCGCGCGCCTGACGGACGTCGCCCGCGATGATACCGACGCGATCCGGCGGGAAGCCTGCCGCATCCATCTGCCGCAGCGCGGTCCTCGCCGCATCGTCGTTGCGGAACAGGCCGACCACCGTCACATCGCTCATGTCAGCTCCTCTCGTGCAGTCGCTGGTATCTGTACCACGACCGATGGCGGCTCGACGTGGACTCGGCTGCATGATTCCGAGGACCAGACCGAAGCCGGCGTGGTGGCTTCCGAATCCGCGAGCCAGCGCCCCAGCAGCAACGATCCCGGGGAAACGCCCGGTCATCCTTGCATCCCATTCTCATTCTGGCTCGTAATCGGATAACGAGCGCGCGAGGTCATCGCGGTAGAGGCGATCCGCGGCGACGCACCCGCTGCCGCCGATCAATGACATCTCTGGGAAGTGCAGCTAGCTCGTGGCCGCGGGCATCTTCTCGAGCACTTTGAGGCTCTCGCGGATGAACGCGGGCAGGTCCTGGGGCTGACGAGAGGTCACCAGATTGCGGTCAACCACCACCTCCTGGTCGACGACGTCAGCGCCCACGAGCGCAAGGTCGACCTGGATCGACTTCCAGGCCGTCAGCCGGTGACCCTTGTAGGTGCCGGCGGTGATGAAGAGCTGGGGCCCGTGGCAGATCGCGAGGATGGGCTTCTCCTTCTCGAAGAAGGCCTTGACGAAGGCCACGGGCGCCGGCTGAGCCCGCAGTCGGTCCGGCGAGACGCCGCCTGGAATGAAGAGCGCGTCGAACTGGTCGGGGCTCACGTCGGAGAACGCCTTCTCCGGGGTCGCCGTTTCCTTGCCCTTGTCCCCATTCAGCTGCTGCCCGGCCTGCATGCCGATGATGGTGACCTCGTGGCCGGCCCGCCTGAGCGCGTCGTACGGCTGTTTGAACTCGGAGTCCTCGAACCCGTTGGCGAGCACACAGGCGACTCTCATGGATGGACTCCCCCGCCGACTCGGCGTTCGTACTCCTAGGCCCTACCGCCGCACGTCGAACATGACCAGTCTAAGACCGCGATCGGGTCCCCCGCGGTCGCCTTCTCGTCGACCGAGTACCGGCGGGAGGCGATCCGCAACCCAGCGGTCCGTCTTCCGCTCAGGCACTGCGGCGAGCGGCCACCGCCGTCTTGATGTTCCGCCGCGCGGCAGCACGCTGGCGCGGAGTAGTCGGGCGCTTCGGAGTGGCGACCGCGTGTCCGCCGCGCGGTCCCC
>JBBRQB010000099.1:0-2889 GCA_038227105.1 Candidatus Limnocylindria bacterium | reverse complement strand
CTTGAGCGCCTCGGCCGCCGCGACGCACGCCTCGTAGTTCGAGCGCATCAGCTTGGTCGAGAAGTTCGTGTGCGCACCCGCGCCGTTCCAGTCGCCGCGGACCGGCTTCGGATAGAGCGTCGCGCTGATGCCGAAGTCCTCGGCAACGCGGTACAGGAGCCAGCGGGCGATCCACATCTGGTCGCCGATGGCCGGCGCGCCGATCGGGCCGATCTGGAACTCCCACTGCCCGGGCATGACCTCGCCGTTGATGCCGGCGATCTTCAGACCGGCCGTGATGCAGGCGTCGAGGTGTGCTTCGACGACGTCGCGTCCGAAGACCTCATCGGCGCCGACGCCGCAGTAGTAGCCACCCTGTGGCGGCGGGAAGCCGTTGTCCGGAAAGCCGAGCGGACGGGAGCCGTCGAAGAACGTGTACTCCTGCTCGATCCCGAACCACGTGTCGTCGCTCGCGTACTTCTTCGCCGCCTCCGCATTCGCGGCGCGGGTGTTCGTCGGGTGCGGCGTCATGTCCGTGAGCAAGACCTCGGTCATGACGAGCTTGTTCTCGCCGCCGCGGATCGGGTCCGGGCAGACGAAGACGGGCTTCAGGACGCAGTCGGAGTTCGCGCCGGGGCCTGGTTGGTGCTCGATCCGTCGAAGCCCCAGATGGGCGGAGCCTCGCCGATGGGCACGACCTTGGCCTTGGAACGGAGCTTGGGGGTCGGTTTCGTGCCGTCGATCCAGATGTATTCAGCGCGGTAGACGCTCATGCGGATGTCTCCCTCACCTGCGTTATGGGCTTCTCGAATGGTAGGCACGCGCCGTCACGTGCGGAGTTGCGGCAGTGGTCCGAAATGGTGCGCGCGGAGTGACGGGCGGTCAGCCGACCTTGCGCCGCGCACGGCTGCCCCAACGGAAGTACGCAACGGATCCGCCCGCGTCGCGGATGAAATCGCCCATCGGCGGGGGGTCGCCCGCGATCGCCGCGACCGTGTCCGGTCCGGTGAACGTGAGGCGGACCGGCGGCGGTGTCGGCCGCTCCGCGACGGAGCCCTTCCACGCCAGGCGCATCACGAGCGCGCCGTCCTCGGGCGTCATGGTGATGTCGGAGAGCGGCGCCCAATACGTGCCGGCATACGCGTCGAGCGCGGGTTGCTGTGCGAGGGCCTGCGGTGCCGCCTGCGCCGGGAGGCCCAGCCAACCGGTCAGCAGCCACTCGCCCAGATCGGCGCTGAGCCGTGCGCCGTTGGCGCCGTTCGTGAGGATGACGAGCGCAGCCCCGTGGTCGGGCAGCAGCATGAGCTGGCTCATGTGCGCGACGGTCGCCCCGCCGTGGGACGCGATCGTGGTCGCGCCACGGTCCTCGAGGAACCACGAGAAGCCGACGTGGCCGAGCGGCCCCATCGAGACCCGGGGGGCACGCATGGCCTGGAGCGCCGCAGCCGGCAGGAGCCGCTCGCCGTTCGCCGTGCCGTCGCCGAGATGGAAGCGCGCGTAGCGCAGCAGATCGTGCACCGTCGAGCGCACGCCACCGGCCGGGCCACCACCGCTGCCCTCGCTGAAACGCGACCGAACGAGCACCGCCCGCCCGTCACGCACGGTGTGGCCCGCGGCGAGCCGGTCGTAGAGGACATCCTCGGCCCGGAAGGCGGAGCCGGTCATGCCGAGCGGCGCGAACAAGAGCTCGCGCACCGCCCGCTCGTAGGACAGGCCCGAGGCGACCTCGATGACCCGTCCGGCCAGCGTCAGCGAGACGTTGTTATAGGAGAACGTGCCTGCCGGGGAGACCTGCTCGAGGTCCGCCATCGCCGCGACCGCTGCCGCGATCGCGTCGGCGCCATGCCCGGTCGGCGGCAGGTACTCGCCGAACCACCCCGCGGTATGAGTGAACAGATCGCGCACCGTGACGCGCTCGCTCACATCCGCATCGGCGACCCGGAATGCGGGCAGGTAGCGGCGCACCGGCGCATCCAGGTCCAGCTGCTGCCGCGCCGCGAGCATCGCGGCGACGGTCGCGGTCATCGTCTTCGTGATCGACGCGATCTCGAACACGGTGCGATCGTCCACCGGCAGCGGGTGGTCCACGTTGGTGATGCCGAACGACCAGGTGCGCTCGCCTGAAGGATCGGTGATACCGATCGCAACGCCGGGAACGACATGTGCTGCCATGAGCGCCCCGACCTTCACGGTGAGGGCCTCTGGATCGGGTCCGGTCACCAGCTGCCGCCGCCTCCTCCGCCACCACCGCCACCCGAGAAGCCTCCCGAGAAGCCGCTCCCGCCGCTGCCGGCCGGCGTCGAGACGACGGTGGACGCGAGCGTGCTGGAGAACGTGTCGAAGCTCGACGCGAACACGGCGGCGTTCAACGCGTTCGGTCCGTAGTAGAAGCTCGATGCTGCCTTCGCGATGTCGAGACCCGCGAACGCGCGGATCCACTTGTCCACGCTCCCGAACATCACCGCATACGGAAGGTAGGCGGTGAAGAGGCCCTCCTTCTCCGCGAACGCCGCACGATCGGTCTCGGCAGTGTCCATGTAGCGCTTGAAGCCGAGGGTCTGTGCGAGCAGAGCGGAGCCCTTTTCGGTCCGCGCCGGCATCGCGCGATGCATGATGATGAGGAGCGCACCCGCAGGGACGATCGCGAGGCCGACGAGCCCCCACCCGATGCTCGCGCCGAGCGCCCAGACCAGGCCGATGCCCGCGACGACGATGAGGCAACCGAGGCTCGCGTACGCCGTGCGCACGCGCGAGGGGTCGGCGACGAACCAGCCGCGGTCCTTCCCGTCCGCGTAGAGGTGCGACTCGGCCAGCAGGAGCGTCGGGGCGAAGGTGCCCTTGAGGCTCGACACGACGACGCTCGACCCGCCCTTGAACAGGCCATCGAAGAGCGTGCGCTCGTACTGCAGG
>JBBRQB010000098.1:0-2987 GCA_038227105.1 Candidatus Limnocylindria bacterium | reverse complement strand
GTAGCCCGGATGGGATTCGAACCCATGACCTCTTCCTTGAAAGGGAAGCGCCCTGGACCGCTAGGCGACCGGGCCGCGTGGACCTCGATTATCCGCTCTTATGCTCCCCCGGTGCCCGATCAGTTCAAGACGATCATCGAGCCGTTCCGGATCCACTCCGTCGAGCCGCTCAAGCTCACGACCGAGGCCGATCGCCGCAAGAAGATCAAGGAGGCCGGCTACAACCTCTTCAACCTCCGCGCCGAGGACGTGCTCATCGACCTTCTCACTGATTCAGGCACCGGCGCGATGTCGCGCGACCAATGGGCGGCGATCCAGCACGGCGACGAGAGCTATGCGGGCTCCCCGTCCTGGTTCCGGTTCCTCGCTGCGGTCCAGGAGCTGTTCCCGTTCACGCATGTGATCCCGACGCATCAGGGCCGCGCTGCGGAACGCATCCTTTTCTCCGCGATCGCAGGACCGGGCAAGGTGATCCCCAACAACACGCACTTCGACACGACGCGCGCGAACATCGAGGCTACCGGCGCCGAGGCCGTGGACCTCGTGATCGCGGAGGGCCGCAAGCCGGGCCTCATCCATCCGTTCAAGGGCAACATGGATCTCGACGCGCTCGATGCGCTCTTGACGGCGCAGGCGAAGGACGTGCCCGTCGTCATGATGACGATCACGAACAACTCCGGCGGCGGGCAGCCGGTATCGCTCGAGAACCTGCGCGGCGTGCGCAAGATCTGCGACCGCCACCACGTGCCGCTGTTCCTCGACGCCTGCCGGTTCGCGGAGAACGCCTGGTTCATCAAGACGCGTGAGCCGGGCTACGCCGACAAGAACGTGCCGGATATCGTCCGCGAGATCGCCGGCCTCGCCGACGGCATGACGATGAGCGCGAAGAAGGACCCGATGGGCAACATCGGTGGCTGGCTCGCGATGAACGACGACGAGCTCGCCGAGAAGTGCCGCAACTTGCTCATCCTCACCGAGGGCTTCCCGACGTACGGCGGGCTCGCCGGCCGCGACCTCGAGGCGATCGCCCAGGGTCTCAAGGAGTGTGTCGAGCCTGACTACCTGCGCTATCGCATCCGCTCGACGGAATACCTCGCGGACGCGATCGACCGCGCGGGCATGCCCATCGTGAAGCCGGCCGGCGGGCACGCGGTGTACATCGACGCGGGCACGCTGCTGTCACACATCCCGCCGCTCTCCTACCCCGCGCAGTCGCTGTCCGTCGCGCTCTACGAGGCCGGTGGCATCCGCACCGTCGAGATCGGCACCGTCATGTTCGGCCGCCATCCCGACGGATCAGAGACCGCGGCGGCGATGGAGCTCGTCCGCATGGCGATCCCGCGGCGGACTTACACCCAGAGCCACATCGACTACGTGATCGAGGTGGTGGCTGAGGTCGTGAAGCGGGCGCCGAAGCTGACCGGGTACACGATCGTCTCGGAGCCGGCGCAGCTCCGCCACTTCACCGCGCGGTTCGAGCCGACTCCGCGCTAGACCGCCCCGATCACGCGCGCGAGCGCGCGAAGGGACGCGCGACCTGCTGCGTCGGCCCGCGGTGCCGCCCACTCGATGATCTTCAGCGCCCGCGTGACGTCCAGATCGTTCTCGAGCGCGGATAGCGCCGCGCGCGACTCGGAGTCGCGGCCGATCGGGCCGACCTTCCCGCGGCCGAGCGCGACCGCCAGTGCGCGGTGACGAAGCCGTGCGCGATCGAGCAGCGCCTCGTCGTGGTCGAACGGCTTCCGGTAGTGCCGGTCCAACAGATACAGCCGCAGCGCGTGGGGGTCGGTGGTCTTGAGCGCGTCCCGGACGAAGATCATGTTGCCGTCGGACTTGGACATCTTCCGACCACCGAGCTCCATCGCGGCGACGTGGGTCCAGGTGCGCGCGAACGGGCGCTTTCGGCTGGCGGTCTCGGACTGCGCGATCTCGTTCTCGTGATGCGGGTAGATCAGATCCGCGCCGCCGCCGTGGATGTCGATCTGATCGCCGAGGTGGTGCCTGATCATCGCCGAACACTCGAGGTGCCAGCCGGGCCGCCCGCGGCCCCACGGGCTCGGCCACGTGGGACCATCGGAGACGAAGCGCCAGAGCGCGAAGTCGCGCGGATCGCGGCGGCCGCCATCCTCGAGCGCGGCGTCGTCCTGCCCGGCGAGGATCCGCTTCATCTTGGCGGGCGAGAAGCGGGACAGCTCGCCGTACGCCGGCTGCGCGGCGACCGGGAAGTACACGCCGCGTGGCAGCAGGTACGCGGCGTCCCGCCGCTCGAGCGCGCGGATGAGATCGAACATCGCGGGCAGCTCGCGCGTCGCGTGGCAGATGACGTCCGGCCGGCGCCAGCCGAGCCGCTTCATGTCGGCACGATAGGCACGCTCCTCACGCGTCCCGAGCTCGCGCCAGCCGACGCCGTCACGCGTGGCCCGCTGCAGGATCGATTCGTCGATATCGGTGACGTTCTGGACGTACCGCACGCGATGACCTGTCGCCTCTAGGAGGCGCGCGATGAGATCGAAGGTCAGGAAGGTGCGGGCATGTCCGAGATGGGTCGTGTCGTAGGGCGTGACGCCGCAGACGTACATCGAGACGGCGCGGCCGCGGACGGAGACGGGATGGATCCCGCGGCGGCGGGTGTCATATAGACGGAGCACGCGCTCCGGACGATATCCTCGGTGCGGGTGATGCGTTTGCCGGACGAACGCGCGGTCGTCGCGATGCTCGAGCGCGTTGCGTCGCCGCCCACGACCCCATATCACGAGTGGCGCGCCCTCGACGCCATCGGGACGGAGCTTCGTGCCCTCGGCCTGGCCATCGAGACCGACCGCTACGGCCAGCTGTTCGCGCATCACAGCAACGGATCGGCCAAACGCAGCATCGCGTTCGTCGCCCACACCGATCACCCGGGCTTCGAGATCGTCGAAGCGAACGGCAGTCGCGGGCTCGCGCGGTTCCGCGGCGGCATCGATCCCACGTACTTCCAGGGGTCATTC
>JBBRQB010000097.1:0-3269 GCA_038227105.1 Candidatus Limnocylindria bacterium | reverse complement strand
ATTGCGCAGATCGTGCCCGAGGATGCCGATGAACATCTCCCGGAACTCCGCTACCGTGCGGAGCTGGTACTCGCTGTCCTCGGCGCGCTGCCTGGCAACGTCGGCCTCGACGGTTAGATCTCGCGCCCGAAGTGTTGCGATGACCATCTGCTGGTTCGCTTCGCGCTGATCGACGACGAGCCTGTCGGAGTGTGCGCGTTCGCCAGTCAGATCCTTGTCCATGGCGTCGCGTTCGACCGCCAAGAACTCATTCGTGTGGCGCCTCCGCACCGCGCGCTCGTTCACGAGCAACGCATCTGCGTCGGAGCGCTGGTCCTCGACGAGGCCGTCCGCTCGTTTGCGCTCGCGCTCGGAGCTGGCTTTGGCGACGGCCTCCTGCGGAGGGCGCTTGCTGTCCGCATCGTGTCGCGCGGTCTGCACGACCAGATCGGCACGTTCGCGAGCGATCCGCACAACCTCGTCCGCCACGCCTTCGTCGGAATCGCGCGCCATGGTGAGGACGTTGTCGGTCTTCTGCCGTTCGATCCGCAGGCTCTCGTTGGTCTGGTCGCGTCGCGGACGGCCACGGTGATCCACGTCCTCGGCCGCAAAATAGGCGAGCCGTGCGAGCACTTCGGTCGGTTCACCGAGCCCCGCCAGGTAGCGGATCGTCTCGTCGTCCAACTCGACGGTGATGGTTTGTTTTGACATGGCTCGCCACCTTATCGCGCGCGCACGTACTTGCGCGCCGGCCCTCACTGCTCTGCCCGCTCGGCGCTGCACGCACCAGGTACGTACACGCCACTTACCCCCGTATAGCACGCGTCCTGTTGATCGCGGCGCAGTAAGTCGTCACTTCGCGCGGCGACGAGCACCAGCGGATGTTGCGGATGCGGCTGGCTTCGCGATGGACTTCGCGGTCTCGGTCTTCGTCCTGTCGGCGCCGCGGTCGGCCGCGACTTCCTGCTTGTGCTCCCAGTCTCGGTAGCTTGGGCCGTTGATGACGATGACGTGGCTGTGGTGGACCATGCGATCGACGAGAGCGGTGGCGCCGAGATGATCGCCGAGGTAGTCGCCCCAGCTCTCCCACGCGATGTTGCTGGTGATCACTGTGGAGCGGCGTTGGTTGTACCGAGGGAGAAGGACCTTTTGCATGAGGCCGGAGCGACGGGCCTCGTTGCGCTCGACCTGCTCGAGTCCTACCTCGTCCACGACGAGCAGTTCGGCGCGGGTGTACGGCTTGAGCGCGCGAGCGAGCGTGTCGTCGGCGAGGCCCATCGTGAGCCGGGCGAGCATGTCGGCGCTCGTTGTATAGAGGACGCGCCGGTTGGCATTGCACCCGAGCAGCGCGAGCGCGAGCGCGATGTGGCTCTTGCCGGTGCCGGACATCCCGGCGAGCAAGACGTTCTTGCCCTGCGCGAGGAAGCGCAGGGTCGCCAGCTCCATCACCAGATCCTTGTCGAGCTTGGGCTGGAAGGCGAAGTTGAAGGCCTCGAAGGTCTTCTTGACGGGCAGCTTGGACTCGCGGACCCGGCGCTCCGCACGGCTCTCGACGCGCCGGCGGAGCTGGGGCTCGACGAGCCGCCACAGCCACGCGAGGCGGCTCTCGTCTTGGATCGGCTCGTCGAGAGATTCGTCGAGCGCGCGCCGTAGCTCGGTCAGGCCGAGTAGGCCGAGGGCATCGTGGAGATGGGTCAGCTGCTCATTCGGTTTCAGTTTGGTCGGCGGTTTCGTCACGGGCATCCTCCTCGCGCGAGCCGCGGAGGGGGGCGTCGCCGAGCCGCAGCGTCTCGTAGGTCGAGAGGGCGCGTTGCTCGACGGGATGGTCCCTCATCGCGTCGCGGATCTGGGCACGCGTGGCATCGGCGATCTGTTCGGCCAGCCGCCGCGGCCGAAATCGCGCCTCGAGGATCCGCTCGACCGCGCGGCCGTCGAAGGCGCCGTACTTGGTCGCGTGCTCGATCGCCGCGACGACGTCGTCGACCGACCATGTGACCTGGAGCTTCAGGATGTGGTCGAGCTCGGGGCCCGGCGTGCGCTTGCGCAGGCGCAGCTTGGTCGCGAAGTCCTCGGCCGATGGTCCCCATGCCGCGAAGCGCTCCTGGAGCAGCGTGATGTCGTAGCGGCCGCGCCGCTTGCGATCGCTCGTCGCGGTCTGCCCAGCGCCGTCGGCGATCCGTACGTGCTCGCCGATCGCGTGCACGCCACGGTCGAAGACCTCGAGCCGCTCGGGGTCGACGCACACGTAGACCAGCTGCCCGATGTGCTTCTCGGGCACCGGGTAGTGATTGGTCTCGTAGAGGATGTGCGCCGTCGAGTCGACGAGGCGCTGCACGATGTCGCGCGTGTCATACGGCACGCGTGGCAGCGACTGGAGATGCGGGCGCTCCTCGTCGAGCATCTCGGTGATCGACCGCCTCGTCACAGGGTGCGGGCGCTGCATCGCGTGCGCGTCCCGCCACCACGCGAGCCCTTCGCGAAACTCCTCGCGGCTGCGAAATGTCCGCCCGTTGCAGAAGTTCTCGTCGATGTAGCGAAACGGCCGCTCGACCTTGCCCTTGTACTTCGGGTATCGCCGCGGCGAGATGTGCACCGCGAAGCGGTAGTACGCCGCGAAGTCCACGAAGCGGATGTTCAGGATCGGCTGGTTCGCCTCCCAGCCGTCGACCACGCCCGACATCGTGTCGGTCACGCACTCGTGCGGCACGCCGCCGAGCTGCGTGAAGCTGTCGACCAGCCGCCGCAAGATCGTCGGCTGGCGCTGGTTGTCGTCGGAAAAGAAGCTCCGTCCGCGCGACCACGCCAGCGTGCAGCTCCACACGTTCTCGATCGTGCCGTCCTCGAGCTTGAAGGGAGACCAGTCGAATTGCGCCTGGTGTCCCGGTGGTGTCTCGACGCGTTGGTCCGCGCGCTTGGGTGCGGCGTGTTCGGCGCGCCATGCGTTCAGATGGTGCCGCACGATCGTGTAGCCGCCGTCGAAGCCCTCGCGCGTCAGCTCCTCGAGCAGCCGCGTCGCCGTCAGGTCCGGATAGCGCTCGAGCCACGCCACGATCCGCGCCTCGAAGACGTCGAGCTTGGATGTGCGCGGCGCCCGCCGCGCCGGCAGCTCGCGTTCGAGCGCCGACTCGCCTTCGGTGCGCCGCAGATCCTCACGCGCGAGGATCTTCTTCACGGTGCGAGGCGCGAGCCCCATGGCGCGCGAGATCGCGCGCATCGACTCGCCGCGCAGCGAGCGTCGCACGACCTCGTAATTCAACAGCCTCCGGGCCTCGTTCATGGCGTCCCGCTGT
>JBBRQB010000096.1:0-3620 GCA_038227105.1 Candidatus Limnocylindria bacterium | reverse complement strand
TGACCCTCGAGCAGATCGCTCAGGCTAACGCTGCTTCAAAGCCTTGAGCACCGCGAGATAGAGCTCGTCCACCCGGCCCGCCTGCACCGCACCGCTGGCGGCATAGTTGTCGAGCCCCGGTGCGGCGTTGATCTCGATGACCACGTAGTCCGCGGGTGGATCGGCGAGTGATCCCGTGCGCAGGAGCAGGTCGACCCCACAGAGGCGCAGGCCCATCTCGGCCGTGATCGCGATGGCCAGCTTCACGAAGCCAGGGTGGATCGTGTCGAGCGCCTCGACCGCATCCCCGCCGGACGACAGGTTCGCGTTCGAATGGAGTGGCGCGACCACGCCCTTCGCCAGAACGCTGTCCCAGGTGAGGCGCTGCTCGCGCAGATGGAGGGCCAGCTCGAGATCGTCGGCGTCGAGCACCGTGTCCCGGCCGGTGCGCATGAACTCGCGCTGCTTACGCACGAACAGCCGGCGGATCGTCGCCCGCCCGTCACCGACGACCGTGATCGGCAGGCGCTCGTAGGCGGAGATCACGGCATCGTCGAGCACCACCAGCCGGTAGTCGCGGCCCGAGACGAACCGTTGCACCAGCAGGACCCCGTTCCGGCGCATGATCGCCCGGGCCGCGCGATACAGATCCGCCCGTGTCGAGACCTTCGCGACGTCGCGCCCCTGGCTCCGGCTGTTGGGCTTGACGACGACCGGCAAGCCCAGCGAGCGCGCGTAGCGATAGGCCGCGTCGATGTCCTGGTCGGGGCCGAACGAGCGGCCGAACTTCCGGCTGTAGAAGGGCCGACCTTCGATCACCGGATACCCGGCGCGTTCGAGGAAGTGGGCGCTGAAGTCCTTGTCCGCGGCCAGCTCGGACGAGCCGAGCGGGTTCAGATCCAGCATCCCTCCGTGGAAGTAGCTGGTCCGGCCGCCCGGGAATCTGATCCCCCCGACGAAGCCGAATCGCGGCTCGAGGTCGATGGTGGCGCCCGCGCGCGGCGCGAGCCGGGTGAGCGTGTCGGCGATGAACCAGCGGGTCGAGCCCTTGGGTCGAGCCTTCGTACTGAGCGTGCCTATGCGTCGCCGGCCGCCCTGCTGATTCGCCGTCATCCGTTGACCCTAGCCTGACGGGATCGTCGCTCAGGTTGTGCGGTTGATCTGAACCCGTTTCCGTAATCCCAGGATTGGCCTAGCGGCCCGCGTCGGTTCTTGCCGGGATCGCTACGAGGTGGCCTGCTGTCCGCCTTGCCGATTTTCGTAGGCCGCTTATCTGGTCGATCATCGGCGAGAGCGAGGAGGCGATGAAAGAGCTCGCGGCAGCGAGCTAGAGTGCGAGGTCAGAGGATCGCGCGGTGGTTCTCGTACACGACGCGCGCGGACCTGCCCCACAGCGAGTGCAGCGAATTGGAATCGGGGGGGCGAGAAAATGGATGTCCGCACCAGACAAGAGGTCGTTGGCGACAAGGCGCATGAGCACCGGCACCCGGCAGAGACTCACATGCATGACCACTGGCACGTGACGCACGAGCACACGGGCGGGCCACTGGGCGAGTTTGCCCACCGCTCGCACTATCACAGCCACGAGCACAACCATTCGCTCCTCATCCATGCGCACAAGGACCGGTCCGAAGCAGACGAGCGCAGGGAACACGATTCGGTCGCGCACGTGCACGATCACGCCGACCCGACGGGCGGCTAACGCGGCGCTGAGGAGCGACGGGTGAGTGGCGAGGTGTACTTCAGGGACCGCGAGCATGCCGGGCGGCTCCTCGCCGAAAGGCTCGCCCATCTCGCCGGCGAGGAACCCGTTGTCCTCGGTCTCGTTCGCGGGGGTGTCGTGGTCGCCGCCGAGGTTGCGCGCAAGCTGCAGGCGCCGCTGGATGTGATCGTCGCCCGCAAGCTTGGGGCGCCTTTCCAACCAGAGCTCGCGATCGGCGCCGTTGCGCGCGATGCGTCATTTGTGGACGACGACCTAGTCCGCGCGCTCGGGATCTCGCCTCACCAGGTCGCGGAGATCACGGCCGCCGCGATGCGCGAGGTTGAACGGTACGAGCACAAGTTCCGGGGCGGCCAGCCGCCAGTGCGGATCGAAGGCCGCACCGCGATCGTCGTGGACGACGGCTTGGCAACGGGTGCGACGGCAATGGCCGCAGTCCGCTCGCTACGCCACCAGAAGCCGCGCCGGACCGTGGTAGGTCTGCCGACGTGCGCCAGCGATGCGGCGCGCCGGCTCGCCGTCGAGGTCGACGAGGTCGTCTGTCTCACCGAGCCGATCGACTTTCATGCCGTAGGGCAGTGGTACGAGAACTTCACCCAGGTGGAGGATGAGGAGGTCGAGCAGCTGCTAGAGGAGGCCCGCGAACGCGAGATGTCCCGCTCCGCGCTCCAGTGAGCGACTCGCCAGGCAGCGAAACCGTACGGATCCCGACTGCGCACGGAGATCTCATCGGGGATTTGGACCTTCCGGCCCGACCGCTCGGGCTGGTGCTCTTCGCGCATGGGAGTGGCAGTGGCCGGCTCAGCCCGCGGAATCAATGGGTCGCCTCGGCGCTGCGGGACGCAGGCCTCGCGACGCTCCTCTTCGATCTCCTCACCCCTGAGGAAGAGCAGATCGACGTACGTACGGGTGAGCTCCGTTTCGACATCCCCCTGCTGGGGGCAAGACTTACCGACGCAACCAGGTTCGTGCAGGCGCGCCCGCGAACGTCGGAATTGCCGCTCGGTTATTTCGGCGCGAGCACAGGCGCGGCGGCGGCGCTCAGCGCCGCATCGCACTGCGCGGTGGCCGCGGTCGTCTCGCGCGGTGGCCGGCCGGATCTCGCCCCTCAGGCACTCGGCTCCGTGCTCGCGGCCACGCTGCTCATCGTCGGCGGCGCCGACGATCCGGTCGTGCTCGAGGTCAATCGCTGGGCACTCGATCGGCTCGCACGAGCCGAGAAGCGGCTCGAGATCGTGCCGGGAGCGGGGCATTTGTTCGAGGAGCCCGGTGCCCTCGGTCGGGTGGCAGAGCTCGCGCGCGCCTGGTTTGTCGACCACTTTGCGGCGGCAGCTTCCGGTGCACCGGACGCTGCCGCACCCCGAACTCCCTGAGCCGGGTGCCATGGGTCCTCGCCACCTGGCGTTACGCTGTCGGCAAGACCTCGGTCGGGAGGTGTGCATGCTCGATGCAAGCTGCGTTCATTGCGCGACGCCGATTACCGATCGCAGCACTGAGGTGGAGCTCAACGGGAAGACGTTCTGCTGCCGAAACTGTGTCGTCATGTCGGCAGGCACGCGCACGCTCCCACCCGATACTCCGACCTGCGCCCATTGCCGGCTTTCTATCGTGGATACCTCGACGCTGGTTCGGCGAGGCGCGCTCACCTTCTGCTGCACCAACTGCGCCGCCGCGATGAGCACGGGCGTCGACCGCGCGCGAACCTGAGGCACACAGAGGAGGACGCATGCCGAAGCTCGTGGAGAAGCAGCGCAAGAGCATGAACAAGGACGTATACGCGTACGTCGACAAGAACGGCGAGGGCCACCTACCGCTCAATGACGAGACGCACGTGCGCAACGCGATGGCCCGCTGGAACCAGACCGGATTTCCCTCGCTGACGGCGAAGGAGGGCGCTCGGCGCAAGATCGTGGCCGCGGCC
>JBBRQB010000095.1:0-3780 GCA_038227105.1 Candidatus Limnocylindria bacterium | reverse complement strand
TACTTGCGCAGGAGCCGGTGCTGGACCAGGCAGCCCTGCGAAAGGTTCGTGCGGCCGGTCATCGAGTTCCATGTCGCGTCGGTCCACTCGATCGCGGACTTGTCACCTATCTCGGAATCGCTCGTCTGCGCTCATGCGGCGGATGGTATGCGCTGGGCTACGCGGCCGGCGGGCGGTGCGGCTCGGACGCGGCGCGCGCGCTCGACCTAGAGCGGGAGCGGGAGAGCGGCAGGTCCTCGCAGTCGCAGGCTAGCGCTTCTCTGGCGCGTCCACGTCTACGGTGATGGCGCCACTGCCGGCCGGACATTGGACCACGCGACGGTATGGCGTTGGACGGGGTCGCGTGTTGGACTTGGCGACAGCGATGGCGGGGCCGTATGCGACAACCGTTCTCGCCGACCTCGGGGCGCCGTCAGCCCGTGACCTGCTACAGCAGCTCGTGGTCAGCGATCGTCGACCATCGTTCGTCACCTGGGCTCCAGAAGGGTCAAAGAACCCCAGCGATCCCAGCAACGCGCGCAGCTCGTGTGCAAGACCCGCCCGCGAATGTGCACAAGGTGATGTCGCAGCCAGCGGATCATCAATTGCGAGCCCGGATGGGATTCGAACTCATGGCCTCTTCCTTGAAAGGGCATCGCGGACAGTCCACGCCAGTCCGCAGCCGTCCATTCCTGCCGCGTTTCAACGAGTTGGTGTCCACAGCCGTCCGCCCTTGTCCGCAGCCGTTCATCCCAATGGATGCCCAAGACCGGCATTGTCGGCAGCCATCCGCACAAATGGCCGGGCCGTCCGGGAGCAGCGCATGAATCAAGGGCCGTACTCCAGACGCCCCTGCTCGACTCGGGCGGCATCGGTCATCCGGTGCGGCTGCGGCCCGCGTCCCACGGACAGGTGAGTAACGGTCCAGCCGTCCACGGTGAGCCGATCGGCGAGCAGCCGCCGATGACAGCGCCACCAGAGCGTCTCGGCGCACATGAATGCAACGGATCGCTCACGACCCAGCGCAACGAGCGTCGCGTAGTCCGCCGCGAACTCTTCGGTCGCCATGTGATCCGCGTACGCTCGGAAAGCCTCGACCCGGAGACCACTGTGCGGCGAGTCGGGAACAGGCTTCCTGCGACCACCAAGCCCTCGCAGATGGACGTACGCGATTCCGGCTAGCGCGAGCGAGCTCGCAAGTGCAGCGGACCCGAACTGCGGGTTGTGACGCGAGCCCGGGAAGCTCCGAACGTCCGCGAGCGCGTCGACCCCAGCCCGCCGCAGTGCGTCGATGAATCCCTCGACCGACGCGGTACCGTGACCGATCGAGCAGATGGTGGGCACGCTGTCGATTCTGCTCCGCATAGTCAGCGGGGGCCGGGCGACGTCGAGCGCATACTCGAACGATGGCGATCCGATCAATCAATCCGACGACCGAAGAGGATCGGCGCCCAGCGGAAACGTCGCTACCGAATAGCCGACTGGCGAATCGCTCGTGAGGGTCGCCGATCTGGTCGTGCGCTGCCTGGAGAACGAGGGCGTCCGGCACGTGTTCGGCATCCCCGGTGAAGAGGACGCTTGCGCTGGGCCTCGCGCTGGAGGACAGCGAGCAGATCCGGAGCATCGTCGTCCGGCACGAGCAGGGCGCGGCGTTCATGGCCGACGTCTACGGGCGCCTGTCCAGCTATCCGGGCGAGTGCCTCGCGACGCTTGGACCGGGCGCGACGAATAACCCGGACTTCGTCGCGCTCGCCCGAGCCTTCGGACTCCCCGGTTATCGGGTCGAGAGAGCCGACGACCTGCTGCGACGCTGCGACGCGCGCTCGACGAGCCAGGTCCGGCCCTCGTCGCCGTGCCGACCGATCCACGCGAGAACCGCAAGCTCGGCGTCGAGGTCGTTGCGCTCTGGAAGGGGACCGCGATGGCCCGGCATCGCGCGAAGGCTCACGTGACCATCCACGTGCTGCGCGGCGCCCTGCGGATCACGACCGCGGAAGGGCCGACGGACCTCGGGCCGGGCGAGCTCCTGGTCCTCGCGCCGAACATGCCGCACACAGTCATCGCGCGTAGGGACGCCCGCTTCCTGCTCACCCTCGCGCTCCAGACCTAATCTCGACCGCGCTCCGGTGGGAGCTGCTCGAACAGGTCAACCTCGACCGCGACGCGCAGCAGCCACTACGTGTTCATGCGCTCCGCGGGCTAGCGACCCGCGACCATCCGCGACGCACTGCGGTGACGGTGACCGTCGCGAACAGTAGGACCGCGGCGACGTTGAAGCTCCCGGCCCACTGCCAGACGGCGACGCTCCCGGCGAGATCTCCGGCGACGCGTCCCGCGAGCGAGGCGTGGAGGAGCGCCAGCGGCGCATAGAAGAGACGCGTGAACGGCACGCTCACCCGCAGCACGGCCGGCACGACGATCAGCTCGTGCGCGAGGATCATCGACATCACGAAGCCGAGGAAGATCGCGTGGAGCATCGCGTCGTAGCGGAAGCCGCCGAGCGACGCACCGAACACGAGCCAGAGAACGCCGCCGATCCCGAGCCAGACGTACCCACCGAGCACGCAGATCGCGATGTAACGGACCGCCCCCGCTTGCCGGACCGTCCGCCGTGCGAGATCGAACCGCAGCAGCCAGGCCGCAAGGAAGAGCGCGCCCAGACCCGCGACGCGGACACCGGCATCGGGCAGGGGCACCGACGCGCCGACGCCGCCAACGAACGTGAGGAGCGCGACGACGAAAAGCGCGCGACCGCGCACTCCGGGCCGCATGAGACGAGACAGCTCCAGGCGTTCGCCCGCGATCGTGAGGACGAGGAACGCCGCGAGGAGCGGGACGAGGCTCGGGATCGGCGTCCCCGCGAGCCAGAGCAGCCCGGCAACCGGCCAGGCTGCCGCACCGGCGGCCATCGTCGCGAGCTCGAGCCCCCTGTGCCGCCGCAGGAGCGCGAGCGCGACGACCGTGAACAGCAAACCGCCGAGCGTCAGGAGCGCGACGCCCGGCACCGGCGCGACCGCGATCGTCACGAGGGCGCCAAGCCCGGTGACGGCGGGCGCGGAGTACGAGAGGCCGCCCACCGCCACCGCTCGCTCGAGCCCGATGACGGTACCCAGGAAGCCGAGGGTCATGAGCAGCCCGTGGAGCGCGACGACGTCGGGACCGGGCGCGGGGATGTCGAGACCAAGGCGAACGAGTGCGGCCCAAAGCCCCGCGAGAAGCGCGACCACCGCGGAGACGAGGATGGGTGCGCGGCACTCAGCGGGCCCGCGGCACGTGATTCCCCACCGGCGAGCGCAGCCCCACCGCGAGGCGATTCCAGCCGTTGATCGCGACGATCGCGAGGGTCAGTGCGACGATCTCCTTCGGCGCGAAGACGGCCGCGACCTCGGCGTAGACGTCGTCGGGCGCGCCCGTCTGCGGCAGCAGCGTGAGCGACTCGCACCACGCAAGAGCGGCCCGCTCGCGCGGCGTGTAGCAGGGCGCCTCGCGCCAGGTCGCGACGAGGTGCAGCCGCTGCTCGGTCTCGCCGCGGGCGCGGGCGTCCTTGGTGTGCATGTCGAGGCAGTGCGCGCAGCCGTTGAGCTGCGAGGCGCGCACCTTCACCAGCTCGAGCAGCGCGGAGTCGAGGTCCGCGCCGCGGACCGCGCGATCGAGTCCGCCGAGAGCCTCACGCGCCGCGGGGAACACCGCGCCGTGGTCGATCCGCATCGTCATCCTCCCGATCGTTTCGCGATCGTTGCGTCAGTGTCGCGTGGTCAGCGCCAGGTTCCGCGGCGCAGGCCGGCCATGACCTCTGCGTGG
>JBBRQB010000094.1:0-3916 GCA_038227105.1 Candidatus Limnocylindria bacterium | reverse complement strand
GCGAGACGCGCAACGACATCCTCGCACTCATCCGCAAGCACACGGGCGAGAGCGGCATCGTGTACTGCCTCTCGCGCAAGTCCGTCGACGACCTCACCGCCTGGCTGCGACAGAACGGCGTCCCGGCACGCGCGTATCACGCGGGCCTCTCGGACGCCGAGCGCGCCGAGAACCAGAACGCGTTCGCGCGTGATGAGGCTCCAGTCATCGTCGCGACCGTGGCCTTCGGCATGGGCATCGACAAGAGCAACGTGCGCTTCGTCATCCATCGCGACCTGCCGCGGAGCCTCGAGGGCTGGTATCAGGAGATCGGGCGCGCCGGCCGAGACGGGCTCGAGAGCGACTGCGTCCTCATGTACTCGTGGGTCGACGTGCTCGCGTACGACCGGTTCCTGGAGGAGGTCGACGACGACGCGCTGCGCGCCGCGACCAAGGAGAAGACGGTCCGGCTCTTCAACCTCGCCGAGAGCACGCGCTGCCGGCATCAGTCGCTCGCGGCGTACTTCGATGAACAGATCGAGCGGTGCGGATCGAGCTGCGATGCGTGCCTCGGGCGGGATCTCGGGGCGCTGCTCGGCTCGACGGCTGTGGTGACGCGGTCGCGCAGTGCGTCAAAGGTCCACATCGATGCCGAACCGGACGGCGAGCTGTTCGAGAAGCTGCGTGCGCTCCGCAAGTCGATCGCCGACGCCGAGAAGGTCCCCGCGTACATCGTCTTCAGCGACGCGGTGCTCCGGGCGATGGCCGCATCCGTCCCGACGACGGATCAGCAGCTGCTCGCGATCTCCGGGATCGGTCCGGTGAAGCTTGAGCGCTATGGAAGCTCTTTCCTGGAGCTGCTGCGGCAGTCCTAACCCTTCACCGCTCCGGCGGTGAGCCCGCGGACGATGTATCGCTGTGTCGCGAGCGCGAGGACGAGTACCGGGAGGGTGATGACGACGGCAGCGGCCATGAGGCCGCCCCAGTCGATCGAGGCGTACGAGATGAAGTTGTAGATCGCGACGGGGAGTGTCTTCGTCTGGTTGGTCGCGAGCACGACCGAGAACATGAAGTTGTTCCAGCTGAACACGAACGCGAGGATGGACGCGGTCACGATCCCGGGGCCGCTGATCGGCAGGATCACCTTGCGCAGCGTCTGCAGCAGCGTCGCCCCGTCCACACGCGCGGCCTCCTCGAGCTCGGTCGGGATGCCTTTGAAGAACGGCACCATCACCGCGACCACGAACGGGAGCCCGACGAGCGCGTGGGCCAGGATGAGTGAGACGAACGTGTCCACGAGGTGGACCTGCCGGAACAGGATGAACAGCGGCACCAGGAACGTGATCCCCGGGGCGATGCGTGCGAGCAGGATCGCGGTCGCGAACCCGCGCTGGTCCCACTTGGCGATCGCGTACGCCGCCGGCAATCCGAGCAGCAGGCCGATGCCCACAGAGCCGCCGCCAACGATGAGGCTGTTCAGCAGGTACTTGCCAAAGTTCTGGCCCTTGAAGACGTTCTCGTAGTTCGCGGTCGTCGGCTCGAAGATGAGCTTCGGCGGCAGGCTGATGACCTCGATCGGCGTCTTGAACGAGTTCAACAGCATCCAGAGGAACGGCGCTAGGAAGAATACGAGGATGAGTGCGATCGTGACACCGCGCCCGACCTTGGAGATCATTCGCCGGCCCGCGCGGGGCGCGCGAGCTGTGACGGAGGCTCGCGGCGCAGGTACGTGAACACCAGGCTGATCGTGAGCACGATCGAGAAGAACACCACCAGCACGGAGCTCGCGTAGCCGAAGCTGAAGTACTGGAACGCCTGCTGGTACGAATACACGTTGAGCGTCTCGGACGAGAAGCCCGGCCCACCGCCGGTCATCGTGTAGATGATGTCGAAGGTCTTCAGCGCGTCGATGAGCCGCAGGAGCGTGCCGACGACGATCGTTGGCAGGAGCAGCGGGAGCGTGATGCGCCTGATCGTTTGCAGCGTCGACGCGCCGTCGATGGCCGCCGCCTCGAACGGCTCGGACGGCAGGCTCGCGAGGCCCGCGAGCGTGATGAGCACGATCATCGGCGTCCACTCCCAGATGTCGACGAGCGCCAATGCGGGCAGCACCGACTCGGTGCCGGCGATCCACAGCGGCGTCGGCAGGTGGGCGGAACGCAGCAGGAAGTTCACGATCCCCGCGGTCGGCTCGTACATGAGCAGCCAGACCATCGCGATCGCGACGGGCGTGGCCATCATCGGAAGCAAGAGCACCGAGCTCACGATCCGCCTGCCGCGGAACTCCTTGTTGAGGATGAGCGCGATCGCCACGCCGAGGATGACCTCGGCCCCCACTGCGAGGAGCGTGAAGAAGAGCGTGCGGCCGATCGCGTTGCGGAAGCGCTCGTCGGTCGCGAGCTTGACGTAGTTATCCGGGCCGATGAACGTCGCCGGCTTCCCGGTGCCCAGATCCCAGCCGGTCAGGCTCGTCCAGACTGTGTAGAGGATGGGGAAGATCATGAGCGCGAAGACGAACAGCAGAGCGGGTGCGGGGAACAGCCACCGCGCGTGGCGATCCACGAACCCGCCCGCCGTCATCTACTTCTCGGAGTCGAGCAGTGCCTGGAAGTCCGGCTGGGCCTTCTTCGCCGCGCCGGCGACGTCGCCGCCCTGGATCGCGGTGGTGATCACGTCACCGATGATGTCGCGGCCCTTCTGGACCTGGACGATCAGCGGACGGTCGTAGCCGCGTCCGCCGCCGGACGCGGCAGCCGCCGCGCTCCAGTCGGCCGGGAACTTGGACTTGCCGATCGGGTCATCGAACGCGCTCTTGCGCGCGCCCGGGACCGCGCCGGTCGACTGGGTCTTGATGACGATCTCTTTGCTCGTGGCCCACTTGATGAATTCCCAGGCCGCGTCCTTATGCGGCGCCTTGGCGTACATCGAGAGGCCCCACGAGGTGACGTTGTACATGTTCGCGCCCTTCGGTCCGGCCGGGAACGGAGCGACGCCCATCTTGTCCGCGACCTGCGACTGCTTGGGGTCGAGCATGAGCTGGTAGATGGAGTTCGCGTCGGTGTACATCGCGGCCTTGCCCTGCGACATCACCGCCGCGGCCTGCGGGAACGACATGTTCAGCACACCGGGAGGACCGTAGTCCTTGAGTAGCGAGCCGTAGAACGTCGCGGCCTGGATGAACTCCGGCGTGTCGATGGTCGCCTTCTTCGTCTTGAGGTCGAACCAGTCGCCGCCGAAGCTGTACAGGAAGCTCGAGAACTGCGTGACCGACGGGCTGCGCTGCCCGCGGGCGACGAAGCCGTACTGCTCCTTGCTCTTGTCGGTGAGCTTCGCAGCCGCGGCCTTCAGCTCATCGAGGGTCTTGGGCACCGAGATGTTCGCGGCCGCGAGCAGGTCCTTGCGGTAGTAGAGGACCTCGGCCTCGACGACGATCGGGATGCCGGTGAGCACGTCCCCGACGGTCTCGGTGCCGAGGGCGGCCTTCGAGATGTCGTTCGCGTCGTAGTCGGCCGGCGTCTTCTTGCTGTCCTTGAAGTAGCCGTTGAGGTCCTGGTAGTAGCCGTTCTGCTGGTGGAGCTTCGCCTCCTGCAGCGGACGCTGCATGAACGCGTCGACGTCGGAGCTGCCGGCGGTGAACTCCGTCGTCAGCTTCTGCGTGAGCTGGTCCTCGCCGTACTGCTCGAGGTTGACCTTGATCCCGGTCTTGGCCTCGAAGTCCGGCAGGAGCGGCTTCAGGGCATCGGCCCAGGGGTGGTTCGCGCCAAGGATCCGAAGCGTGGTCCCGGCGTATGGTTTGCCGCCCGCGGCGGCGGACCCCGAAGCGTTCGGGCTCTCCGCGCCTGAGCTGCAGGCGGTGGCGATGACGGATATTGCGGTGAGCGCCGCGATCGCGGCGCGTGACAGATGGAACATGGTCTCCTCCCAGCGATGTCCCATC
>JBBRQB010000093.1:0-3928 GCA_038227105.1 Candidatus Limnocylindria bacterium | reverse complement strand
CCTCGTCCTGCTGGACCTTCACGATCACTTTGCGGGCGCCGGCGTGGCGCTTCGCGTTGAGGAGCGCCTCGACCGACGCGCGGTACAGCGCCGCTTCGGCGTCGGGCCGGAACGGCCCGACCTCACCGATCTCCTCTTCGATCTCCCATCCGACCTCGGCTGCGATCTCGGTCGCCGCGGATGAGATCGCTCCCGCGAGCCCGAGGTCCTCGAGTGTCGCCGGGCGCACGCTGCCGATGATCGCGCGCGTCTCCTGGATCGCCTTGCGCAGGTAATCCGTCGCGCGTTTGAGGTCCACGTCGGTCATGCCCGGGTTCTGGAGGATGCCGTACGCGGAGACGATGATCGGTGCGAGCCCGTCGTGCAGCTCGCGCGCGATATGCCGCCGCGATTCAACTTCTTGCGACAGTGCTTGTCCGGTGAAGGACCGCAGGTCGCCGTAGAGAGCGTCACGCTCGATCGCGAACGCGGTCTGGTACGCGAGGATCCGCAGGTACGCGACCTGCGACTCGGACGGCTCGGACGAGCGATTCACGTTGAGCACACCGAGCGCCTTTGCGCCCGCGAGGAGCGGCAGGCAGATCGCGTACGGAACATCCTTCGTGTACGTGTGCGGCAGGTCTGGGCCGGCCGGGCCTTTCACGACCACGGCGGCGCGTCGCTCCATGGCCTGCCATGAGATCGCGGGTCCCGTGGGCACCTTTGTGCCGAGGATGTCCTCGCCCTTCGCGGCCTTCACGACGAGCGCGTCGCTATCGCGGTCGTAGACCATGAGCGACGCCGATTCGTACCCGACGTCAGCGGCGGCCTCGAGGATCAGGGCGAAAAGGTCGCTGTCGTTCGTGGTCGCACCGACGCGCCATGTGGCGCGCTCGAGCCCGCGGAGCAGATGCTGTTCGGACATCGACCGCGGTCATTGTGACGGAGTATCTTGCGACCGTGCCGACCGTCCCGGGCGCGCTCGACGCCTTCATCCGCGACCTAGCCATCCTCCACGAGCGTTGCCGCGACGACGAAGCCGGCCTTGTCGAGACGACCCGGCTGCGGCTCGCCGAGCTCGTCGCGCAGCCCGATGTGCTCCCGGATGCGGCGCAGGAAGGCTCGCCCGACCGCTACACCCAGCACATCCTGCATGTGTCGCCCGACCGCACGCACAGCGTTGTCGCACTCGTCTGGTACCCCGGGCAGTGCACGCCGATCCACGACCACGTGAGCTGGTGCGTCGTCGGCGTGTACGAGGGGGAGGAGTCCCAGACGCTCTACCACCTCGCTGAGGATCAGGACGGGCTCTGTCTCGTTGAGAAGGGGCGTGAGACCGCGAAGCGCGGGAGCTGCACGTCGCTCATCCCGCCCGCGGAGAACATCCATCGGGTCGCCAACGACGGGAGCGGTCGCGCGATCTCGATCCACGTGTACGGCGCGGATATCGAGCGCCTCGGCTCGAGCATCAATAAGACTTTCGACCAGCTGCCCATCCGCGAGCTCGCGGGGGCGACCGGCAAGAACTGGCGAGCGACCTAGCCGGCGGCCATTCCTTCGACGAGTCCGTTGCGGACCGCGTAGATCGCCGCCTGCGTGCGGTCGGAGACACCGAGCTTCTCAAGGATCGCGGCGACATGGCTCTTCACGGTCTCCGGTGAGAGGACGAGCCGCTCGGCGATCTCACGATTGCTCATGCCCTCGGCGACCAGCGCGAGGATCTCGCGCTCGCGCTTGGTGAGGTTCCGTGCGGCCGCGGGCACCGGGCCTTGCGGCTTCATCTCGCTCAGCATGCCCTTCAGCATCTGCGACTCGATGAACGCGCCGCCGGTCGCGACCTGCCGGATGGCGTCGACCAGCTCCTCGCGCGAAACGTCCTTCAGGAGGTAGCCGGCGGCACCCGCCCGCACCGCCTCACGGAGATAGGCGGGGTTCTCGTGCATCGTCAGCATCACCACGGCGGTCCGGGGTCGCTCTTCCTTGATCTTCTTGGTCGCTTCCAGCCCGTCCATATCCGGCATCCGGACGTCCATCAGGATCACGTCCGGCAGCTCGCGGCGGGCGTACTCGACGGCCTCCCGCCCGGTACGCGCCTCGCCGACGATCTGGAGGTCATCGGCCTTCGCGAGCATCGCGGCGATCCCTTGGCGAACGAGCTCATGGTCGTCTACAAGGAGCACTCGAATGGCCATTGCGTTGGATTCTAGGGTGACGTCGGTCCGTCGGTACGGCGCGGTACCAGCGAGTCACTCCTTTAATAGGACGGCGGGCCGACACTGGAGGGCGATGGAAGCGAGCGGGCGAGCCGGTGGGACGCACCCGGGGCGGTCCGGATGACCGAGGCCGAGCGGGCTTTCGCCTCCCTCCACCTCCGCGCCCGCGTCGTTCTCGCCATCGCCATCCTCGCGTTCGTCGGCATCGTCGAGGAGACCGGGTCGGCCGGCCCGGAGATCCCGGCGCGCGCGCTCGCCGTCGGTGTCGCGCTGGCCGTGGCCGCCGGGATCGAGGAGCTCGCGGCGCGGCGCGCGCGACGTCACATCGCCGCGACGGCCGGGACGGTCGCCGAATTCTTCGCGTTCGCGCTCGGGGTCGCGCTCCTCGCCCGATATCAGCCGTTCGCACCGGTCGCGCTGATCTGGCCCATCGCGTTCGCGGCCGTGACGCTCCGCCAGACCCACCTCCTCGACCTCGCGGCGATGGGCACCGCGATCGTCGTCGAGATCGCGATCCTGCGGCCGGGTGCCGGCCCTATCGATGTCGTGGGCGGCGCCGCGTGGGGCGCGCTCTACTTCGCTGCCGCGGCGCTCGCCGGCGCGACGGGCGCGCAGTTCCGCCGGTTCCAGCGCCGGACCGAATCCGCGTACGCGTCGGTCGCGACGATCACCGCCGCGTCGTCCCATACCGAGCTCGCGCGGATCCTGTTCGCGTACGGCGAGCGCGCGCTGGATCTGCCCGCCGACTCTGCCTCGGTGCTCGTCTTCGACGACCGCGGCATCGGTGTGCTGAACGCGATCGAGGCCGAGGGTATTGACCCCGAGCAACGGGCCCGCTTCCGGGTGACGGGCGAAGCGGTGGAGACGCTGCGCGGGCTCGGCGGATCGGCGGGTGCCTTCGTGAGCGGCTCGTCCTTGCCGACCTCGATCAGCGTCCCCGACGTCCTGCGCGAGGGCTACCCGTTCCTCCTTCCGCTGCGGGACGCGCGACGGCTCGTCGGCTTCGCGATCTTCGCGTCGTCGAAGCGTCGCCGCCTGACCGCCGAACGGCGCGCGGAGCTCGGCCGCGTGGCGGAGCAGGTGGCGACGACCGCCGTCCGGATCCGCGGGGGCCACGCGATCGAGGCCCAGCGCATCGCCCTCGCGGGCGTGCTGGAGGCGCACAGCGCCGAGCGCGCCGAGATGCAGGTCGCGACCTGGCTCGCGCGGAGCGCTCGCGACATCGTCGTCGCCCACGACGTCGCGGTCCTGCACGACCTGCCAGACGGCGGCTGCCGCGCGGTGTACGCGATCGGGATGGCGGCGCTCGACGTCGAGCAGGGGACCATCGCGCTCGTGGAGGAGGCGCGCCATCGCGGGGTGGCCGTCGTCGTGAGCGATGGCTCGCGTGAACGACGCATCAACCTCCCGCCATTCCTGCGTACCGGCGCCACGGCCCTGCTCCCGGTTCGGGGCCAGGGCACGTACCTCTTCGTGCACGAGCCACAACGCGAAGGACTGTCGTCCGCGAACCTGCAGCTGCTCGTCGAGCTGTGTGACCAGGCCGCGACGCTCCTTGCGAGCGCGTACGCCGCACCGCTGGCCCGGATCGCGGGCGGGCCGGGAGTGGATCGGCGGCTCGCCGCGGTCGCGGCACACACCGGCGGCGATGCGCGAGGCGAGGACAAGGATTCACGCGCCCGCATCGTTGACGCGTTCCGGCTCGCGGTGGAAGGGAACCAGCCGGTGCTCGCGGG
>JBBRQB010000092.1:0-4129 GCA_038227105.1 Candidatus Limnocylindria bacterium | reverse complement strand
TGAGCCGCTTCGAGCGCTTCGCCGGCCTCTGCGACATCGTCCCGAAGGCGGGGCCGCGCATCAAGCTGCGGCTGAACGCCATCCAGCGCGCGTACTGCGCCCGCCGGACGCCGCGCGACATCGTCCTGAAGCCCCGCCAGATCGGCTTCACGACGATGGAGCAGGCGCGGGACATCTTCCACTTCCTCACCGTCCCCGGCGCGCGCGTCGTGGCGACCTGCCAGTCGATCACCGACCACACCCCGCAGAAGCTTCTCGCCAAGAACTACCGCGTCATCTTCCAGTCGCTCGCGCGGCTCGGTCTCCAGCTGCACTTCCGCACCGAGACGGCCAGCGAGTGGACGCTCGCCGACCGCGACGCATCGCTTCGCATCGTGGAAGCCGGCGCGAGCGAGGCCGCGGCCGAAAAGAAGGGCAGGGCGGGCACCATCAGCCGCCTGCACCTCACCGAGACCGCGTTCTACGAGTACGCCGAGGAGACGCTCAACGCGCTCCTCGAGTGCGTGCCGTCGCCGGAAGCGGGCTCGGAGATCGTGAGCGAGTCGACGCCGAACGGCGCGGCGGGCACCTACTTTGAGCAGTACCGCGCGGCCGCCGAGGGGCGGAGCGGGTACAAGGCCCACTTCTACCCGTGGTTCCAGCAGACCGAGTACCGCGCCGCGCTGCGGCCGGGGGAGGTCGTCGAGCCCGAGGATGAGCGGCAAGAGCAACTCGTCGAGCGGCACGGCATCTCGCCCGAGCAGCTGAAGTGGTACCAGCAGAAGGTCGCCGAGAAGAAGCAGGACCTCGTCGACCAGGAGTACCCCTCCGACCCGGCGACCTGCTTCCTCGTCTCGGGCCGGCTCTTCTTCGACCGCACCGTCACGGCCACGCTCCACGCGAAGGCCACGCCGCCCGCGTTCACCGAGATGGGCGGCGCGCTCCGCATCTGGAAGCGCCCCGTCCCCGGCCGCACGTACGTCATCTCCGCCGATCCCAGCGAGGGCACGGGCGGTGACCCCGGCGCGGCAGGCGTGTTCGACCGGGCGACCGGCGAGCACGTCGCCACCCTGCATGGCCAGTTCCCCACGTGGGAGATGGGCAAGCGGCTCGCCGAGATGGGGCGCGCCTACAACACCGCGACGATCGCCGTCGAGCGCAACAACCACGGCACCGCCGTCCTCCAGGCCCTCGACCAGGGCGAGAAGTACCCGAACATCTACTGCGACGAGGACGAGAAGCCGGGGTGGAACAACACCCAGGTCCACCGCGCCGCCGCGCTCGAGGCCCTCGAGAACGCACACCGCACCGGCGCGTGGACGACGCCCGACGTCGAAAGCACCGCCGAGCTCCTCACCTTCATCGTCCGCGTGCGCAACGGCGTCAGCAAGGCGCAGGCGCAGAGCGGCACACACGACGACCTCGTGATGATGCACGCGATCGCGCGTGACGTGATCGGCAAGCCGATGCCGCCCGTGGCCCCAGCGCCGCCCGCGGACGGACTCATCCTCGACAACTTCGACGAAGCCACGTTCGGCATGTGATCCTTGGCCCGACGCCCCCAAGCCGCACGCGCGGTGATGACCCCGCCCCTCGCGGGGGATCCCACGCCCGCGCTCCTGGCGCCGTCGCCGATGGTCGACCGCATCCCCCTCGTCATCGGGGGGGCGATGACGCTCGTCTACATCTCGAGCGCGATGCGCTCGGCGATCGACGGCATCCGCGAACCGTGGGTCGACCTGCTCGACGAGCTCATCGAGCGCGACCCGCACGGCTACTCGGTCGTCTCGAAGCGCATCCTCGCCGTCGCCGGTGGGCGCATCGAGGTGATTCCCGCGGTCACCGAAGAGAGCGACCCCGACTACGTGATGGCGAAGGAGATTGCCTCCTTCGTCGAGACGCAGCTCCTCAACATCGAGGACCTGCCGACGACGATCGCCTGCCTCCTCTGGGGCATCTACTACGGGGTCGCGGGCGCGGAGATCGAGTACGAGCGCACCGGCACGAACTGGGAGGTGAAAGGCCTCTCGTTCCTCCACCCGCGCCGCTTCTGGTACCCGCTCCGAGACACCTGGGACCTTTACATCTCGCAGGGCTGGCAGTCGCAGGCCGGCTTCGGGCCGGCCGGTCCGCTGGGCATCCGCGTCGCCGACTACCCGGGCAAATTCATCATCCACGCGCCGAAGCTCCGCGGCGACTACCCGACGCGCGAGGGCCTCGGCCGCCAGCTCGCCTACTGGTTTGCCCTGAAGGGCGTCGGCGCGCGGGCTGCGGTGCAGTACGTCGAGGGCTATTCGAGGCCCAAGCCGGTCGGCTTCTACGCCACGCGCGACGACGGCCAGCCGCGCACGGCGACCGCGCAGGACATCGACGCAGCGAAGACGACCCTCGGCGCCCTCGGGCTCGGGACGATGTCGAGCGGCGTCCTTCCCGACAGCGTCCGCATCGAGATGCAGCGGGTGGAGGGCGGCATCACGCACGAGGCGTGGATGGCGTTCTGCAACGGCGAGGTCACCAAGGCCGTCCTCGGCCAGACGGGCACCACCGACATCGGCAAGAACGGCAGCCGCGCCCAGGCCGACACGATGCGCGAAGACCAGGTCGCGCTCACGCGCTTCGACAGCATGGCGCTCGGGACGACGCTGCGACGAGACTTCGCAAAACCCCTCACGGAGCTCAACTTCCCGCACTTCACCCACCTGACGCCGCGGGTGATCGTGCACGCGGTCGAGAACCCCGACCCGGGCGAGGTCATGGCACGCGCGCTCGTCGCCGTGCAGGCCGGCATGCAGATCGACGGCACGAAGCTCGCGCCGATGGTGGGCCTTCCGATCGCCACCGAGACTGACAAGAACGCGCGCCCGCTCACGCTCCCGCAGACCGCGGCGCCGGCCGCCAAGCCCAATGACCCGAAGCCCGACGCTAAGCCGGGCGACGAGCCGGTGAAGGGCAACGAGGAAGACCAGGTCCACTGATGGCGCACAAGATCGAGATCCCCGAGCTCCACGCAATGGCAGCCGGCGATGGCTTCTCCCAGGTGAGGGAGATCCACACCGTGCTCGTCCAGCTGAACGCCCACATCGAGGCGCAGGACGAGCGGATCAAGAAGCTCGAGTCGCTCGCGCTGACGCGCGAGGAGGACGTTCCGCGCGGGAAGTCCGAACCGAAGGGAAAGCCCAATGCCGCAGGATGAGCCGGAGATCGAGGCGGACGACGCCGAGGAGACGGAGGCCGAAAAGGTCGCCCGTCGCCGCCGCCGAAAGACGTCCCGCATCGACGTCACGATTCACCCGCAGGACGGCGTCACTGTGACCCATACGCGGCACCTCCGCGCCGTGGAGCTCGACGGCGCCATGCTCGCGAGCGAGTCGCTCGCGCACCCGAACGCGCCCGTGTGGATCCAGCTGGCGAAGGTGGGTTCGTTCGCCGGGCACGCGGCTGGGCCGTTCGAGCTCGACGCCCGCACGTTCGACGACATCGTCAAGAACTTCAAGGCGACCGCCAACCGCCGCATCCCCATCGACTTCGAGCACGCCTCGGAGGTCGACGCGTCGGACGGCAGCATCCCGCACACGGGCGCGCCGGCGCAGGGCTGGGTGGTCGATCTGCAGAACCGCCAGACCGACGGTCTCTGGGGCCTCGTGGAGTGGATGGAGCCCGCGCGCTCGTACATCCGCGAGGGCAAGTACCGCTTCATCAGCCCGGCGATCCGCTTCCGCTCGCGCGATCGCGTGAGTGGCGAGCCCGTCGGCGCCCGCCTCACGAGCGCGGGCCTGACCAACAACCCCTTCCTCGACGGGATGGCGCAGCTCGCCGCGCGCCACGACGAGGACGACGACAACCCGGCCCAGGCCGGCCAAGCGGCTGGAAAGCCGGAGGTGACTGAGATGGACCCTGTCAAGATGAAGGAGCTCGAGACCAGCGTCTCGACGCTGATGAGCGAGCGCACGGCGCTGCTCAACGAGAAGGCGCAGATGGGGCTCACCCTGAAGGACGTCACCGCACGCGCGGAGACCGCCGAGGGTGAGCTCAAGACGCTGCGCGACTGGCGTTCCGAGCGCGAGGCGCTGGATCTCAAAGCCGAGGTCGAGGTCGCCTACGCGACGTACAAGGACGCCAAGCGCCTGACGGACGCGGACAAGGGCGCGAT
>JBBRQB010000091.1:0-4360 GCA_038227105.1 Candidatus Limnocylindria bacterium | reverse complement strand
CTGAGGGCTCCATGGACCTGGGTCACACGCCACCGGTCTAGCCAGTCCAGCGGCGTGAGGCCTCCGAGTGCTTGGTGCGGACGTTCGCGGTTGTAGTAGGCGACGAAGAGCGCGACCGCAAGGTCGCGCTCTTGTTCTGCGTGGAAGGTGTCTCGATAGAGACACTCGTGTTGGATCGTGCGGTTGAAGCGCTCGACCCGGCCGTTGGTCCAAGGGTGGTACGGCTTGGTCCGGGTGTGGCGCAGTCCGAGCGCGGCCGCGCGCTCGTGGAAGGTCCGCTTGTATCCCGAGCCGTTGTCGGTGAGGACCCGCTGGACCCGGATGCCCTGGGCATCGAACGCCGCGACGGCGTGCTCGAGGAACGCGATCGTGTCGGCGTTGCCGCAACTCGAGCGGAGCTCGGTGAAGACGACCCGGCTGGCCAGATCGATCGCCACGTGCAGCTGCCGCCAGCCGACCGCACGTCGTCCGCCGCCCATGCCCGGATGCCGCCCGCCACCGCGGTCCAGCCGGCCGAGGCTCTTGGTGTCCATCGCGATGAGCTCACCGGGGGTCTGGATGTCGAAGCGACCGAAGCTCCGCCGGGGCTTGGGGAACAGGTGGCTGAGGCGCTGGGCGCCGTGACGACACAGGATCCGGTGCACGCTCGAGGGCGCCAGACCGAGGACCGCGGCGATCCGGTCGGGGCCGATGCCTTCGGCCATCCGCAGGGCCAGCACCTCGGCCTCGACCGCGTCGCTCGTGCGATTCGGTGAGTGATGCGGTCGGCAGGACCGGTCGGCGAAGTCCGGTGCGCGTCGACGCCAGCGATACACCGTCCGCCGGCTGATCCCGAGGCGCCGCGCGGTCTGGCTCACCCCGATCCGCTGCGACTCGGCAACGAGGAACGCGCGCATCGGCGGCGTGGTCGCGGCTGCGTGATACAAAAGAAGCCCCTCCGACTAGTGGTGTTTTGGTCTGAACACCGCGCACCCTAGTCGGGGGCTTCTATTTGTGACTCAGGTCCTGGGGGACCTCAGCTAGCGGCTCCAGCTCGGCCGGTTCGCGCCGTCGACGCCCTCACCGTTCGTCATCTTCGTCGAGCCCTTCGGCGCGCCACCGGTCGTAAGCGCGACCCCGAGGTCCATCACCCAGAGATCGATGGTGAAGGCCTGCGCCCGCAGGAACGCGAGCTGGGTGCCGTCGGGCGAGAACGTGGGGTTCCAGCTCTGCCCGTCGCTCGTGAGCGCGGTGTCGCGCTTCGTCGCGAGCTCGAAGATGTGGAGGTCGTTCTTCCCGTTCTGCCGGAGCGTGTAGGCGATCCATTTGCCGTCGGGCGAGAAGGTGGCGCGGTACGGCTCGCCGTCGGGCAGCCCGGTGATCCGGGTGGAGCGAGTGACGCCGTCGGCCGGCTTGAGGAGCAGCTCCGGCGATCCGGTCACGGTGTCGTATGCGGTCACCATGATGATCTTGCCGTCGGGCGACCACGCCGGATCGGTCCAGTCCACGCCGTTCGACAGGATGACCGGTGGCTTCCTCGTCGTGAGGTCGAGCAGCAGAAGGTCCGACGAGCCGTCCTGGTCGGCCTCGATGACCGCCAGCTTCTTCCCGTCCGGTGACGGCGCCGGCGACAGGTACCAGTGCACGGCATGGAACCCGTTCGCGGACTTCGTGAGCCCGTTGAACAGGACCTCCTCGGCGCTGCCCGCGGCCGGCTTCGCGACCACGTTGCTGAACCCGAGCCGCGCCGGGACGGTCTGGCCGTCCACGACGCTCTTGCCGTCGATCGATTCGACGCGCGAGACGTAGAGCGTCTGGCCATCGGGACTGAGCGCCGGCGTCTGCGAACGGCCTTCATCCGTGCGCGACGCGTAATGGCCGCCGGTGAGCACGAAGACATCGCCGCGAAGGATGAACGCGATCTGGCCGTTGACCGTCGGCGCCGGGACCTTACCGGTCGGTCGCGCGGGGGCGGGCGTGCTCGCTGCGGCGGGGAGGAGCAGCGGCGCGACACGCTGCCCAAGCACGATGTATCCGACCAGCAGGATGACGGCGAGGATCCCGAAGATCAGATCGCGGATGCGCATCGCCGCTCCACTTCGCCCGCGATCCGCTCGATCGCCCGGTCAAGATCGCCGTCGTTCACGAGCTCGAGGTGCCCCTCAGCCGGCGGCTCGAACGGCCGGTCGCGCATCCGCTCGTAGACGCGCTCATCTGCGTCCGAGTGATCGTCCGCTGCGCGAGATGTCCGTCGCTCCACGAGGCGCCCACGGATCGCAGCCTCATCGGCGGTCACCCGGACGAAGACGATGAGCGCGCCGGCCCGCTCGGCCGCGCAGACGCTGGCCTCGCGGTAGCGCGCCAGCAGGTTCGTGGCATCCACGATGACCCGATGACCGTCGCGCAACATCCCCTCCACCAGCGCGTCGACGCACCTGAAGATGGTCGCATTCTCGTCATCCGCGTAGGTCGGCGCGATGAAGAGCCGGCTCCGCAGCTGGTCGCTGGCCACGTGAGCGGCGCCGAGCCTGGCCGCCAGGAGACGTGCACAGTGCGACTTGCCCACCCCGGGATAACCCATGAGCACGACGAGCGCGGGACGTCCTGCGGGCATCGCGGGCGCGCCGATCTCCTGACGCAGCTGGGCCACGAGCTCGTCGACCCGCTCCGCGTAGACCCTCGTCTGGGCTTTCACGGCGGCGGCAGATGATCCGAGCCGCGACCTGCTCACGCCGCGAACCCACGCGCGCGCAGCGCCGCCCGCGCGGCGCCGGCCTCGTCCCATGGGACCTTTGCTTCGCCGACGATGATCGAGCCCTCGTGACCCTTGCCCGCGAGCAGCACCGTGTCTCCCGCTGTCGCTTCGGCGATGGCAGCGTTGATCGCTTCGGTACGGTCGTCGATGACGCGGTAGTCCGCGCCACGCGTCTTGCCTGCCTCGAGGGCGCCGGCCTCGATCTCCGAGAGGATCGTCGCCGGATCCTCCAGGCGCGGATCCTCCTGCGTGATGACGAAGTGATCGGCGTACTTCGCGGCGGCGGCCGCGAGCTTCGGCCGCTTCGTGCGGTCTCGCTCGCCCGCGCTGCCGAAGACCGCGATCAGCCTCCCCGCCGTAAGCGGACGCAACAGCGCGAGCACCTTCTCGAGCGACTCGGGCGTGTGTGCGTAGTCGACGATGACCGTGAACGGCTGGCCGGCATCGATGCGATCCATCCGCCCGCGTACCGGCTTCGCGCGCGCGAGCGCGTCGCGCGCCTGCCCGAGCGTCGCCCCCGCGGCGAGGCCCGCGCCGGTGGCGGCAAGCGCGTTGTGCACGTTGAACCGGCCGACGAGCGGGAGCCGCAGATCGACGGACTCTCCGAACGCGCTGACCGTGAGCCGCGACCCGTTCGCGTCGGCCGACAACACCGTCGCCTGCACGTCCGCGAGCGCATCGATGCCATAGGTGATGACGCGCGCGCCCGCTGCGCGGTCGGCGAGGTAGCGCCAGTGCGGGTCATCCGCGTTCAGGACGGCCGTCTTGACCACACCTTTGTCCGACCCGCCCGGAAGCATCTCGAACAGGATGCCCTTCGCCTCGAGGTACGCCTGCAGCGTGCCGTGGAAGTCGAGGTGCTCGGGGCTGAGGTTCGTGAAGACCGCGACGTCGACGTCGACCGCGCGCATCTTGCGCAGCGCAAGCGAATGCGACGTTGCCTCGAGCACGCCCCACGTGCCGCCGGCCACGAGGAGCTCGGCGCAGAACTCCTGCAGCTCTACGGCCTCCTGCGTGCTCTGGCGCGTCTCGTTCTGCCATTCGTGGCCGGCGAGCTTGAAGTCGACGGTCGTCGCGTACCCGGTGCGCTCGCCTGCGGCCTCGAGGACGTCGGACACGAGATGCACCGTGGTCGTCTTGCCATCGGTGCCGGTGATCGCCGCCACCTTCAGCTTGCCGGTCGGGTGGTCGTAGAGGTCCGCCGCGAGATCCGCGAGCGCCGCGCGCACATCGGTGACGACCGCGACCGGAGCGCTCGCGCTCACGCTGCGCTCCGCGACCACGGCGACCGCGCCGTTCCGCACCGCGTCGGGGATGAAGTCCGTGCCGTCGCGATGGAAGCCCGGGATCGCCACGAAGAGCGAGCCCTCCTTCACCTTCCGCGAGTCGTACGCGATCGCACGCACGTCCCTGTCGGCGGCGCCATCAGGCACGGGGATCCCCGCATGGGTCAGCAGCACGCCGAGCTTCATTCGCCCCCGCCCCGCCGGCCGCCGCGCAGCTGCAATGCCCGGGTGTACAGCGGCTCCGCGACGAGGAATGCGCGATACCGCAGCGACCGGGGAACGGTGTCGTGCGCGCCGACCCAATGCGTCACGGTGCCAGCGAAGCCCCTCTTGAACAGAT
>JBBRQB010000090.1:0-4658 GCA_038227105.1 Candidatus Limnocylindria bacterium | reverse complement strand
TGGCCGACGTCAATTACATCCACCCATTAACGACAATTACACTTCCCCATCGACCTCGTTCCCAGCCTGCTTGTTCTTCGCCGTCGTCGTTCCGGTAACTGTCGTCGCTGCCTCCTTCTTCGCCTGCTCCGCCGCATCGGCTCGCACGCTCGTCCCTGTCATCTCCAGGATCACCGAGTGATGCACCAGGCGGTCGATCACCGCCGCCGTCGTCATCGGGTCCTTGAAGATCCGATCCCACTCGCTGAAGACGACGTTGCTCGTGATGATCACGCTGCGGCGCTCGTAACGTTCGGCGAGGAAGGTGAACAACACCTCCATCTCGTCGCGGCTTTGCTGCACGTAGCCGATGTCGTCGAGGATCACCGCGTCGTACGCATCGAGCACCGCCAGCTCCTTCTCGAGGCGAAGGTCTCGCTTCGCAGCCAGCAGCCGCTGGACGAGCGCGAACGTCGCGGTGAAGAGCACACGGTACCCGCGTTGGATCAGCTCGTAGCCGATGGCGCAGACGAGGTGCGTCTTGCCCCGGCCCGGCAGTCCAAACGCCAGCAGGTTGTCACCACGCTCCACGAAGCCGCCCTCGCACAACGTCGGGAGCATCTTCGAGACCTTCGGAGTCAGGCGTGCTCGAGAGAGCGTCCCGAGCGTCTTCTCCGGCAGCAGGTCCGAGTCCTTTAGGTACCGCTCGATCCGGCGTCGGCGGCGCTCGTGGATCTCCAGCTCGGCAAGGTGGTGGAGGTACTGACCGAAGGTCCAGCCTTCGCGCTCGGCCTTCTGCGCGATCTCTCCAGCGTAGCGGGCGAACGAGGGCAGCTTGAGCGCGCGCATCATCATCGCGAGCGATTCGACGGGCGAAGTCGCCGGCACGACGGAGACCGCGCCGCTCACGATCCCACCTCTCCGAGCAGATTGTCGTAGACGTCGAACTCGATTGGTTCGGGAACGAGCTCCGGAATCTCGATCGTCGTCGAGGCGCTGGCCAGCAGCTTCACCGCTTCGGCGGTGATGGGTTTGCTCGCCGCGAGTAGCAGTCCGAGCGCGGCCTCCACGTCGGCCTCGATGGTGCTCGCGGCGAGGTGCAGGATTCGCAGGTACTCGAGGTCGCCCTTCACGCCATGGTGCGGCGTCTGGATAGCGTCGTAGGCACGTCGGAAGACGACCGACGGGAACATCTCCTCGCGGTAGACGTAGCGCGCGAAGCCACCGGGTTTGCGGACGAGCGACCAGATCATGTGTCGGTAATCAATCCTCTTCAAATTGCGACCTCGCAGGCGTTCGCAATCGAGTTCCGACTTGCCGGCGTACCGCACGACGATGCGGTCCTCGAAGATTCGGACGCGGACCCACTCGCCGATCAACCGCGATGGAACGGAGTACGCGCAGTGCTTTACTCGCACGGTGCTCCACTCGCTGACGCAGAAGTCCTCCTCGACGAACTCGGGCAGCTTCGCGACGGCGAGCACGCGCATGGTAGCCATCTCCTCGGCGACACGAGCGCCGCGCCCTTGGTTGGCCTTGCGAAGGAGCTCGTCGATGAAGGACTGCCACGCGGCGCGACTCGGAAAGTCTCGGCTCCCGCGTACGAGAAGTGCTTGCTCGAGCGCTCGTTTGAGAACGCCGTTCGATGCCTCGACGTCGCCGTTCTGCTCCTTCGCACCGACCTCGGTCGTTCGCGGCGTCATGCCGAAGTGCCTCATGATGCCGAGGTAGTCTTCGTTGAACGGACGCTTGCTGCTGCCTTCGGCGAGGACGCGCTTCCCGTCGGGGATTCGATGCGTCGCCGCCGTCGAGTTGTCGGTCTGGTGGTAGAGCGGAAGGGTGTGGCTCTTCTGGAGCGGAAGGAATGCCAACGAGATCGATCACTTGATCCTCTTGAGCCGCGGCTTCGGTGCAGGCAGCGGGTCAGGGATCTTGCCGTCCTCGTAGCGTGACGTGTGATTGCGCAACTTGTCTTGCTCGAGATGGAAAGCCCAGTAGGCGTCGAAGTCCTTCGATGCGCGTATCGCGCGCAGGCGCAGGACGGCCTCGGCGCCGGTCAACGACCAGCGCGCTCCTGTTCGGTCCATCCGGTCCTTCACGACGTAGCGGCACGCACCTTCGATGACGCCCGTGGCGATCGGCAGCCCGTCGCGCAGCGCATCCCGGTAGCGCAGCATGCGTGTGCGCGTGCGGTCGGCGAGGTAGCCGCAGGTCTTGTCGATCGCCGCGTGGGCGGCAGAACCGAGCTTCTTGTCGCGCGCCTCCCACCAGCGGATGGTCTTCGCTACGTCACCGCCACTGCGTCCGGTGAGCAGCGCGAGCAGCCGATCGGCGACCCACTTTTCGGCCTTCGCGCAGCTCCCTCCGAAGAGAGCGCGGGCGGCGTCCCAGACGTACTCGATGACATGGACGATGTCGGCGAGGATCGTGACCTTGACGCCCGCGCGTCGCGCCTCGGCCTTCACGGCACGGAGCTGCTTCGGCTCGCCGTCGACGAGCACGACCCAGCGGCGGATCTTGTCCGGATCGCGGCGCAACGCCTCCTCGAAGGCGTCGCGAATGACGGCTCGCGCCGTCTTCTCGACGCTCGCCCACACGCGCTTGTCGGTGGGCCGCGGACGCTTGGCATCGACCTCGTCGGCGGCACGCAGAGTGTGCAGGATGTCCGCAGGCCCGCGTGGGAACGGCGCGATCGAGTACACCGTCGCGACCTGCGCCATGCGCTTTCGGTTGCTCTTCTCACCGGGCGTGAGACGCGTCTCCAGCTTGCGCCCGCTCTTCTCTGCCGCGCGCCGCGTGCCCTCGCGCAGATCCTCGTGGCGCATCACGATGCCCTTGCCATCGGTGCTGATGATCAGCAGGTCGTCCTTGGGGTCGCGCACCGCCGCGCGCTGCTCGTAGAACGCGTCGAAGTCCTGGGCCGCGCGGATGGCGAGCTCCTCGACTTGCCGCTTGGCGACCGACGCGCCCGTGAGCTCGCGCAGGTTGTCGACAACCTCGTCGAAGGAACACTTTGCGGCCTCTCTGGCGACCACGCGCCGGATGCCGTGCGAGAACATCTCCCGCGGAAGGTTGAGCGCCGCGTCCATCGGATGAAGGTCCGTGGCGCCCGGCGCCTGGTAGGCCAACCGCTGCACCGACACGCGCCCGAGCAACGTCTCGAGATGTCGCTCGCTGTCGCGCGTCGACTCGCGCTCGACCCCGTCCGCGCTGACCACCGAGATCGTCCTTTCGAGCTGCGCCCGAAGTCGAAGGTTCTCCTCGAGCATCAGCCGCGCCCACTCCATCCCCTGACCGACGAGCATCGCTTCCAGGTCCGAGTGGGGCTTGCGGATCATCTCGTCGCTCGTAAGGATACCCTCGACCGCCGCGACGTGCGCCCTCGCGCGCGCGAACGGAATCTCGACGGCTTCGATCGCATCGGCACGCAGGGCGCTCATCATCGGCTCCTATCGAGGGCAGAACCGCCCTCGCCGCCAGAACGTCACGACCGCGCCGTTAATTCCACGAACCCTGCGCAATCACCCGACTTCACGCCGCCGCAGAGGATCTGCACCCGACGGGTTTGAACGCGCCGATGCCGGCGAGATGTTGGCGGTGCGCGAGACTTCGGCGCGTCTTCTCCTCGAGCTCGATGGCGAGGACCTCCTCGAGCCAAGGCTTGTTCTTCGTATGCGCTGCTTGAGCCAGTCTTGCCGGGTCGGGTCACCGCTTCCATGCTCCAGAGGAATGACCGAGCAGACATGGCAGCAGATGGTGATGGAGTGGCGCGCCGGGACGCAATCAGCGCGGTCGTTCGCCGTCGCGCGGGGCGTGTCGGCGACCGCGTTTGGCTATTGGGTCCGAAAGCTGGGCGGCCGACGCGCGCAGGCGAGGCTCGAACCCGTCGCCGTGGAGAAGGTCGCGGCTCGTGCGCCGGCGCTCGCCCGCGTTGTGAGACCAACGCCGTCGGCCCGGCCGGCGATGCCTCCCCGCGTCATGGTGATGGTCGGCCGCGCCTTGGTTGCGGTCGAGCCCGGCTTCGACCCCGCGCATCTCCGCGATGTCGTCCGTGCACTCGGGGAGCTCTCGTGATCCCCGTCGGTGCAGAGATCTACGTCGCCCTCGAGCCGGTCGACATGCGCCTCTCTTTCGATCGGCTCGCTGGCTTTGCGAAGGAGCGCGTCGGGTACGACGCCCGCGGCGGTGCGTTGTTCGTCTTCTTCGGCCGCCGTCGCGACGCGCTGAAGGTCCTCTTCTTCGATGGCAGCGGGATGTGCATCTTCTACAAGCGGCTCGACCGCGGGACGTTCAAGCTGCCCGAGCCAACGACCGCGGGCGCGCAGCACGTGGAGGTCGACGATGCGACGCTCGAGGCGCTCCTCGACGGCATCGACGTGGCCGTCGACGCGAAGCCGAAGAAGCCGACGTCGCACTGAGTCCGTGGCCCCTTCGCACATGGTGCGATCGCGTTACGTGTAGAGCGCATTCGTCTCTCGACCAACGTGATCCCGCGCGCTAAGACGAACCTCGTGCCTGGCCGCTCCTCGTCGAATGATCTCGCCGCCGCGCTGCGGCGGATCGCGGAGCTCGAGTCGAACCTCGAGAAGATGACCGAGGCGGTGCTCTCTGTCGGCGACGCCCTGAAGAACTCGAGCGCGGAGCTTCAGAAGGTCCGCAAGGAGCGGGACAATCTCCGT
>JBBRQB010000089.1:0-4761 GCA_038227105.1 Candidatus Limnocylindria bacterium | reverse complement strand
TGGAACAGCGCCTCGCGCCAGCTTTCCATGTCTACGCGGGGGAGGAGCCACTGCGGTCCCGCCTCCGCGCCGTCCGGGCCTTCCCCGGAAGGAAGAACGTCTGGTCGAAAGGGAGCTGCACGTCCTGACGCGCGAAGCACTCGGGGCACTCGATCTCGATCGTCGTGTCGACGCCGCAGTCCACGCGGTCGAACTCGTCGACGAGGAAGTCGGCGTCGCGCATCGACAGCTCCTCGATGAAGCGACGGCGCTCGCGGTCCTCGATGCCCTCGACCTCGACGACGCGGAAGGCGAGCATCGCCGAGAGCATCCGCTCTCCGGCATTCTTGCGGAGCGCGGGGAGCTTGCGCTCATCGGCGCCGGTGAAGAGGCGGAACCACACGCGCTTGCCGGCGTCGGGGAGGATCGTTTCGAAGCGGTTACCGGCGACGAACGCCGCTCTGCTCTCGTCGGCGAGCGCGCGCACCGGGAGCTTCTGGAGATCGAACTCCCAGTCGATGCGTGCGCGGCAACCGTCCTCGCGGCACGTCACCGCGAACCCGTACTCGGCGCCGTAAGTGAGGGCGCGGATCTCGAGGAGCGCGAAGAATCGGTCGCCTTGCAGCACTTTGTCCCAGTCGATCTTCCCTCCCTCGAATTCGTACGGGCCTGCGTCGTGCGTCTCCTCCCAGCATGCGCGCAGCAGCTCGTCGACGATGCTCCCCGCCTTCTGGAGCTTGCGATCGGCGAGCACACGCTCCTCACGGACCTTGAGGCCGCGGATCGAGCCGGCAAGGCCCGACGGGCAGTGGATGATGTGCGGCATCGCGGCGTCGCCTCCTCGGAGCGTCGGCTCCGGAGAGGCAAAGCGCTCAGAGCGCCGTCAGGGGACGAACGGCCGGCGGTAGCGGCGTGGTATCGCGACGGGAAAACCTCGTCGCCGAGGTGCTGCGGCGGGAGGTGCACTGACGCGTGATCAACGTCGTACGGCCTGCGGCAGTCGCATGGGATCCCGTTCTACGGCGGTAGTGACGGCGAACGACCATCCAATTTGCGCAGCGACCGAGCCACACCAAGCGACGCGAGCCCGAAGCCGGCCCCCATGATGGCGACATCGGCCACACGCCGCAGCTCGAAGCTCCCGACCACTACAAGCAGGGCGTAGGCCACCGCGAGGTTGAAGAGACCCCAGAGGATGTTCACGGCAGGTGACGAGAGCCCTCGAAACGGCGGCTTCGCGAACGGGGTGGGAAACAAGCGCCCCGACACGCCAGCGCCGAAGTGCGGGACGAAGTTCGCCAGGAACACGCCTCCGAAGAAGTACGCGACAACGTCGTGCCAGCCCATCGAGACTCCTTCGGATGGCAACACATCGTTGCCATCAGAAAACGACGCTAGCGTGCCGCGGACACGATGGCAACGCCGGGTTGCCATCTCCAAGAGGGCGATGCTACTAGTGTCGGGCCTATGGGTCGTTCCACCGGAGCAGCGCGTCGCACCCAGGGGATCCTCGGGGGACGCAGCGAGCAGGTGGCCCGCCGCGTGCTCGATGCCGCGGTCGTCGAGCTCGCGCGCTCGGGCTACACCGGCTTTCGTATGGAGGCGGTTGCGTCTCGGGCTGCAGTCAACAAGACCACGGTCTATCGGCGCTGGCCAAGCCGTGTGGCGCTGGTCACTGCTCTCGTGGACCGGATGCGGACGCCGCTTCGCACGAGCCCGCTGCCCGATACCGGACGGGTTGAGAGTGATCTCGTCGAGGCATTCACGCGGCGATTCACCTTCGGTCGGAAGGTCGAGGGCCGAGCTTGGGCGCGGCTACTCGACGAGCGATATCGCCCCGAGGTCGAAGCGATCATCGGAGATGCCGTGGACGAGCGTCGGGGCGAGTGGAGATCCATGGTCACGCGCGCGATCGACCGCGGTGAGCTGCCGCCGGGAACCGATGCGCAGCTCCTCCTAGATCTCGTCCGCGCGATCGTCGACGCCCGCAGCTCCTCCCGTCGGCTGGATACGACCTGGCTCACCTTCGCGGTCCGGACCGTCACCGCCGGCGCGCGCGCCGGAACGCTAGTGCGAGGCCGCAGGACACGCTCGGTCACGGCGCCACGCCGTAGCCGCGGGGTTGACTGATGGCGATGCTGCTCAACATCCGGTCCGAGATGGCGAGAACCCCTCGACGCCCCACCTTGGCGAGCGTCGGCCTACTGCAAGAGCTCGAAGAAGTCGTACGCCAGCGTGACCTGCTCGATCACATTCTCGTCGCTCTCGTTGTCCCACTCGCCGGCGACGAACTTCGTCGGCCACGCGCGCGACAGCGACCACCGCCGGAGCGTCGTCCCATCGCGGTCCTGCTGCACGACGTCGAGGTTGCGCTTGTAGTACGGGTCGACGAGCCCGAGGCCGCTCGACGTGATCGCGACGTCCTGGAGCCAGTCGAAGAGGTCGCGGTCCTGCGTGGCGCCGCGCTCGAGCGTGACGTCGGCGAACGTGAGCCGGCCGGGGCTTTTGTTCGGGATGAGCGAGCCGCCCTCGAAGTACTCGACCTTCGCGACCTCGACGGAGAGTTCGCTACACTTCTGAAAGCCGGCGTGGCCGACGTCGTCGATCTCGACGACGAACTTGAACTTCTTGTGGAAGCTGCGCGGGTTACCGATGACGGGCATCTCGTCCTCCGATCAGCCGTTGGCCGCGGCGAGCTCGGCCTCGAGGGCCCGGGTGTCCTGCGAGATGCGGAGCACGATGAACTCCGCGGGCTTGTTCGTGGCGAGACCGATGCGCGCGAGCAGCTTGCCGGCGAAGATCACGGTCGGCGTGTTGAGCAGCTCGGACACGTCGACGAAGAACGCCTTTGCCGGCTCGCGCGAGCGGAACGCGCCGTTGTTCATCTGCGCGAGGAGGAACGACGTGATGGTGCGCCGCACCGTCGCGCGCAGTCCCTCGGTGTTGTTCTTGTGGCGTGCGAACTGGAGGCCCTGCTTCAGCGAGCGCTCGATGAAGATCACGCCGCGTCGCTCGCCGACGTACGGGAAGTTGCCGTCGCCCTTCAGCGTGCGTGAGCCGTCGATGTAGCGCGGTAGACCCGGGCCGGTCGTGAGCGGGTTGATCCGCTTCGGGTAGACGAGGTCGCGCTTCCGCTCCTCGAGCACCTCGTCGGTCTCGAAGCCGAGCACGCCGAACAGGCGGCCGGCGTCTATGCCCGCCGGCGGATCGTAGACGCCACCCGGACGCGCGGCGTCGGTGCGCGCGTAGACGCCGGCGACGATCCCCGAGGGTGGGACCACGATCTTGTCCTGCGCGCCGAAGACGCCGCGATCCGGGTTGAGGACCTTCACCCGCGGCCAGTACATGGCGCCGAACTCGGAGAGGCCGAGGAGAGCCGCCGTCGACTCGACGTAGGTGATGATGTCGACCGCGGACTGCCCAGCGGGGGGATCGAGCACCGCGAACATCGTTCCGTCTCGATCGACCTCGCAGTAGCGGAGCATCGCGTTCTGCACCGCAGGGGTCGCTCGACCCGGGACGAGGAGGAGCGAGATGTCCGGGATTCGATCGAAGGCGTGGAGCCCCGTGCGCCCCGTCGGTGAGCCCGTGAAGTCCGTGTCGACGAGGCCCACGAGCCCGTCGTCGCCGCCTGAGAGCGCCGCCGTTTGAAGGGCGAGAGCGGGGCTCCCGGCGAGGAGCTGGTCGGTCACACGGATGAGCGCAGAGCCGGCGGCGGCATCGTTGATGACGCGTTCGACGTAGCGAGCTGCCGTTGGCGTCATGCGGAGGCTCGGGAAGACCTCCCGGTAGGTGCCGTCCTCGATGACGGCCACATCGAACGCGCCGACCCCGCCAGCGGCCGGTGCGCGCACCTCGATCTCGATGTGGTTCGAGGAGGCGCCCGGATCCTTCCCCTCGACGCGAAGCGCATTGGCGGCGCCCGAGGCCGAGCCGGCGTGCGGAGTCGTGTCGAGACCGAAGGCGGCGGCGGTCGCCGCGCGGACCTGAAGCTGCGCGGTCGGGCCCGTCGCGACCGTGTGGACCTCGAGGAAGCCGCCAGGCGCGGCGGAGACGACGATGCCCGCGATCGCGGGCTCAGCGAGGGCCTTCAGCTCGTCGAGCGTCGTCGCGTGGACGTTCGCGACGTTGCCCTTTCCGGCGGCCGATGCCGCTGGAAACGCGAGGGCCGCGTTCGCGGTGCCGCCCGTGATCTCGACGCGGCTTCCGGTTCCCTTCGTGTCGCTGACGATGCGCGGCACGCCCGCGATCACCACAGCCTTTACTCCGACGAGCTTCGCGTTCAGCGAGACGGCGACCTCGGCGGGCGTCGCGTTCGCGATCGCGACGAAGTCCATGGCAGCGAGCGCAACCTGCTGCGGCGCGCCGCCATCGATGCGAACGCCGAGCGTCTGCCCGTCGGCGAGCACGTAGGGACCGGGACCGCCGGCCGAGAGGAATGCGGCCGCGGCGCTGATCGTGGCCGTCACGTCTGGGCCGCCTCCGACCGACATCACGAGCGCGGCGCCGTCGTCGAGGGCGAACGGGCCCGGCGCGACGCCCGTCACGCGCGCCGGAGTCGGCGCGCCCGGCGACGTGAGGTATGCGGCAGCGCGGACGGCGGTCGCCGAGCTCGGGTCGTCGGTGTTCTTGTGGTGGGCAGTCCGGACGCACCAGAGCTGCGTGCCGCCGTTCTCGAAGAACCCCATCGCGGCGAGCGCGAGGTCGGTGTCGGGCGTGAAGCGGCCGAACTGTCCCTGGAACTCGTCGAAGGACGAGCAGAGGACGGCAACGTCGATGGGC
>JBBRQB010000088.1:0-4984 GCA_038227105.1 Candidatus Limnocylindria bacterium | reverse complement strand
CCTTCTGATCGGGGTCGGCCTGTGGGGCGTCCTCGGCCTCTATCTCCTCTTTGTCGCCGCCGTCGCAGGCGTGGCGTTGCTCTCCGTCATCACGCTGCTCCAGCGCATCGCCTACGTGGCCAGTGCGCTGAACAACACGAAAAAGGAAGGGACCCGATAGCCATGGCTGCTTCCATGAAGACCGCGCGCACGTCGACCGCTCGCAAGAAGACCGTGACCCGCGCCCACGCCACCCGCCCGGTGGGCCGGCCACCCAAGCGCCGTCGCCCGATCCGCGTCGCGATCATCGGCGTCGGCAACTGCGCGAGCTCGCTCGTGCAGGGTGTGCACTACTACCGCAATGCGAAGGCCGGCGACAAGATCCCGGGTCTCATGCACGTCGAGCTCGGCGGCTACCACCTCCGCGATGTCGAGTTCGTCGCGGCGTTCGACGTCGACCGCAACAAGGTCGGCAAGGACCTCGCGGACGCCATCTACGCGGCGCCGAACAACACCTACCGGTTCGCGGACGTCCCGAAGACTGGCGTGAAGGTATCGCGCGGCATGACCCACGACGGCATCGGCAAGTACCTGGCCGCGGTCGTCAAGAAGGCGGATGGCCCGACCGACGACATCGTCGCGATCCTCAAGGAGCGCAAGGTCGACGTGGTCGTGTCCTACCTGCCCGTTGGCAGCGAAGAGGCCACGAAGTGGTACGTCGAGCAGATCCTCGACGCGGGGTGCGCCTTCATCAACTGCGTACCGGTGTTCATCGGCCGGGAGCCGTACTGGCAGAAGCGCTTCGCCGACCGGAAGCTCCCGATCATCGGGGACGACATCAAGTCACAGGTCGGCGCGACGATCACCCACCGGGTCCTCACCCGCCTGTTCATGGACCGGGGTGTCCGCCTCGACCGCACCTATCAGCTGAACTTCGGCGGCAACACCGACTTCCTCAACATGCTCGAGCGCGAGCGTCTCGAGTCCAAGAAGATCAGCAAGACGAACGCCGTCACGAGCATGCTGGACTACGAGATGGACCCCAAAGACGTGCACGTCGGCCCGTCCGACTACGTGCCGTGGCTCCTGGACCGCAAGTGGTGCTACATCCGGATGGAGGGCACGACCTTCGGCGACGTTCCGCTGAACGCGGAGGTCAAGCTCGAGGTCTGGGACTCGCCGAACAGCGCCGGCGTCGTGATCGATGCGATCCGCTGCTGCAAGCTCGCGCTCGACCGTGGTCTCTCGGGCACGATCGTCGCACCGGCGTCGTACTTCATGAAGTCGCCGCCGAAGCAGATCCACGACGACCTCTCTCGCGTGATGGTCGAGGACTTCATCAGCGGCAAGAACAATGAGACGCTGACCGGAAAGGCCTAGTGGCCGAGCGGATCCTGCACGGCGTCAGCTACTGGGTCTGGCGAGTGTGCTCCGCGATCGCGCAGCGCGTGCCCGCCGGGCCCCTGTATGCCTTCGCTGTGGCCGTGGGCGAGCTCGGGTACCTCACGTGGACGGCCAAGCGGCGCATCGCGAAGCACAACTTCTCGATCGTCCTGGGCAAACCGTCCACCGACCGCGAAGTCGCGCAGGTGGCGCGGCGGTCGTTCCGCAACTTCGCGAAATACCTCATCGAGATCATGCGGTTCCCGTCACTGGGTGCCGCGGACTTCGAGCGCCTCGTCACGATCGAGGGCTGGGAGCACCTCCGCGGCGCCCTCGCGCACGGCAAGGGCGTCATCTTCGTGTCCATCCACTTCGGGAATTTCGAGCTCGGCGGCGCGCGCATCTCCGAAGAGATCCCGCTCAACGTCATCGCCGATGAGCTGGAGAACCAGCGGCTCATGGACCTCTTGGTCGGCAACCGTGCGCACAAGAACATCACGCTGCTGTCGCCGGACGGCGCCGCGAAGAAGGTCCTTCGTGCGCTCCGCCGCAACGAGATGGTGGGACTGATGATGGATCTGGGTCCGCGGGCGCTGGCCTTCGAGACGGTCGAGGCGGACTTCTTCGGGACACGGACCGCGTTCCCCGCGGTGGCCGCGAGCCTCGCCCGTGTATCGGGCGCGCCGATCGTCGTCTCCGCATGCGTGCGTCAGGCCGACAACACGTTCACCGGCATCGCCCTCCCGCCGATCTTCGTCGAGAAGACGAAGCAAGCCGCCGAGGACGTACAGCGCGCGACGCAGTCCATCGCACGCGGCCTCGAGGGATTCGTGCAGCGCTGGCCCGATCAGTGGTACATCTTCCGGCCGATGTGGCCGCCGGTGCCGGTCGCCGGGGCGTGACGGACATCGGCGGGGCGATGGCGCGCCTGGCCGAGCGCACGCTGCCCCATGTCCCGGCCGCCCTCGACCGTCCTCTCGCCGTCGTCCTGGGAAGCCTGTCCTACCGGGTGGCCGCGCGACCGCGGGCCAACGTTCGCGAGAACCTCTCGATCGTCGCGCCGGAGCTGTCTGCGCCCGACCGCGAGCGCCTCGTGCGGTCGACCTTCATCGAGCAAGTGCGCCACTACCTGGAGCTCTTTCGGATCGCCCGGTGGGATCACGCGACGATCCGGCGGAACGTGACCGTGACGGGCTGGGAGCACGTGGTCTCCGCCTATGCGCGAGGCAACGGTGTCGTGTTCGCGAGCGCGCACCTCGGACCGATCTCGGTCTGCGGACAGATCTTCGTCGCGAACGGCTACGCGGTGACGCTGCCCGTCGAGGAGGAGACCGGCGAATTCTCGCGCGTGATCAACCGGTTGCGGCGCCGCATGGGTCTCACGCTCGTCTACACCGGATCGCCGCTCGGCATCCATCGCGTGCTCAAGCGCGGCGGCGCGCTCGGCCTGCTCGCCGACCGTGCGGTCACCGGCGTCGGGGAGCGCGTGCCGTTCTTCGGCCACGAGGCCCTGATCCCGTCGGCCCACGTCGCGCTGGCCCTCCGGACCGGGGCGTCGCTCATTCCCGGCTTCGCGCGACACCGAGATGGAAGGATGACCGCCATCTTCGAGCCGGAGCTGTTGCTGCGCCGGACCGGCGATCACGACGCCGATCTCCGCGACGGCGTTCGGCGGTGGGCCGAGCTTCTGGAGGAGCACGTCCGCGCCGCACCGGAGCAGTGGTCGGTCTTCGAGGCCTTCTGGCGCCGCTGATGACGCTCGGGTACGGTCGCCAGCGTGGGTAAGGCCGATCTGCAGCTCCACTCGGACCTTGGCGACGGGCTCGCCTCACCGGAGGAGATCCTCCTGTCCGCCGAGAGTGCAGGCCTGGATCTGATCGCCCTCACCGATCACGACGACATCCGTGGCGCCTTCATCCTCCGCGACATTGCGGCGAAACGCGGCTCGAAGGTCGAGGTCGTTCCGGGCATCGAGGTCACGACGCGGTCGGGACACCTCCTTGCGTTGTTCGTCGAGGACGAGATCCCGATGTTCCGGGCGCTGAACGAAACGATCAGCCTCATCCACCGTGGCGGCGGCATCGCGATCGTGCCACACCCGCTCTCCTACCTGACGTTCTCGGTGGGCGAGCGCGCGCTCCGTTCGCTCGCGGCGCGCGGCGACGATGATTCGTTCGTCGACGGCATCGAGATCAACAATCCGAGCTACGCCGGCCGCGTGCGCGTGCAGCGCGCGCGCTGGCTCAACACGCACGTGCTTCGCGTCGCGGAGACCGGCTCGAGCGACGCGCATCACGCGAAGCTCGTCGGTACCGCGTGGACCGAGTTCCCCGGCCAGGGCGCCGCCGCGCTGCGCACGGCGATCCGCGCGCGGACGACCAGGGCCGAGGGACGGCCCTGGACCCTGCGCGAGCACCTCGACGGCGCGGCGGAGCAGCAGTGGCGCTCGATGATCCGTGACCCCTACAAGCGGGCGCGCAGCCGCATCGGGAAGAAGAAGCCGGCATGAAGATCGGCATCGTGAGCCCGTATGCGTACCCGCGCCCGGGTGGCGCGAACGACAACATCCGCGAGACCTACCAGAACCTCCGCGAGCGCGGACACGAGGTCCGCATCATCACGGCGCCGTGGGGCGACGACCCGCCGGCGCAGGATGTCATCCAGATCGGTCAGGCCATCGCGATCCCGTATAACGGCAGCGTCGGCCGGATCACACTCTCGGCCCGGCTCGAATATCTCGTGACGAAGATCCTCGACCGCGAGCAGTTCGACATCATCCACCACCACGAGCCGCTCGTGCCGCTGCTTTCGGCGCAGATCCTCGATCGGAAGTCGTGCCCGCAGGTCGCGACGTTCCACGCGTTCGGCGGCTTCTCGTTCAGCTACTGGCTGGGGCGACCGATCGCGAACCGCTACATGAACAAGCTGGACGGACGGATCGCGGTGTCGAGCGCAGCGCGCCACTTCATCTCGCGGTACTTCCCGGGCGACTATCGCATCATCCCGAACGGCGTCGACGTCGACTTCTACGCGAGCGCGAAACCAGTCCCTGAGTACCGCGACGGCAAGACGAACATCTTGTTCGTCGGCCGGCTCGAGCCGCGCAAGGGCGCGACGTATCTCGTGCAGGCCTACGCGAAGCTCAAGCACCGCTACCCGGAGACGCGCCTGATGATCATCGGGCGCGGACCGGAGCTCAGCGACCTGCGCGAATTCGTTCACGAGCAGGGCCTGGCCGATGTGCTCTTCGCGGGCCGATCGAGCGAGATCGACAAGGCGCGCTTCTACAAGACGGCCGATGTCTTCTGCGCGCCGTCGACCGGCCAGGAGTCCTTCGGGATCGTCCTGCTCGAAGCGATGGCGGCGGGGACAGCGGCCGTGGCCAGCGACATCCACGGGTACAAGAAGGTGATCCAGCGCAACGTGTCCGGACTGCTCGTGGAGCCCAAGGACGTCGACACGCTGTGTACGGCGCTCGAGCGCCTCGTCACCGACACCGAGCTACGCACCCGCCTGGGCGCGGCGGGCAGCGTGCGGGCACGCGAATTCGACTGGCCGCACGTCACCGATCAGCTGCTGGCCTTCTACGACGAGGTCATCCAGGCCTACCCGGGCGGCCGAT
>JBBRQB010000087.1:0-5029 GCA_038227105.1 Candidatus Limnocylindria bacterium | reverse complement strand
CGCGCTGCTTCGCTTCAGTGATCGCGCGCCACAGGAGGCCGTACGCGGCGTAGACCTTGCGCCCCGCCTCGTTCGTTGCGCCGTACATGTAGAGCTCGCGGTCGCCGCAGTGCCAGGCCATCGACCCCGCGACCGGCCGGTCGTCGAGCTGCGCGAGCCACAGCGTCGCGAGGCCCGCCTCGATCAGCGTCCGCCACACCGTGCGGTAATACGACACGGTGCGGGTGATGAAGCCGGCACGCTTCCCGGTGACCGAGTAGAGGTCGTAGAAGGCGTCGAGGTCTTCGTCCGTCGTCCCCTGATAGATGGTGACGCCGCGCTTCTCGGGCTGGCGAATGCTCCAGCGAGTGTCCTTCTCCATCTCGGCAAGGAGCTCGTCGTCGGTCCTGGCCAGCGGCAGGAGCAGGGTCGCGACGACCGGCTGGATATCGGGACCGCGCGTGAACCCCGCGTCCCGGAGCGGCGCCGCCGCGTCCTCGGACGTGCGCTCGGGATCCACCTTGAGGACCAGCGCGCCGTTCGCTGCCTTCGCATGCGCCGCGAGCGCGCGGAGCGCGTCGGCGAGCTGTGCCGGCTGCGCGATCGGGCCGCGCGGGCAGTAGCCGAACCGCATCCCGCCCGGCAGCGGCCGCCAGAGCACGAGGGCGTGCGCACCGGCGGGACGGAGGAACTCCGCGGTCCAGCCCTGGGCTTCACGGATCCGCGCCCACGCGGTCGATTGCATGACGTGACCGCCCGGCCCGTGCGCCGCAACAGCGTCCCAGCCCTCGGGTGCGTCGGTCATCGCGCGGATGCGGCGAGGCGGCGGCGACCCGCGACGCGCCACAGCGGATAGAGCGGCGCAGCCACGGGGCGGTCGTACGCGCCGATCCATGTCGCGACCTCGCCGCCGAAGCCGAGCTTGAAGTTCTCGATGCCCGCGAGGTCGTCGCCCTCGCGATCGGAAAGCCCCCACATGTCGTAGCGCACGACGCCCCGTTGCTTCATCCCCATCAGCGATCGCCATTTGAGCAGATAGAAAGGCCGCGACTCGCCGTGGGCGCCGGACCAGCCGCCGTACAGCTCCCAGGCCCGGTCGCCGATCCGCACGGCGAGGAGCGCCCCGTCGTCCTCATCGCCCACCCGCGACATCGTCAGGTGGGCGTCCTCGCCGAACGCGGCGAGGATCTTCTCGAAGTACCCGCGGTCGTGCACCGCGAACGCGTCACGGGCCGCGACCTTGGTCAGGACCGCGAGGAACCGGTCGATGTCCGGCGTCTCCTCCGTGATCACCCCTTCGCGCTCGGCCTTGTGGATGTACTGGCGCGTCTTCTTGCGCATGCCCGCGAGCAGCGCCTCGGACTCGAGACGCAGATCCATCAGCAGCGTGCGCCGCGGCTGCACGAAGATGCCGGCGGCGTGCGCACCCGATCCGTTGAGTGCTGTCACGAGCGCCGGTGACGGTGCGACCTCCGGGTCGCAGAGGAGGCCGGCGCACCGCTCCGAGCCGAGCGCCGTCGCGATGGCGGCCATGGCGTCAGGAACGTCGACGGGCTCGACGAGCGGCCCGCGCGGCGCGTACGCGAGCGTGAGGCCAAGGGGCAGTGGCTTGAGCAAGACCTGCGCGACGCCCGCGCGCCGCGGGCCGTCGTCGATGACGAAACGGCGCGGCACCCAGCCGGTCGCGGCCTTCACGGCCGCCCACCCAGCGGATTGCAGCAGGTGGGCCCGCCCGGTGGACCGGACGAGCGCGTCCCACTCGGGACCGTCGGCGGGGACGGGGGACGCGCGCAGGGTCAGGCTATTCGGCCGCGCCCGCGGGCACGGCCGGCTGCTCCTCCGCCTTCGCCGGCAGCTCGCGCGCCGTGAAGGTGCACTCGGGGTAGCGCTCGCATCCGTAGAAGATGCTCCTCCCGCGACCGCGGCGCCGGACGAGCTCACCCTTGCCGCAGTCGGGGCAGATGACGCCGGTCTTCTGCACGTTCTTCTTGATGTACTTGCAGTCCGGGTAGCCGGTGCAGCCGATGAACGGCCCAAAACGGCCGCGCTTCTTCGCGAGCGGCTTGCCGCAGTCGGGACAGACCTCACCCTCGACGATCTCGGGGCCCTGCTCCTCGCCCTCGAGCGGCGCGGAGTAGTCGCAGCCGCCGGGCGGCGTGGGCTGGCCCTTCTTTCCCTTCACGAAGCCCGTGCAGGAGTAGAAGCGGCCGTACCGGCCGAGCTTGATGATGACCGGCTTCCCGCACTTGGGGCAGATCTTGTCGGTGGCCTCCTCGGTCACATCGGACTTGTTCACCGACGCGGTCTTCTCCTTGACGAGGGCCTCGAACGGGATGAAGAAGTCGCGGACCACCGGCGCCCACTCGACCTCGCCCGCGGCAACGCGGTCCAGGTCGAGCTCCATGCGCGCAGTGAAGCCGAGGTCGACGATGTCGGGGAAGTGCTCGGTCAGGAAGTCGACGACGGTGAAGCCGACGTCCTCGGGCACGAGCGCGCGCTGCTCCCGCCGGACGTAGTGGCGGTCGATGAGCGTGGAGATCGTCGGCGCGTACGTCGACGGACGGCCGATGCCGTGCTCCTCGAGCGTCTTCACGAGCGAGGCCTCGTTGAAGCGCGCCGGCGGCTGGGTGAAGTGCTGCGACGGGTCGAGCTTCTGGAGCTTCAGCTCCTCGCCCTCGACCACGGCCGGCAGCGGGGCGATCTCCTTCTCAGGCTCGTCGGTCCCCTCCTGGTACGCACGAAGGAATCCGTCGAACACGACGCGCCGGCCGTTCGCGCGAAGCGTGTACCCGTCCGCGCCCACGTCGAGGCGCGTGTTCTCGAATCTCGCCGGCGCCATCTGTGACGCGAGCGTCCGCTGCCAGATGAGCGTGTACAGGCGCAGCTGATCTTTGTTGAGGAACCGCCTCATCCGGTCGGGAGTGCGCGCGAGGTCCGTCGGACGGATCGCCTCGTGGGCCTCCTGGGCACCCTTGCTCTTCGTCTTGAAGTGCCGCGGCTTGTCGAGCGCGTAGTCCGGGCCGAATTCCTTCGTGATGACGTCCTTGGACTGCTTCAGCGCGCCCTCGGCCATGTGCAACGAGTCGGTGCGCATATAGGTGATGAGACCGACCGGAGTGTCCGGGCCGAGCGACACGCCTTCGTACAGCTGCTGGGCCAGCACCATCGTCCGCTTCACCGAGTATCCGAGCTTGCGTGACGCGTCCTGCTGGAGCGTCGACGTCGTGTACGGGCCGCCGGCGCTGCGCGACGACTCCCGCTTCTCGAGGCTCGCGACCGTGTAGACCGCGTCGGCGAGCGCGGCGCGATGCGTTTCCGCGTCCGCGGCATTGCCGATCGCGAGCTTCTTGCCCTTGTGCTGGATGACCTCGGCGGTGAACGTCTCACCCGCGTGGTTCGCGAGGATCGCGTCGATGGACCAGTACTCGTCCGGCTTGAATTTCTGGATCTCGCGCTCGCGGTCGACGATGAGGCGCAACGCGACCGACTGGACGCGGCCGGCCGACAGGCCATAGCGGATCTTTTTCCACAGCAGTGGCGACATCGTGTAGCCGACGAGCCGGTCAACGACCCGCCGCGCCTGCTGCGCATTCACGAGGTCCTGATCGATCTGGCGCGGCTTCCGGAACGCCTCGGCGATCGCGTCAGGCGTGATCTCGTGGAACGTCACCCGCCGCAGCTTCGACGCCGGGACGTTGATGATCTGGGCGACGTGCCAGGCGATCGCCTCGCCCTCGCGGTCGAGGTCGCTCGCGAGCCAGACCCGGTCAGCCACCTTGGCCTCGCGCTTGAGCAGCCGGGCATGTTTCTCCGAGTCCGGTGGGATCACGTATTCGGGTGCGAACGTCTTCATGTCGATGCCGATCTTCGATTTCGGCAAGTCCCGGATGTGACCGAACGAGGCCTCGACGGTGTACCCGGCGCCGAGCATCCGCCCAAGCGTCTTGGCCTTGGTGGGACTCTCGACGATGACGAGGTCACCGCCCTTACGGCCCTTGGCAACAGGCTCGGCTGGCTCAGGCGCGACCGCCCCATCCAGGACTTCGACGGCGGCGGCCGGGACCAGCTTTTCGCGGGCAGCAGCGATCGCGGCGGCCGTCTTCGACGTCGCCGTGGCCTTCTTGGCCGGTCGCTTCCTTGCTTGCTTGGCTACTGCCATCTCACCTCAGTCAGAGAAAAAGGCGCCCTTCCAGGCGCCTCCCCGTAATCCACGGTACCAGCGGCGGCAACCGTGACCGCCATTTCCCCAGGAACTAGAGCAAATGTTCCTTTTCTTCCCGGGTCAGCCGGTCGACCACGGCCTTTACCTCTTCGGCCCGGTCTTTCGCCGCCACCAGGAGAACGTCATCGGTGTCGATGACGATCAGGTCGCTCACCCCGATGGTCACGACGGTCTTTCCCGGGGCGAACACGTAGCTGCCCGAGCCGTCGGCCTCGATGTGGTCTTCGGCGGCGACGGGGCCGCCGGCCGCGATCTCGGCCAGCCGGGCCCAGTTCCCGACGTCCTGCCAGCCGATGTCGGCCGGCACGACAGCCATGTTCTTGGCCCGCTCGGCGATCCCGTAGTCGATGGTGGTCCGGTCGGTCTCCTCCCAGACCTCCGCGAGGACGCCTTCGTACCGCGGTGAGCCGATCGCGTCGCCCAGCGCGTCGAGCGCAGCGGCCGTCTTCGGGAGGTGCTCGCGATACGCGGCGAGGATCTTGTCGACCCGCCACACGAACATCCCGGCGTTCCAGTAGTGGCCCCCGGCCGCCAGCAGCTTCTCGGCGGCATCCTTCTTTGGCTTCTCGATGAAGCGCTTCACGGTGAAGACCGGCACCGGGCCGCCGACATCGATCCTCTCCCCCGCCTCGATGTAGCCGAAGCCGGTATCGGCGGTCTCGGGCGTGATGCCGAGCGTCACGAGCCAGCCGGCGTCAGCGGCTGCGGTCGCCGAGAGGAGCACGTTGCGGAACGCTCCGCCCTTCGTCACGACGTGATCGGACGGCAGCACCGCGACGACGGCATCCGGGTCGAACGCGTGAAGCGCCGCCATGGCGAGCCCGATCG
>JBBRQB010000086.1:0-5320 GCA_038227105.1 Candidatus Limnocylindria bacterium | reverse complement strand
CTCGTCTATTTCGCCGCGTTCAGGAGCCACATCGGGGTGTACCTGCTGATCCCGGGCAAGAAGGCGCTCGCGGACCGGCTCAAGCCCTATCGCGCGGAGAAGTCGAGCGTCCATTTCGCCCTCGACCGTCCGCTGCCTGTGGCGCTCATCACGGCGATGCTGAAGGCGCGCGTCCAGGAGAACGAGGCGCGTACCTAGCGGCGCGCGCCCGTCGTCGTCTACACTGACGAGAACTTCAGAGCCAGAGAAGCCGGTTCCCGAAAGGGCTTGAATCCGCCGCGAGGCGGGGCCAGCGGAGGCAAGGACCAGAGCGGAGCATCGCTTCGCGCGTGGCCTTCGTCCGCTGGGACGAAGGCCTTTTTGCTGTCCCGGAGCAAAGGAGAGATATGGCGAAGGTCAAGACCGGTCCCAAGACCAAGCGCAAGGGCGGCGGCATCCCGGCGAAGGCGAAGGCCGTGCAGGGGCTGCAGCAGGACCTCGAGCGCTCGACCGCGGTGATCGTCACCGAGTACCGCGGGCTCAAGGTCGCCGAGCTCCAGGAGCTCCGGCGCAAGCTGCGCCCCCGCGGCATCGAGTCCCACGTGGTGAAGAACAGCCTGTTCGGCCGCGCGGCTGACGGAAGCGGTCGCGGTGCGCTGCGATCGTTGCTCACGGGCCCGACCGCGGTCGCGCTCGGTACCAGTGACGAGGTCGAGTTCGCGAAGGGCCTCATCGACGAGACCAGGACGTTCAAGACGCTGAAGATCGTCGGCGGGTTCCTCGGCGGACGCGCGATGAGCGCGGAGGACGTGCAATCGCTCGCGAAGCTTCCCAGCAAGCTCCAGCTCCAGGCGACGCTCGTCGGGAGCCTGCAGGCACCACTCGCACAGGCGGTCGCGGTGCTGCAGGCACCGCTCGCGCAGCTCATTCGAGTCCTTGAAGCGAAATCACAGAAAGCGGCATAGGAGAGATATCCATGGCAGTTGAGACGGAAAAGTTCGACAAGCTGGTCAAGGAGATCGAGGGTCTCTCGATCCTTGAGATCGCGCAGTTCGGCAAGTTCCTCCAGGAGCGCTGGGGCGTGTCCGCGGCACCGGTCGCCGTTGCGGCGGCGGGCGGCGGATCCGGCGGCGGCGCAGCGGCCGAGGCGGCCGAAGAGAAGACCGAGTTCACCGTGATCCTCAAGGAGGCTGGCGCCTCCAAGATCAACGTCATCAAGACCGTCCGTGAGATCACCGGTCTCGGCCTCAAGGAAGCCAAGGACCTGGTCGATGGCGCGCCCAAGCCGGTCAAGGAGAACGTCGGCAAGGACGAGGCCGAGGCGATCAAGAAGAAGCTCGAAGACGCGGGGGCAACGACCGAGACGAAGTAGCAGAGAACGTGGAAAAGGCCTGATTGCGGGCCTTTTCCACATTGCGCGCTCCCAGCTTTGGTAGCGGCTTTGGTCGCCTGCCTGTCTGCTGCTAGGAGGGCGCTAGCATTTCCCCCGCGGGACCGCCTCGGCGGGATCGCGAAAGGTGCCGGACCGGGACCACGCAACGGGCGGGGTCCCGGTCTTGGTTTTCCAGGGGCCAGCGGGCGAACAGCCCCCCCGATCACCTAGGCCAGGTAGGACCCCAGCGAGCGCTCGTCGAGAAAGCGTGCCCCGGCCTCTCGCCCCAACAGCAATGCCGTCTTGGCAAGCACCTCGGCGTCCGCTCCGGTGGGCGCGAGGACCGAGACCTCCATGAGATCCGTCTCCGCCGGCCGACCAGTCCGCGGATCGATGAGGTGATGGAGCTTCGGACCCCAGCGTCGTCCCTCGGTGCCGCTGGTGGCGGCGCCGATGTTCCGCAGCAGCACCGTCGTGCCGCCGAAGCCGACCGGCCAACCCGGCCCATCGGGGCCATCCGGACCGCCGCCGCGCGCGCGGAGGTCGCCGGCGAGATTTGCGAGCGCGTTGTCGCCGATGCGCTCCGCGGCGCGATCGGCGAGCCAGCCCTTCGCGATACCGCCGAGATCGATCGCCGTGCCCGCGCGAAGGCGCGCGCGATGCGACTCGACCTCGAGCATGTCCGGAAGCGGGGGAGCGATGATCGCTTCATTGGTAGAGGCCGACTGCCCTGCGGCGAAGTCGCGCGTGTAGCCCGCCGCAAGCAGCGCGGGCAGCACCCCGACATGCACGAGCCCGCCGCTCGTGGCGTATGCGTCGAGCGAGACACGGAGGAGCGCCGCGAGCTCCGGGCTCAGGTCGAGCCATCGCCCGGCTGCCGCGTTGAGCCGCGAGAGCTCGCTGTCCCGGCTGAACCGGGTCAGCCGGTCGTGCATTCGGGCGATCCAGGCGCGGACAGCAGGCAGGTCACCGAGTCCGACGGCGAACAGCTCGCACTGGCCGCCGAGGGCCTCGAACCGAAGCTCCGCGGGTGCCGTCATCCGGGCGAATAGTGGACGAAATGGGGCTTCTGGGCGCATTTGACCCCTTGACACCGACCCCGCCGGAGCCGAAACTTCACCGTTCCCAGTTGACCCAGGCGTTTCGTCGTCCTACGATGACGTCCTTGCCATTCGTTCAACCACTCCGTTTCCGCGCGCCCGCGCGTCCCCGGCGACCGTAAACCTGAGGAGGGCTCCCGTATGTCCATGACCCTCGAGCGTGCTGCCGTCAACCCGGTCGAGCGCCGCAACTATGCGTCGCTGCCCGAGGTCCTGCCCCTGCCGAACCTCATCCAGACGCAGATCGACTCCTTTAAGTGGTTCTGCGAAGAGGGCCTGGGTGAGCTGTTCAAGGAGATCTCGCCGATCCAGGACTTCACTGGCAAGAACCTCGACCTGCGCTTCATCAACAGCGAGTTCCGCGAGCCGAAGTACTCCGAGGAGGAGTGCCGTACGCGCGACCTGACCTTCAGCAAGCCGCTGTGGGCGCGCGTCGAGCTCGTGAACAAGGAGACCGGCGAGGTCAGCGAGCAGGACGTCTTCCTCGGTGACTTCCCGTGGATGACCGACAAGGGCACCTTCGTCATCAACGGGGCCGAGCGCGTTGTCGTCAGCCAGCTCGTCCGTTCGCCCGGCGTGTACTTCACCGCCGTCGACGACCCGACGACCGGCCGCCAGCTCTACTACGGCAAGCTCATCCCGAACCGCGGTGCCTGGCTCGAGTTCGAGACGTCCAACAAGGACGTCATCTCGGTCAAGGTCGACCGCAAGCGCAAGCTGCCGATCACGACCCTGCTGCGCGCGATCGGGTACTCCTCGAGCGAAGAGGTCAAGGCGCTCTTCTCGGCCGTCGACATCGACCCCGAGCACCAGTACATCTCGTCGACCCTCGATAAGGACCCGACCCAGAACACCAATGAGGGTCTGGTCGAGGTCTATAAGCGTCTCCGTCCGGGCGATCCGCCCACGATCGACAACGCCCGCAACCTCGTGCAGGCGCTGTTCTTCAACTTCCGGCGCTACGACCTCGCGAAGGTCGGCCGCTACAAGCTGAACCGCAAGCTCGGCCTCGACCTTCCGATGGAGACTCGCACGCTCACGAACGACGACCTCGTGAAGATCGTCGTTCGGATCATCGAGCTGAACCGCGGCCTTGGGAAGCCGGACGACATCGACCACCTCGGCAACCGCCGGGTGCGCGCCGTCGGCGAGCTCATCCAGGGTCAGTTCCGCGTCGGCCTCCTCCGTATGGAGCGGGTCGTCCGCGAGCGCATGTCCATCGTCGAGCCCGAGAAGGCGACCCCCAAGGAGCTCATCAACATCCGTCCGGTCGTCGCCTCGATCAAGGAGTTCTTCGGGGGCAGTCAGCTGTCGCAATTCATGCAGCAGACGAACCCGCTCGACGAGCTCACCCACAAGCGCCGCCTGTCGGCCCTCGGGCCGGGCGGTCTCTCGCGTGAGCGCGCCGGCTTCGACGTCCGTGACGTGCACTTCAGCCATTACGGTCGGATCTGCCCGATCGAGACACCGGAAGGTCCGAACATCGGCCTCATCGGCTCGCTCGCGACATATGGCCGCGTGAACCCGTACGGCTTCATCGAGTCGCCGTACCGTCGCCTGGTGAAGGACGCGAGCGGGAAGCCGCGCGTGTCCGACGAGATCGTGTACCTCACGGCCGACGAGCAGGAGCTCGCCACGGTCGTGCAGGCCAACGCGCACCTCGACCCGAACGGCTACTTCATCGACGCACGCGTCCAGGTCCACCGCGGCGCCCAGTACCACGAGTCGACGCCGGACCTCGCCGAGTTCATGGACGTTTCACCGAAGCAGATCGTGTCCGTGTCCGCGGCGCTCATCCCGTTCCTCGAGCACGACGACGCGAACCGCGCCCTCATGGGCTCGAACATGCAGCGTCAGGCCGTGCCGGTCATCCGTCCCGAGTCGCCGATCATCGGCACCGGCATCGAGTACCGCGCCGCGAAGGACTCCGGCCAGGTGGTCGTGACCCGCGCCGGCGGAATGGTCCGATCGGTCGCAGCGACAGAGATCTGGGTCGAAGAGGACGCCGGCGACGCGTACCGCTACAAGCTCCAGAAGTTCGTCCGCACGAACCAGGGCACGTGCTACAACCAGCGCCCGATCGTGAACGTCGGCGACCGGGTCGAAGGCGGCCAGGTCATCGCCGACTCGTATTCCACGGACCACGGCGAGCTCGCGCTCGGCCAGAACATCCTGGTGGCGTTCATGCCCTGGGAGGGCGGCAACTACGAGGACGCGATCATCCTCTCGGAGCGGATCGTCCAGGACGACAAGTTCACGTCGATCCACGTCGAGAAGTACGAGGCCGAGGCCCGCGACACCAAGCTCGGCCCGGAAGAGATCACCCGTGACATCCCGAACGTCGGTGAGGAGGCGCTCGCCGACCTCGACGAGAACGGCATCGTGTACATCGGTGCCGAGGTCGGGCCGCAGGACATCCTCGTCGGCAAGATCACGCCCAAGGGCGAGACCGAGCTGACGGCCGAGGAGCGCCTGCTCCGCGCGATCTTCGGTGAGAAGGCCCGTGAGGTGAAGGACACCTCGCTCCGTCTCCCCTCCGGTGAGCACGGTAAGGTCGTCGACGTCGCGATCTTCTCGCGCGAGAACAACGACGAGCTCCTGCCAGGCGTCAACAAGCTCATCCGCATCGCGATCGCCCAGAAGCGGAAGATCTCGGTCGGCGACAAGATGGCCGGCCGTCACGGCAACAAGGGCGTCATCGCGAAGATCCTCCCGGTAGAGGACATGCCGTTCCTTCCGGATGGCACGCCCGTCGACATCGTGCTCAACCCGCTCGGTGTGCCGAGCCGAATGAACATCGGACAGATCCTCGAGACCCATCTGGGCTGGGCCGCACAGGCCCTCGGGATCAAGGTCGCGACGCCCGTCT
>JBBRQB010000085.1:0-5436 GCA_038227105.1 Candidatus Limnocylindria bacterium | reverse complement strand
CGCGGTCCAAGCGATCCTCGTCGTCTACGCGACGCGCGAGCTCGGCCTTCCGCCCGCGCTCCTCGGTGTCGCCATCGCTGCGATCGGGCCGCTCAGCCTCATCGGTGCGATGCTTGCGGGCCCGCTGACCGCGCGATTCGGCCTCGGGCCGGTGATGATCGGCGCGCTCGCGCTCGAGGCGATGAGCCGGCTGATCCTTCCCTTTGCCAGCGGCACCCCGGTGCAGGCCGCCATCGTGCTCGCCGCGTCGCAGGCACTACTCGGTCTGACGGTGCCGCTCTGGACCGTGAGCTCGATCACGCTCACCCAATCGGTCACGCCGGAGCGGCTTCTCGGTCGGGTCAACGCGGCGTCGCGGTTCATTTCGTTCGGCGTCGCGCCGCCCGCGGCGTTCGTCGGCGGCGTGCTCGGAGACACGATCGGTCTGCGCCCGACGCTCTTCATCGCCGGCCTCATCGCGGTCGTCGCCTTCCTCTACCTGCTCGCATCTCCCGTCCGGGCGTTCAAGGTGGCGGCCGTCCCCGTTTGACCCCGCAAGGAGTCGCGCGATGCGACATGCAGCCCGCCGAGCACCAGCGCGAGGACGACCAGGCACAGGCCAAGCGTCGCCACACCGGCGGATTGCATGACGAGACCGATCGCGCCGGGAAGCACCGCGCCGCCGATCATTCCTGCCGCGACCTGATACCCGATGGCGCGCGGCGCGGCCGCGCGGCCGACCCGCCGTGGCGTCAGATAGAGGAGCAGCGGTACGAACACCGAGAGCGAACCCCCGATGAGCGGCAGCGCCACAAGGGCGGCCGCCGCGGGTGGCATGAGCCAGAAGGCGAGCGTTGCGGCGAGCGCGCCGCTCACGCTGAGGTCGAAGAGGCGCTGCGGCGCGACGCGATCACCGAACAGCGCTAACCAGAGCCGGCCGGCCGCGAGCGCGGACCAGTAGAGGAACACCCCGAGCCCCGCGATCGCGTCGCTGAGTGCGCCATCGGCCGTGAGCCGGGTGTAGCTCCACTGGCCCGCGCCGAGCTCGAGGCCGACGTACACAAAGAGGAGCGTCGCGCCGATCGCAACGATGCCGGCCGGACGTCCGGCGGGGAGGACGGTGTCCTCGAGCTCCGGTGCGGCCTCGATGCCGCTTCTCGTGAGGTACGTGCCGATCGCGAGCGCCACGAAGGTGATCGCCGCGAGCGCGTACCCCGCGCGCCACGATCCGGTCAGAACGAGGGCGGTGCCGATGACGAGCGGGCCAAGCGTCGCGCCGAGCGCCCAGGACGCGTGCAGCGCACCCATGAATCGCACGCCGCGCTTCAGCGCCGCCTCCATGTTCACCGCGGCGTCGAGCAGACCGAGGCCCGCGCCGAGGAACGCGGCCGCGGCGACCGTCGTCGGCCAGTCTGGCGCGATGGCGAAGAGCGCGAGGCCACCGGCCGACAAGACCGTCGGGATCAGGAGCAGCGCGAATGTGCCGAGACGCTCGCGGATGATCCCGCTCGCGCCGCTCGACAGGAACTGCGTCACGGTCATCGCGCCGAGGAGGAACCCAAGACCGGCGAGCGGGGCATCGAGTGCCGCGCGGATCGATGGCCACGCGATGCCGAGCATCCCGGTGGGCAGACCGAGCACGATGAAGCCCGCGAACGCGACGATCCCTGTGCTCGTGCGCTGCTCCACCGGCGCAGGCTAGGTGACGACGGCTCCTATGCTCCGGAGCGTGCTCAGCGCGTGCCGGGAACCGTTCGGGCGCGCCGAGCGTCTGCATATGGTGCGGCCTCTCGTGCCCCTTCTCGTCGCGGTCACGCTCCTCGCAGCTGCCTGCGGCGGCGCGGGCAGCGGCATCCCCGCCCCGTCGAACCCGCCGGCATCTGTCGCACCGCTCCCCGGCGCTGTGCTCGTCACACGAGCCAACGATCGCGGGACGGTCACGGCGAAGGTCGGCGATCGCATCCAGATCGCACTCGGTGCCGACTACGAGTGGCGCCTCGATCCGCCGGACGGGGTCGTGCTCGTCCGCGGGGTACAGAACGAGCTGCTGGTCAGAGGGACCCAGGCGATCTGGACTGCGACGGCGCCCGGCACCAGCAAGATCTCCGCGACCGGCTCGGTGATCTGCCCGAGCGGGCAGGCCTGCATCCTGATCGCGATCCTCTTCTCGACGACGGTCGTGGTGAGCTCGCCCTAGACGCGCCTACTTCTTCTTCGTCTCAAACCCGCGGCGGGCTACGCGCCTTTCATGCGTCGGGTCTTCGACGTGGTCGCCGAACCGTCCGACCGCGCGTTCTTGGGTCGGTGGCCCGCCTTCCGCGCGCTCTCGGTCGCCTGCTCGGTCTTGCGGACCGACCGCGCGCTCTTCGGTCTATTCGCCGGCATATCAGCACCTCTCCCGGGTGAAGTCGTTGGTGCCCAGTATCGTCGGCCGGTGGCGAACGGGACCTGCCCGTGGGCGGAGTCGGACCCGAGCATGCGCGCGTATCACGACCGTGAGTGGGGCCGCTTTCCGCGGACTGACGCGCAGCTGTTCGAGCGCATCGTGCTGGAGGGTGCGCAGGCCGGTCTGTCGTGGTCGACGATCCTGAACAAGCGGCCGGCGTACCGGATCGCGTTCGCGGGCTTTCGGCCTGAGGCCGTCGCCCGATTCACCGCTCGCGACGAACAACGCCTCCTGTCCGACGCCGGGATCGTGCGCAATAAGGCAAAGATCCGGTCGGCGATCGCGAACGCACGCGCCTACCTGCACCTCCGTGAGGAGGTCGGGAACGTGCGGCAGTGGCTCCGCGGCTTCGACGACCCACCGTCGCTCTCGAAGGCGCTGCGGTCCCGGGGATTCAACTTCGTCGGACCGACCATCGCTAAATCGATCCTGCATGCGACCGGCGTGGTGAACGGCCACGTCGCGGGATGCTTCCTGGCTAGTGCGCCTTTGCCGCGGACGTTGCCGGCCCGGACGCCGCGGCGCGCGGCGCGCGGAGCGCGATCAGCACCGCGCTGATCACGATCGCCGCGCCCACGTAGGTGAGAGCAGCCGGCTGCTCCCCCTTCGCGATCGCACCGACGATGACCGCGATGATCGGCACCGTCACACCGACGAGGCTCGCGTTGCCAACGGTCCAGTGGGTCACGAGCCAGCTGAAGAGGACGAACGCGCCGAGCGATCCGGCGATGGTGAGGTACAGGATCGGCAGCCACGCGCTCATCGTCGTCGGGATCACGTGTGACTCTCCAAGGATGAAGCTCGTGACAAGGCAGAAGAGCGCGCCAACAGCAGTACCGATCGCGTTCAGTGGGATCACCTGCTGTTTCGGCGCCTGCTTCAGCAAGACGTTCGCGAGAGCCGCTGCCGACGCACCGAAGAAGACCGTCAGGAGTCCGGCGAGCGGGACCGCAACGCCAAGCTCGCCCGCGAAGATGACCGCGACGCCCGCGATCGCGACGACGGCGGCGATGAGCTTCCTGGCGACCAGCCGTTCGACGCCGAAGATCGCCGCGAGGAGTGCCGTCGTCAGTGGGACTGTCGCGAAAAGCACGGCCGAAATGCCGCTCGGGACGGTCTGCTCGCCGCTATAGAGGAGCGCGAAGTTCACGCCGAGGTTGAAGAACCCCCACAGCGCGGCACCGCGGAGCGCGGCGCCACGCGGGAGTGGCATCCGGAAGGCAGCGGAGATGCCGAAGAGGAGCACCGATGCGAGCGCGAGCCGGATGGTCGCAGCCCAGACGGGCGGGGTCGCCTCGTTCCCGAGACGGATCGCGAGGAATGTGCTTCCCCAGATCAGCGCGCAGGCGACGAACGTCACCCCGATCCGCATGGCCACGACCCTAGAACGCGTGAACGATCCCGAGCGTGAGCTGTGACCCGAATGTTGCGAACGATGCGAAACGACGGGTAGACAGATGCTTCGGAGGACGTATATTTCGGCGACCAAATAATTCGGAAGGCGAATGAACTTGCCCACCAGCACGGCCCAAAAACCAGCTTCCGCGGCCGACATTCGGCTGGCCAAGCAGATCCAGGGGATGTTCCCGTGGATCGGCCAGCTCTGGACGGCCGCGGTGCGTGACGCCGGCGGCGGCTCCCTCGGCCGCTACAAGGTCCTCGGCATCCTCAACCACTCTGGCCCGATCCGATCGGGGGAGCTCGCGACCCGCTGCGCGTCGTCGCCGTCGGCGATGAGCGAGGTCATCGAGGCGCTCTCTGCGGAGGGCCTCGTACGCCGCGTCGATGATCCGACCGACCGGCGTGCGGTGGTCGTGAATCTGACTGACAAAGGGACCGCCGAGCTCCAGCGCGTCGGCGACCTGATGACCGCCGAGGTGATCCGGCGCATCGACGAGCTCACCCCGGATCAGAAGACCAGGCTACGCACCGCGGTCGCTGACATGACCGAGATCCTCATCGACCCACCCGCGAAAAAGGAGACCCGCATTGTCCGGTGAATTGCACGGCCGCCGACTCGTCCTGGTGACGGTAGGCATCATGCTCGCGCTCTTTCTCGCCGCCCTCGATCAGACGATCGTCGGCACCGCGCTTCCGCGTATCGTGGCGGAGCTCAAGGGACTCGACTACTACTCGTGGGTCCTCACCGCGTACCTCGTGACCTCCACCATCATGACCCCGATCTCGGGCAAGCTCGGCGACCTGTTCGGCCGTAAGCCGCTCCTTCTCGTGGGCATGGTGGGCTTCGTCCTCGCGTCGGCGCTCTGTGGCCAGGCCCAGGACATGCTCCAGCTCGTCCTCTTCCGCGGGATCCAGGGCCTGTTCAGCGGCGTGCTCTTCTCCAGCGTCTTCGCCGCGATCGCCGACATCTTCACGATCGAGCGCCGGGCTCGCATTCAGGGCCTGTTCGGCGGCATCTTCGGCATCGCATCGGTCGTCGGACCGACTATCGGCGGCTACCTCACCGACAACGTCGGCTGGCGCTGGGTCTTCTACGTGAACGTCCCGGTCGGCGTCGCCGCCATCCTGTTCGTTTTCTTGACGATGCCACGTACGACCCACAACGCGAGCTGGCGGGACATCGACTTCGTCGGCGCCGCCGCGCTCACCGCTGGCCTCGCCCCGCTCCTCGTCGCGTTCTCCATCACTCGGGACCACGATTGGGGCTCTCCCGAGGTCCTCGGGCTACTCGCGGTCGGCATGGTCATGCTCGCCGCCTTCTACGTCATCGAGCGGCGGGGGGATCACCCCATCGTCCCGTTCGAGCTCTTCAAGAACCGCACCTTCGCCGTCTCCGTGGTCACCGGCTTCCTCGTCGCGGTCGGCATGTTCGGCGCCATCGTCTACGTCCCGCTCGTCTACCAGGGCGTCCTCGGCATCCCGGCGACCAACTCGGGCCTGCTGGTGACGCCGATGATGGTCGGTCTCGTCGCCGGCAGCGTCGCCACCGGGAACCTCATGCTCCGGATCAAGCGGTACCGCTACCTGGGGTCGTTCGCGGCCCTGCTGCT
>JBBRQB010000084.1:0-5492 GCA_038227105.1 Candidatus Limnocylindria bacterium | reverse complement strand
TGATGCCGGCCTCTTCCATCTGCACCAGGACGTCGACCAGCGGGAGCTCGATCTCGCGGAGCAGCTTCTCGAGGCCGAGGCGGTCGAGCTCGTCGCGGTAGAGGGCGGCGAGGCGCAGCGTCGCGACCGCTGCCGTGCCCGCGCGCGCGAGTCGCTCGTCGAGGGATGGCAGCATGTCCTTGTGCTTCCGGTCCGGGATCGGGAGCGCGGGGATCTCGAGATGGAGCCGCTCGGTCGCGAGGTCGTCAAGGACGTGCCCGCGCCGGCTCGCGTTGGTGAGGTACGACGCGATCATCGTGTCGAGCTCGACGCCGCGGAGATCCGCGCCGGCGCGACGAAGCGCCCGGCGGGCGGTCTTCGCGTCGTGCACGAGCTTGCCGATGCGCGGATCGCCCAGCAGCTCCACGATCGCGGGCGGCAACGCGGTGCCGACCGCGAGGTAGCAGCAGGTCTCCTCGAGGGCGAGGCCGAGGCCCAGGAGCCGCGGCTCGCGCTCGGTGTCCACGTCGGCGAACAGCGCGATACGCCCCGCCGAGCGCGCCTGCACGAGGTATGCGGCCGCGTCCGCATCCGCGAGCAAGGAGATATCGACGGGGGCGGGGACCGGTCCGGTGAGACCGAGCGAGAGCTGGCCGCTACCCGGCTGCGCGGCGACGCGCGTGCCCTCGACCGGGAACAGCGTCGGCGTGGGCAGCGGCGCGGCCGTGTTGCCGTCGGCTGGCGGCAGGCGCGGGATGAGGCTGCGGAACTCGAGGTCGCGCATCAGGTCCACGACAGTCGCGCGATCGTACGCACCGCGCCTGGTGCGATCGGGCTCCAAGGTGACTGCAACGTCGGTGACGATGCGCGACATCTCGCGGCTGTGGAGCACCTGGTCTTTGTTGGCCTCGAGCGCGGCGCGCAGCTTCGGCGTCAGCTTCGCGAGATTCTCGTAGACGCCCTCGATGGTGCCGTGATCAGCGATGAGCTTGGCCGCGGTCTTCTCACCGACCCCGGGCACTCCGGCGATGTTGTCCGTCGGGTCGCCTTTCAGTGCTTTGTAGTCGACCATCTGATCCGGACGCAGTCCGAAACGCTCGAAGATCTTTGCCACGTCGTAGATCACCGTGTTCTGGAATCCCTGCCGCGTCGTCATGAGGCTCACGTGCGGCGTCACGAGCTGCAGCGTGTCGAGGTCGCCGGAGAGGATCAGCGTGTCGAGACCCAGGGCCTCCGCCTGCTTCGCGAGGGTCCCGATGACGTCGTCGGCCTCGTAGCCGGGCAGCGAGTACATGGGCACGCCGAACTTGTCGAGGAACTCCTTGCAGCGCTCGAACTGCGGCCGCAGGTCGTCCGGCATCGGCTTGCGCGTCGCCTTGTAGGTCGGGTCCATTTCCTTGCGGAAGGTCGGCACCGGCAGGTCGAAGCAGGCGGCGATGTGCTGCGGGGGGTACTCCTGAATGACCTTCAGCAGGATGGACGCGAAACCGAACGCGGCGTTCACCAGCTCCCCCTTCGTGGTCGTCAGGGGCGGAATGGCGAAGTAGCCGCGGTAGATGAGGCTGTTGGAGTCCGCGAGGAGAAGACGCTCGGCCATACGTTGAGTATCGCGGAGTACAGGTCCCGCTATGAGCCGCTCCGGCGCAGCCTCCGGTGGGCCACGAAGGCTCCGATCGCCGACAGCAGCGCGAGCGCGAGGAATACCGCTGGCGGCGGGCCGAACGGGCGTGGACCGGTCTCGCGCACCGACGTGACCGCGCCGGTCGCGGCAGCGAGGTCCTTGCCGGTGCTCGGAGTCGTCGAGGCGGCTGCGGAATTCCGTGCGCTGTCCGCGTTCGACGTCGACTGCGACGCCACCGCCGCGGGAGCCGCAGCCGGGAGCGGGGTCACTGCGGCGGCGGCGGCGGCCCGCTGTGAGCTCTCCGCGGCGAACGCGCTGGCGGCCGCGCCGAACTTGCCCTGGGCCGCGAGCGTCTCAGAAGCTGACGTACCGCCACCGAGGCTGCTGCCGCTGTTCAGCACATAGGACCCGAGGAACAGGAACAGGAACGTGCCCGTCCCGATCGAGCCGAGGAGACGTACCGGACGGAGCCACAGCCAGCCCTGCTGCCGGCGCGGCAGCAATGCACGGGTCGGCGCGAGATCAGGCAGGGCGGCGAGCAGGCGGCTGGTCGAGCGAAGCTCGGCGAGCCGCTGGCGGCAGCGTTCGCAGCCCTCGAGATGGGCACGCACGGACGCTTGCTCGGTGGGCCCGAGGGCCTCGTCGAGGTAGGCGGACAGGTCGAGCTCCGGGTGTTCGGTCATCCCACTCATGTGAACGCTCGCCGCCCGCCTGGAGTTCCCGGCATCATCCGCCGCTGCCCTTCCAGCCCTGCGTGACCAGGACGTTGCGGACGGTCACGCGCGCGCGGTGGATCCGCGATTTCACGGTGCCGATCTCCGCCGCAGTGATCGTCGCGATCTCTTCATAGCTGAACCCCTGGACGTCGCGCAGCAGCAGGGCATCGCGCTGCTCGACCGGCACCAGCCTGAGCGCCGCCTCGACCGCCTCGAGCGCTTCGCGGCCCGCGGCGATGTCGAGCAGGTCCGGTCCACCGGCCACGGGCTCGGCCCAGCTCCCGTCGCCGCCGTCGTCGTCAGGCGGTTCGAGCGGTAGCTCGCCTCGCCGCTTGCGCTGGCGGAACAGGTCGATCGCACGATTCCGTGCAATGCGGAACAGCCACGCCTTGAACGAGGTGCCCTCGAAGCTCGAGATCGAGCGCCACGCGGACACGAGCGCGTCCTGCACGACGTCCTCGGCGTCCGCGCCCGGACCGATGATCCGCGCGACGTGGGAGTAGAGCGCTCGCTCGTGATCACGCGCGAGCGCGTCGAACGCGCGCGCGTCGCCGCCGCGCGCGCGAGCGAGGTCATCGGTCATGGCCGTTCCGGTATCCTCGCGAACAGATGACAGCCGCGCACCATCCGAGGGAGTGCGTGGTCGTGATCGCCGAGGACGACGAGCCGATCGCCGTCCTGCTGCGCGACACGATCAGCGAGGAGCCGGGTTACCAAGCGGTCGTCGTGTCGGATGGCGCGCAGGTACTCGACGCGGTACGCCGGGAGCGCGCCGACCTTCTCATCCTTGACATCATGATGCCCCGTTTGAACGGCTTCGAGATCTACGACCAGCTCCACGCCGATACGGCCAACGACCCCACACCGGTCCTCTTCATCAGCGCGGCGGTCGACCACTACGAGGCTGACTTCCGGTCACGCGGTATCACGGACGTCATCGCGAAGCCGTTCGACCTGAACGACCTGCTCGATCGGGTGCGCGCGATCTGCGTATCAACGGCCGGCTGATGCCGGCCACGGCGTCACGCCGCTACAGCGGCCTTGCCCGGCTCGCCGCCGAGACGGCGATCGCGGTCGGCGACCGGATCAAGGTGGATGACGTCGAGATCGTGACCCGGAAGCGCGGCCGGGCGAACTTCGCCACTGCCGCTGATCACGCCGCCGAGGCGGAGATCCTTCGCCGGCTGCGCGCGCACGACAAGACGATCCCGATCCTCGCCGAGGAGAGCGCCGACCAGAAGCTCCGCCGCTCCGAGCGCCTCTGGGTCGTTGACCCGCTCGATGGGACGCTGAACTTCTCCCAAGGTGTGCCGTTCTACTGCGTGGCGATCGCCTACGTCGAGGACGGGCGCGTGCGTGCCGCGGCGATCCACGCGCCGCGGACCGGCGAGACCTTCGTCGCACATGAGGGCGGTGGCGCGACCCTGAACGGCGTGAAGGTCTCGGCATCGTCGGTCGCACGCGCGGGCGACGCGTTCGCGGTGATGAGCCTCGGCTTCAAGACGGCCGCGAACAAGGACTCGCGCTTCGTCGCGATGAACTCCACCGTCGTGCGGCTGCGCGTGATCGGATCTGCCGCGCTCGAGATCGCCTACGTCGGCTGCGGCAAGGTCGACATCTTCGTGCACGAGATGCTTGCGCCGTGGGACATCGCCGCGGCCGGCCTTATCGCCCGCGAGGGCGGCGCGGTGGTCCGCTCGCTGAAGACCGGCGACGATGCCGCGTGGGACGAAGCGCAGGTCGTCATTGGGAATCCGAAGCTCGTGAAGGATCTGCTGACGAAGGTGCCGACCCTCATCCGGCCGGGGAGCTCGAAGCATCGTCGCTAGACTCGGACTGCAGACCGCCGGAGTGTCGTAACGGTAGCCGATGCGGACTCAAAATCCGTTGGGTCGCAAGACCCGTGAGGGTTCGAATCCCTCCTCCGGCACTCGCTAGGTCTTCGTCGCTCCATCGCGCGGCAGCTCCATCGTGACCGTCGTCCCCTTGTCCTCGCCCTCGCTCCGCAGCGCGATCGATCCGCCGTGCCGCTCCGCGACGAGACGCGCGAGGTAGAGCCCGATGCCCATACCGCTATATGTGCGCGCGCGGCCCGATCCGCGCGCGAATGGCTTCCCCAACCCGGCGATGTCACCCGGCCCGATGCCGATGCCCTGATCGGTCACGGTGACCGAGGCAGCTCCGTTCCGCTGCGCGACCGCGATACGCACGTCGCCGCCCGACGGCGAGTATTTCACCGCGTTACCGACGAGGTTCGTGAGCGCCTGCTCGATGCGCATCGAGTCCCCGTTGATGACCATCGTGTCCGGCGCATCGACCGTGAAGCGGTGTCGCCCGTCCTCTCCGGAGATCTCGTCGTGACGGTGTACGACCTCGCGCACGAGCGGCACGAGATCGAATTCCTGCGGCTGCAGCTCGAAGCGCCCCTGGCCGGCGCGCGACACCTCGAGCAGGTCGTTGACGAGTCCGCTCATACGGTCGACCTGCCGCTCGATGGTCCTGAGGTTCGCGTCCAGCGAATCGAGGTCGAGCACGCGGCCATCCTCACGGTGCCGGCGCAGCCGCAGCCGCAGCAGCTGCGCGAGCGCCTTGAGCGGCGTGAGCGGGGTCTTCAGCTCGTGCGAGACGATCGAGAGGAACTCGTCCTTCTGCCGCTCGGCCTCTCGCTCGACCGTGAGGTCGTGCATCGAGACGACGCCTGCGACCACGGTCCCGTTGGCACCGAGCACCGGTTGCCCGTGGACGCGGAGAACGTGGTCGATGCCGCGGCGCGTGTCGCGTGAGATGAACACGCCCGCCGTCGCGATGCCGCGGAGCGCGCGATCCATCGGCGTCTCGCCCTTGAGGAGCTCGTCACCCTCCTCCGACAGCACCTCGAAGCCCTTGCGGTACTCGCTCCGGTCGAACGCGGCTTGTTCCTCGACACCGAACAGCTCGCGCGCGGCGCGGTTCATCCGCATCGTGCCGTCCGGGAAGGCGATGACCACGCTGTCGCCGAGCGACTCGAGCAGCGACTCCTGGAGCCGCCGGCCAGTGCGCTCCTCCGCGTAGAGGCGCGCGTTCGTGATGGCGACCGACGCCTGCGCCGCGAGGATGTGCAGGATCTCGATGTCGATCCGATCGAACGTGCGCGCGGGATCCATCGTATACACGTTGATGCCGCCGATGAGCGCACC
>JBBRQB010000083.1:0-5682 GCA_038227105.1 Candidatus Limnocylindria bacterium | reverse complement strand
GGCGTCGGCCCCGAGGCGATCTCGAAGTACGGCCACATGCTCGGGTTCGGCCAGCCGACCGGCATCGATCTCCCCGGTGAAGCCGCGGGCATCATGCCCGACCCGACCTGGAAGGAGCAGCAGGTCGGCGAAGCCTGGACGATCGGCAACACGTATCACGAGGCCATCGGCCAGGGCTACGTCGCCGTGACCCCCCTGCAGCTCGTGAACGCCTACGCGTCCGTCGCCAACGGCGGTACGGTCTTCGTCCCCCACCTCCTCAAGGAGGTGCAGGACGCGCAGGGGAGCGTGACCTACACGAAGACTCCCGAGGTCGCGCGCAAGCTCGAGATGAAGCCCGAGGACCTGCGCCTCATCCGCGAGTCCGCGCGGACGGTCGTCACCATCGGGCACGCGTACATGCCGGGCCTCAAGCTTCCGATCGCGGGCAAGACCGGCACCGCCGAGTTCGGCTCGTCGACCGGCAAGGACGCGGCCGGCCGAAATCTCCTCGGGTTCCACAACTGGTTCGTGTCGTTCATGCCGAAGCAGGACAACACCGATCCAACGGCCGAGATCGCGATGGTCATCTTCACGTTCAACTCGAGCCAGAGCGTCTGCGACTCGTGCATCAACCCCGCGGTCACGATGACCCAGAAGGTCTACGAGTCCTACTTCGGCGTCGACGGCACCAAGAAGGCGCAGGTCGCGCCGTGACCGCCGGCGGCATCTCGCTCCCGCGCGCGGCGTCGCCGCTGCACGACAAGCCGACATTCCGGCGGCTCGACCTCGTCGACCCGTACCTGCTCATCGCGACCGTCCTGCTCATGGCCTATGGCCTCGTCATCACCTACTCGACGTCCTACGAAGATCTCGCCGCCGGCGACCCGGTCCAATTCATCCTCCGCGGCGCGATCTTCACCGTCCTCGGCGTGCTGACGATGGTCGCGGTCGCCTACTTCGACTACGCATGGTTCGGGACCTTCGCGCCCCTCTTCTACCTGTTGACCCTTGGATTGTTGTTCCTCGTGCTGGTCATCGGGCATAGCGTCCTGGGCGGCCAGCGGTGGCTGCCGATCGCGGGGCAGAAGTTCCAGGTGAGCGAATTCGCGAAGATCTTCATGATCGTCGTCCTCGCGAAGTACTTCGCCGACCGCCACGACAAGATGGGCTCACCGCTCGTGCTCGGTGGTGCGCTCGTGCTGCTCGGACCGGCGTTCGCGCTCGTCTACCGCCAACCCGACCTCGGTACCAGCCTCGTGTTCGTCGGCATCTTCTTCGGCATGGCGTATCTCGCCGGTGCGCGTCCGTGGCAGCTGGCCTCGCTCGTCGCGGTCGGCATCGCCGGCTTCCCGGTCATCTGGGGATTGCTGCAGAGCTACCAGAAGTCGCGGCTCACGGCGTTCCTGAATCCATACGACGATCCGCAGGGCGCCGGCTGGAACATCATCCAGTCGCTCATCGCGATCGGCTCGGGTCAGGCGACGGGGAAGGGCCTCACCGCCGGCACGCAGTCGCCGCTCGGGTACTTGCCGATCGCGGAGTCGGACTTCGTGTTCGCCGGGCTCGCGGAGGACCTCGGCTTCGTCGGCGCGGTCATCCTCTTCGCACTCTTCGCGGTGCTGCTCATCGCCACGCTCCGCATCGGCTTCCGGGCCCGCGACCCGTTCGGCACGTTCGTCGCGGCAGGCGTGTTCTCGATGCTCGCCTTCCAGGTCGTCGTGAACGTCGGCATGGCCATGAGCCTCATGCCCGTCACCGGCATCCCGCTGCCGTTCGTCTCGCACGGCGGCTCGTCGCTGCTCTCCATTTGCATGGCTCTCGGACTTCTGCAATCCATCTCGATGCGACGAGATGCGAGCCGCCTGAGGTCGTAGACAGCACCGCGGCGTTCGGCCGCGTCCGCTGACGGCTCTGCGGGCCGGCCCCGTATACTTGGCACTTCAACGGCTGCGAACGGGAGCAGTAGTCGCGTGACCATCGCGCAGCGAGCCGGCGGTCGGTGCAAGCCGGTGCGATGGGGCGGCGAACTCGCCCGGGAGCCGCGATCGTGAGCGAAAGCAGCGGTCGCCGGGGTCACGCCCGTTATCAGCGTGCTCGAGCGGAGACTTGGGGCTGTGGCGCAGTGGTAGCGCATCACACTGGCAGTGTGGGGGTCCGGGGTTCGAATCCCCGCAGCTCCACCGCGCACAGCGGCGAGGTCTCAACTGAGGTGGTACCGCGGGAGTGGCCCTTCCGTCCTCTTGGACGTGGGGCCATTTGATTTTCCGCAAGGAGGTGCCGCGATGACGAGCGAAGGGATCAAGACGGAGCGCTATGCCCCGTCGGCGATCGAGCCCAAGTGGCAGAAGCACTGGGAATCGACGGGCCTCCACCACACCCCTGACGCGAGCGACAAGCCGAACTTCTACTTTCTGACCGCCTTCCCGTACCCGTCAGGTGACGTGCATGTCGGCCACTGGTACGCGTACGCCCCGGCCGACTGCGCCGCGCGATTCATCCGCATGCGCGGTCGTAACGTGCTGTTCCCGATGGGTTTCGACGCGTTCGGCATCAACGCCGAGAACGCCGCGATCGATCGCAAGATGCACCCCGCCGCCTGGACCGAAAAGAACATGGCGCAGATGCGCGAGCAGTTCGTGAAGATGGGTGCCGCGATCGACTGGCGTCGCGAGGTGATCACCTGCTACCCGGAGTACTACCGGTGGAACCAGTGGATGTTCCTGAAGTTCCTCGAGAAGGGCCTCGCCTATCGCGCCACCGCCCCGGTGAACTGGTGTCCGCGCGACGAGACGGTGCTCGCCAACGAGCAGGTCATCAACGGACGCTGCGAACGCTGCGACTCGCTGGTCGAGAAGAAGGACCTGACGCAATGGTTCTACAAGATCACCGAGTACGCGGACGAGCTGTTGAAGTTCGACGGGCTGGACTGGCCCGACCGTGTCCGCGTCATGCAGCAGAACTGGATCGGACGGTCCGAGGGCGCCGAGATCGAATTCCCGGTCGACGGTCATCGCGATGCCGTGATCCGGTTCTTCACGACGCGTCCGGACACGATCTACGGCGCGACGTTCATGGTGCTCGCTCCCGAGCATCCGCTTGTTGCCACCATCACCACGCCCGCCCAACAGGCGGCGGTCGAGGCATACGTCGCGGCGGCGAAGAACGAATCCGAGATCGACCGGACCAGCGAGGAGCGACCGAAGACGGGTGTCGACACCGGCGCGTTCGCGACGAACGTCTTCTCCGGGCAGCGGATCCCGATCTGGATCGCCGACTACGTGCTCGCGACCTACGGCACCGGGGCGATCATGGCGGTGCCCGCGCACGACGAGCGCGACTACGCGTTCGCCAAGCGGTACGGCCTGCCGATCAAGGAAGTCGTGTCGCCGGATGGCGACGAGCACCCCCCGCTGGATGCCGCGTACACCGGCGACGGACGGCTGGTACGCAGCGGGCCGTACAGCGGCACGCCGAGCGAGGCCGCGAAGAAGGCGATCGCCTCCGAGGCCAAGAAGACGGGCATCGGCAAGCCGACGGTCACGTATCGCTTGCGCGACTGGCTCATCTCGCGTCAGCGCTACTGGGGCACGCCGATCCCGGTCGTGTACTGCGACACGGATGGCACCGTTCCGGTGCCGGAGGACCAGTTGCCCATCGTCCTGCCACTGGACGTCGAGTTCACCGGCCGCGGTGGCTCGCCGCTGGCGAAGGTCGACTCGTTCGTCAACACGACCTGCCCGAAGTGCGGCGGCCCGGCGAAGCGCGAGACGGACACGATGGACACGTTCGTCGACTCGTCGTGGTACATGTATCGCTACCTCGACACCAAGATCGATACGCACTTCATGAACGTCGAGGTCGGCAAGAAGTGGCTGCCCGTTGACCGGTACACGATCGGGATCGAGCACGCGATCCTGCACCTGCTCTACTGCCGCTTCGTCTGCAAGGCACTGCGGGATCTCGGCTATCTCTGGTTCGACGAGCCGATCAAGCACCTGCGCAACCAGGGGACGATCGTCTTCAAGGGTCGGAAGATGTCGAAGTCGCGCGGCAACGTCCAGGCCCCCGACGAATATGTGACCCGCTACGGTGCGGACACCGTCCGCCTGTTCGTGATGTTCATGGGCCCCTGGACCGAGGGGAACGACTGGGATGCCGCGGGCATCGAGGGCACCCGACGCTTCCTGAACCGCGTATGGACACTTGGACTTGCCGATCGCGCATCGAGCGGCTCGCCCGATGCCGAGCTGGACCGTATGGTCCAGCAGACGATCCAGAAGGTGACCGCGGATCTCGAGGCGTACCACTTCAACACCGCGATCGCCGCGATGATGGAGCTGTCGAGCGCGACCTTGCACGCCCAGGGTCCGAGCCGGGACGCCGCCGTGGACATGCTTGTGCTGCTGCTCTCACCGTTCGCTCCGCACATCACCGAGGAGCTCTGGCAGCGTCGTGGTGGCGTCGGGTCGGTCCACCAGCAGTCCTGGCCGACCTACGACCCGAGTGCGGCGAAGGAGAGCACCGTCACGTTCGTCGTCCAGGTGAATGGAAAGGTGCGCGATCGTATCGAGGTGCTCGCGGGCACGAAAGAAGATGCGGCGCACGCTGCGGCGCTGCGGAGCCCGAAAGTCGAGCAGGCGATGGCTGGTAAGGCCGCAGTCCGCATCGTCTTCGTCCCCGATAGGCTGATCAACATCGTGACCGAGCGTTGACCCCGCCGGAGATCCGTCTCGCCGCACTCTGTGACCACGCGCTCGTCGGCCAGGACGGCAAGGTGAGCATCCTTGGCGTGTTCCGGAACATCAGTGTCACGGGGCTGCCGGCACAGCATCCGCGGATGTTCCTGGTCGCGATCCTCGGGCTCGACGCGGGCACCCATCAGGTCGTCGTCCGCCTGCGGAAACCTGATGGCGGCCAGTCGATGCCCAACGCGCCGGAGCTTTCGGTCAACGCGATCGCCGGCCAGGACGTGAACGTCATCGTCGAGCTGAACAACCTCAGCTTCGCGACCTACGGCACCCACCGCTTCGATCTCGAGATCGACGGCGAGGCCGCCGGCAGCCTGCCCGTCTCGATCGTGCAGATGCCACCGCCCCAGTCCGGGAGGCGCGCGAACTAGTACCCGGCCCGCGTCAATAGCCCGATGCGCCGATGGCGCCGCGACCGCTGGGCAGCGCACCCTTCGGGCCCGTGAAGCGCTGGCTCGTCGTCCTCATCCCCGCCGTCGCGTGTGCCGGCGCGGCGTACGGCATCGTGGCGCGCGCCCATGAGGAGCCGCCGGTGGTGGAGGCCGCGGCCGAGCCGACCCCGGCGCCGACGCCCCAGGCCATCCTCGTCGATGTCGTCGGCGCGATCGCGCATCCGGGCGTCGTCCGCCTTCCCGCCGGATCGCGCGTCCTCGACGCGCTCCTCGCGGCCGGCGGCATGACCGGGGATGCGGACCTCTTCGCGCTCAACAAGGCCGCGCCGCTGCGCGACGGGATGCGCATCTACGTGCCGCGGCCCGGCGAGACGATCCCGGCCGGAAGCGCCGCGAGCTCAGCCGAGACGAAGGTGAACCTGAACGCTGCGACCGCGTCCGAGATAGACGGTCTCCCGGGCATCGGCCCCGCGACGGCCGCCGCGATCGTGCGCGCGCGCACAGCACAGCCCTTCACCACGGTCGACGAGCTGCAGACGCGCGGCCTCGTCTCGCCGCGC
>JBBRQB010000082.1:0-5703 GCA_038227105.1 Candidatus Limnocylindria bacterium | reverse complement strand
TCAGCACACGCCGAAGACGCTTTGCCGCCGCCTCGGTGCCGTCGGCCACCGCGACCATGCCGGCGTGAATCGAGTAGCCGATGCCCACACCGCCGCCGTGGTGGAGCGAGACCCACGTCGCTCCGGCCGCCGTGTTGAGAAGCGCATTCAGGATCGGCCAGTCCGCGATCGCGTCGCTGCCGTCGCGCATCCCCTCGGTCTCGCGGTTCGGTGAGGCGACCGACCCCGAGTCGAGGTGATCCCGGCCGATGACGATCGGCGCACTCACCTTCCCGGTCCGCACCAGGTCGTCGATGCGGGCACCGAACTCGGCGCGCTCGCCGTACCCGAGCCAGCAGACGCGCGCCGGCAGGCCCTGGAACGGCACGCGATCCTGCGCCAGCTTGATCCACCGCGCGAGCGACGGATCGTGCGGGAAGAGCTCGAGCACCGCCTGGTCCGTCGCGTGGATGTCCTTCGGATCGCCCGAGAGCGCGACCCAGCGGAACGGTCCGCGGCCGGTCTCGAAGAGCGGGCGGATGTACGCGGGCACGAAACCGGGGTAGTCGAACGCGCGCGCGAAGCCCGCGGTCTGCGCTTCGCCGCGGAGGTTGTTGCCGTAGTCGAATGCGACCGCGCCGCGATCCTTGAGGGCGACGATCGCCTCGCACTGCTTCGCGATCGACTCGCGCGAGGCCGCGATGTATCCATCGGGGTCATTGATCCGCAGGACGCCGACATGGCGGACATCGGGCACATAGCCGTCGAGCGGATCGTGCGCTGACGTCTGGTCGGTCACGACATCCACCCGCACGCCGCGCCGCACGAGCTCGGGTAGCACGGCGGCCGCGTTCGCGACGAGCCCGATGGAGCGTGGCGTGCGCGACCCGAGATAGCCCTCCGCGCGGGCGAGCGCGTCATCGAGGTCGGTCGCGATCTCATCGAGGAAGCCCTGCTTCGCCCGCCGCTCGGCGCGGGTCGGGTCCACCTCGACGACGAGCGCGACACCGCCGTTCATCGTGATCGCGAGCGGCTGCGCGCCGCCCATCCCGCCGAGGCCTGCGGTAACGACGAGCCGGCCCGCGAGCGTGCCGTCGAAGTGCGTGCGCGCGACGGCCGCGAACGTCTCGTACGTGCCCTGCAGGATGCCTTGGGTCCCGATGTAGATCCATGACCCCGCGGTCATCTGCCCGTACATCGTCAGGCCCATCGCCTCGAGCGCGCGGAACTCGTCCCAGGTCGCCCACTTCGGCACGAGCATCGCGTTCGAGATGAGGACCCGCGGCGCCCACTCATGCGTGCGGAAGACGCCGACCGGCTTCCCGGATTGCACGAGCAGCGTCTCGTCGTTCTTGAGCCGCCCCAGGGTCGTGAGGATCGTGTCGAACGCCGGCCACGAGCGAGCCGCGCGGCCCGTGCCGCCGTAGACGATGAGATCGTTCGGACGCTCGGCGACGTCCGGGTCGAGGTTGTTCTGGATCATCCGGAACGCCGCTTCCTGCGGCCACGCCAAACACGACAGCGCCGATCCGCGCGGTGACCGGACGACGCGCGCCATGACTGCGCTCACGTCATCACGGCGGCGCACTCGCGCAGCAATGCGTCGGTCCGCTCGACCTCGTATGGCGTGGCCGGGGTGTCGTAGAACGTCCTGAGCTCCTCGAGCAGCGGGCGGGCTTCAGCCGGACGGCCGGATCGCATGAGGAAGATCGCGTAGTCCCGCTGGATCCCCATTCGCGGAGCCAAGTAGCCGGTCCGGCCGATGGTATCGAGCGCCGCGCGATAGAGCCGCTCGGCCTCGGCCAGGTGACCCTCGGCCGCGCGGACCGCCCCGAGCGCCGCGGCGGCCGTCGCGATGGTCAATGTGTCCCCCAGGGCGACCTCCGCTCGCGCCGCTTCCGCCTGGATGCGGGCGGCCTCGACCTGGCCGAGATGCACCAGCACGTTGGCCAGACGGGTCCTGGCCTCGGCACGCAGGCCCTGGGATGGAGCGCCGGATAGCAGCTCGACCGCCCGTTCGTAGGTCTCGCGCTCCTCGTCGTAACGCTCGGCGTAGCGGAGCGCGTCCGCGAGGAACCAGTGACTCACGCCGATCACGGAGCGTTCACCGGTGTCCACGGCCGCCTCGAGCGCCTCGCGCGCGACCGCTTCGGCATGCTCGAGGTCGCCATGATGTAGCGCGTTCCAGACCCTGCCCCGCAGCGCGACCGCGCGTTGCAGCGACGAGCCGCTTTGGACGGCACGTTGAGCCCCGCGCTCCATCTCCGCGGCGGCTTCCACGAAGGCGCCGCCCATGACCGCGTTCACGCCGAGCCAGACCAGCGCCTGAGAGAAGTCTTGCTGCGCCCCGGTGCGCTCCATGTGATCCCGCGCGGCGAGGAGGATCCCCCGCTGCGTGACGAGGTCACCCTGGACCCAGGGGACCCACGACGACTGCAGCAGCGCCGACGCCACCACCTCGGGATCGCCGATCGCCCGCGCCGCGGCGACCGCCTCGTCATCCAACGCGGTCGCAGCGCTGCGGTCCTTGTCGCTTTGTGCGAAGGACAGGATCTGGAGGAATTCGACGAAGACGGCCGTCGGTGGCACCGCGCGCAGCTCCGTGACGAGCGTTCTGATCTCCTCAAGCATCTCGCGCGAGTCCTCGATGGCCATGCGGGCCCGGGCCACGAGAGCGCGTGTCTCGAGGTGCTCAGCCACAGACGGCTGGATCACGTCGGCGACGAGGAGCGCTCGGCGATAGAACGCGAGCGCGGCCCGCCAGTCGCCGCGGCGCTGGGCGGTCAGGCCCCCCGCGGTCAGGTGCCGGTAGGCGCGGCCACCAAGCTCTCCAAGGTCCGGCTCACCGAGCTCGCGCGCGAGCTGGAACGCCTGTTCCGCGTGGTACGCGACGATGTCCGCGTATTCGCCGATCCGTTCCCCAGCCGTTGCCTCGAGCCAGCGGCCGAACGCGTCGTGCGCGCGGGACCGTTCAGCCTTGGGGATGGACTCATACGCGACGTCGCGGACGAGGATGTGCCTGAACGTCCAGGCGCGCCCGCCGCCCAGCCCACGCTCGTCGAGCTCGCTCACCAGATCGCGCCGGGCCGCGTCCATGAGCAGCGTGTCGATGGACCCGCCGAGCGGACCCTGGGCCATGACCGCTTCGGGCCAGAAGACCTTTCCGATGACTGCCGCTCGCTGGAGCAGGTGCTTCAGCGCGGCTGGTGAGCGGTCGAGGCGGGCGGCGATGAGGCCCTGGAGCGTGGCCGGGACGACGAGCGATCCGATCGACTCCGTCGCGACATAGCGGCCGTCGCGCTTCGCGACGTGACCTTCGTCGAGAAGCATCTTGAGGAACTCCTCGACGTAGAGCGGATTGCCCTCGGCTCGCGTGATGACCCGGTCGCGGAGCTCGTCAGGTAGCGCGTCGACGTTCAGGAGGTCGCTGATCAGCCGCGCGGATTCATCAGCCGTGAGCGGTTCGAGCCGGATCGCCGATGCGTTCATGAGGCCGCCGCCCCAGCCCGCCCGGAGCTCGCGGAGATCGGGTCGCGCCATGCACAGGAGGAACAGCGGCGCGCGCAACCACTCGGCAAGATGCTCGATGAGATCGAGGAGCGCCGGCTCGGCCCAGTGGATGTCGTCGAACACGATCGCCAGCGGCGCCGCCGACGCCCGGCCTTCAAGGTAGCGCCGCAGGCCCCAGCGCAACTCCTTCTGGACGCTGTCCCCGGAGACGTCCGGCAACGCTTCTTCGCGGGTGACAGTTCCGGCGAGCACGCTCAGCCGACGGGCGACCGCTTCGGCGTCTTCCGAGACGCCGGAGAACGCTTCGAGCACGGCCGCCCGGAGCTTGCGTGTCGCGTCCCCATGCGAGTCGAGTGCGGTGATGCCGGCGTCCGCGCGCAGGATCTCAACGACCGGCCAGAACGTGATGCCCTCGCCATATGGGAGGCAGCGTCCGCGACGTACGCGGTCCGCGCCCACGGTCTCGACGAATTCCTCGACGAGCCGCGACTTGCCGACACCGGCCGCGCCGAAGATCGTCACGAGCGCAGCGCGCTGCTCGGCCGCGAGCTTGCGATGCGCATCAACGAGGAGCCGCAGCTCGTCGTCCCTGCCGATGAGCGGTGCGCGGAGCCCGGCGATGCCGCGGTGCTGCGCGGGCAGCGAGGAGCCGAGCGCGGTCACCGGCCAGGCCGGCAGGCGCCCCAGCCCCTTCGCCTCGATCTCGCGGCTCGGGCCGTAGCGCACCGCGCGGTCGGTGAGCCGGTGGGTCACCCCGCCGACGAGGATCTCGTTCGGCGCGGCCGCCGCCTGCAGGCGGGCGCCCGCGTTCACGGCCTCACCGGTGACCAGCGTTTCGCCGGCGTCGCCGGTCACCACCTCGCCGCTGTTGATGCCGATACGCAGCTCAAGGGCAAAGCGCCCATCGGCGTTGAGCGCGGTGATCCGCTCGCGCAGGCCGAAGGCCGCGCGGACGGCCCGGTCGGCGTCGTCGTCGTGGGCCTGGGGAATGCCGAACACCGCCATCACGGCGTCACCGATGAATTTCTCCACCGTCCCGCCGTGGAGCTCGAGGACCTGCCGGACTTCGCTGAATGCCCGCGATAGGGTGCGCCGTACGACCTCTGGATCATGGCTCGCTCCGATAGCCGTCGACCCGACGATGTCGGCGAACAGCACGGTGACGAGCTTGCGCTCTTCGGTCATGGCGGCAGTCTACTGACGCACTCTCACTAGACTCGCATGATGAGCGATGCATCGAGGAACGGTCGTGAGGCGTTCATCTGCGCGTACGTGCGCACGCCATTCGGCCGTTACGGGGGCGCTCTTGCGGGCCTCCGGCCCGATGCGATGGCGGCTCATGTCCTGCGCGCGGTCGTTGAGCGCAGCCGCATCGATCCGGCCGCCATCGATGACGTCATTCTCGGCAACGCGAACCAGGCAGGCGAGGACAACCGCAACGTCGCGCGGATGGCGGCGCTGCTCGCGGGCTTCCCGGTCGAGGTGCCCGGCCAGACCGTGAATCGCCTCTGCGGCTCGAGCCTCCAGGCGCTCAATGACGCGGCTCAGGCGATCTGGAGCGGGCAGGGCGACCTCTTCATCGCCGGCGGGGTCGAGAGCATGACCCGCTCGCCGATCGTCACGCTCAAGCCCGAGGCCGCGTACCCGCGCGGCGTGCCCGAGACAGCGGATTCGACCCTCGGCTGGCGGTTCGCGCACCCGCAGCTCGTCGCCGACGGGCACACCGTCACGCTCGGGCAGACGGCGGAGAACGTCGCGCAGCGCAGGAACATCTCGCGTGCGGATCAGGACTGTCTCGCGCTCCTCAGCCAGCAGAAGGCCGAGCGCGCGATGAAGGACGGGACCCTCGCCGAGGAGATCGTTCCCACTCCTGTACCGAACGCGAAGACGTCAACCGTTCACGTGTTCGAGGCAGACGAGCATCCGCGGCCCGGCAGCACGCTCGAGGCGCTTGCGAAGCTCAAGCCCGTGTTCGCGGCGGATGGGAGCGTGACAGCGGGCAACAGCTCGGGCATTAACGATGGCGCCTCGGCGCTGATCGTCGCATCCGGCGAGCGCGCCCGGGCGATCGGCCTGAGGCCGATCGCGCGCGTCGTGAGCACCGGGATCGCTGGTATCCGGCCGGACGAGATGGGCCTCGGCCCGATCCCCGCTTCGCGCACGGCGCTGAAGCGTGCCGGCCTCGAGGTCAAGGACCTCGACGTCGTCGAGCTC
>JBBRQB010000081.1:0-5734 GCA_038227105.1 Candidatus Limnocylindria bacterium | reverse complement strand
CTGCTCGGGGCCGAAGCCGTCGACTACGGCGCGCGTGACCCAGTACCCGTGCCCCGTGGCGCGCCACTCGCGATCCCACGCGTCGTACTCCGCCTCCGAATCGAACGGGCCGGCGATCGCGAAGCCGTCTTCCCAGACGTACCGGTCTCGCTCCGCGCGCTCCGCACCGGCGACGGCGCGCAGATCCGTGAGCTTCGTGCGGCCGGCCTCGGTGAGGCGCAGGGAACTGCCCCCGCACCAATCCGTCACGAACGCTTCCGCGAGCCCCTCGACGAGGAGCGCCTCCTGGACGGCGTCCAGGAACCGGCTCTCGACGGGTCCGCGCTCCAGGTGCGCGAGGATGTCGCGCCGTCCCTTGTCGGCCTGCCTCACAGCCACCCCGCGAGGACCGCGATGAAGAACGCCACGACGATGGCCCCCAGCACGAAGTCCGCGATCGCGTCACTGCGGTCGGTGCGGCGGAGGATCTTCCGGGGGTCGGAGAGGCGGAAGGAGCCGGACTCGAGGCGGGAGCGGGGCGGGGTCATGCTCCCCGTCCTTCCTTCTCAAGGCCCCGCATCAGCGCGTAGAGCTCGGGCGCGTTCCCCGTCGGCCGCTCTCGTTCGTAGAGCGCCGTCATGCGATCCCACTCGCGAACAAACGGCGCCCAGTCGGGGAGTTTCGCCGCCAGATCACCGAGGCGCGCGCGCAGTTCGGGGAAGCGGGTCAGGAGGCGGTGGCAGCGGCCGAAGTCGGACGGGTCCGACGGCGGGCGCCAGCCGAAAGTGTCGGTATGGCCACGGCCGGTCAGGGCGTGGACGATCGCGCGCGACGAGATGCCGGTGTCAGGCCCGGCCAGCCACGCGTCGAGCGTCGTCACGTCGGCTCTGGGGCAAGTCTCCCAATCGTGGCCAGCCTTCAGGCAGAACTCGCAGAGCTTTCCGGCCAAACGCTCGGTGCAGCGGCGGTGCGTCTTCTCGAGCGCCTTGCTGATTGCGCTCATGACGTCGACGGGGATCGGGTAGGTCGGCAGGTAGCTCTCGCCGCAGCGGAGGCAGTCGAAGGAGCCGCCGCGCGAGGGGTTGATGACGAGCCAGTCCATCGGCTTGCGACGCGTCGTCATGTCCCCTCCCGCAGCTGGTCAAGCCGCGCCGCAATCCGCGTGACGGTCTTCGGTTGCGCCACGCCGGAGCGGAGAGCGTCGAGGGTTGCGACTCCGCACCCGAGGATGTCCTGGGTGCCCTGCGCGCCGTGGAGGGCGAGAAGCTTCCGCAGCTGGCGGGACTGCTCGGGGGTGAGAAGCGCGGGACGACCGGTGCGGACGGTCACGGGGTACCTCCCAGCAGGCGTGCCGCAGCTTCGGCGGCCTCGCGCGAAGGGCACTCGGCCACCACAGGCCCGCACCCGACCCCGGTCTTCGCCTTCTGCCGAACGACGAAGTACGTGGCGCGCGGCTCGGCAACGAACCGCCGGGCGTCCACCTTCGGTGGCGGAGGTGGCGCGGTGCCCGGGTAGTCGGCGGCCAGGCGGTCAAGGACCGCCCTCACGCTCGCTAGGGCGTCCTGCCGGATCTGTCCGCCGAGATCGGGGTAGCCGGGCAGGCCCGCATTTCGGAGTGCTTCAAGCGCGGTCTGGCCGCACCCGAGAATCCGCATCGTGGCCCCTTCACCGCGAAGGAGCACGAGGACACGCAACTGCTCCGCCTGGACCGGGTTGAGCCAGGCACGCACGAGCGGGGACCTCACGACACGCCCTCTGCGAGCTCGTCAGAGTGGAGATCCTCCAGCGCCACCACCGGCGCCGGCTCCGGGCGCGCCAGCCGCACCACGAACCGCCACGTCACTTCGAGCCCCACGGTGAGCGCCCACACGCGCCCGACCGCGTCCTCCACGGTCACGAGCGTCTCCACGCCGTCGTCGAGCGGAACGTCCCGCTCCACGAAGTGCTGCGCCGCGAAGGCCGCGTTCAGGGCGGTGACGTTCGGGGTCTCGGGCCGGGCGTCCGAGGGGAGCCAGCAGCGGAAGGCGCCGCTCATGGGGACACCGAGACGGCAGGCGCCGCGACCGCGGGGATGTCCTCGACGTCCTCCGCAAACCAGAAGTCGGGCTTCGGCATGTGGACGTCGACCCACGCCGCGAGCATGGCGTCGAACGCCTTCTCCACGCTGGGCTCTGGCGCGGGCCAGTCGTCGACTAGGTCGCCCGCGTGGTCGCCCGCGCGCTGATTCATGTCATCGACGAGCCAGTCGAACACTCCGGCCCCGAGGCACTCCGACGCGACGAGGTAGCGGCCGCGCGCAACGGCGAACGCGTGACCGTCGAACTGCTCGCGACCGGCGGCGACGGCCTCGTCGCGGGTGGCGAAGCGGCCCCGGTAGCCCTCCGCGTCACGATGTTCCGCGAAGCCCCACACCTCCGCGTCGGGGGCCGGCTTCGCCTCCGCGTCCTGGGCCGCGATGAGCTTGCCGAGGAGGGAGTGGAGGGGGCGAACGTCTTCCCGGTGGATCTCGAGAACGAGATCTCGGATGTGGCGACCCACTCGGTTCACGGCCACCCGTCCGTGGCGGCCGCTTCTCGTCTCGAAGTGGACCGTGGAGACGGTCCTGCTCGACTCGGTGACGTACGGCACATCGACCACGATGGGGCCGGTCACGAGGCGCCTCGGGGGGAGGCGGTGAACCAGGACCGGGACTGCTCGCGGAACGGTCGAGCCGCCGCGGCCAGGGCGGCGAACTCGGAGAGGGTGAGGTGGAGGCGGCCCCCCCGGCGGGGGGCACAAAGGGCTGGCTCGTCCACCGGATCATCCGGGGGATCAGCGCTCACTTCGCCGTACACAGCGAGCACAGTCGCCCTTGCCTTCCTACGCTCCCATGCCGCTTTATTCCCTGCGGAACGCGGGTCGAGAGAAGGCCTTCCTAAAGCATTGGTCGCAGATTCGACTTCTGCCGGGGGCGCTTGATTTTCCGACGATTCGTGAAGCGAGAGCGCCTCGTTAGGGACGGTTTTGGCCGTTCCCAGGTACACAGCGAGCACAGTCCCGGAGGCGCCTTCGGGTCCGGCGGTGATCTGGCGGTTCGCCAGGTCGCCGACCTCGTTCCCGGACACCTTCGCGTAGGTCGTCTGGGCGAGCTTGTCGGTCGTGTGCCGGAGCATCTTCGAGACGGTCGTGACGTCGACGCCGGCGAGCCGGTGGTACTTGGCGAACGCGCGGCGGAGGTCGTTCGGGGTCACCTTCCGGATCCCGGCGCGCTCGCACGCCGCGGCGAGGTCACGGTGAAGCATCGTCCAGGGGTGGAAGAGGAGCCCTTTCTTCCCGGGCGCGTTCGCGAGCGACCAGCGGAGGAGGGCCTCGTTCACCTTCGTGATCGGGATGTCGTCGTCCGCCTTCTCCGTCTTGGTCCCGCGGATGTGGACGAGGCGGCGCTCGAAGTCTGTGTCCTCGCGGTGCGCGCGCTTGGCCTCTGCGAGACGCGCGCCGGTCGCGGCGAAGTAGGCGACATGGGCGGCCCGCTTCTTGGGCAGGTGAGGGAGCAGGCCGGCGAGCTCGTCAGGGGTCGGCCAGCGATCCTTCGGCTTGTGGCCGCTGGTGAAGTACGGCGGGATGACGCGCTCGATCGGCGTGTGGAATGTCCCGAGGTAGGTCGCCACCTTCAGCAGCTGCCGCAGGTGCCCGAGCTCGAGGTAGACGGTGTGCCGCGTCACGCCCTCGGCAAGCCTCTTGTCGATGTAGTCCGCGACGAGCTTGGCGTTCACGCGAAGCATCGGGAGCTCGACGCCCCAGAGGCGCGCGAAGTGGCCCATCTTCACCTCGGCGATCGTCAGCGTCGCGGCCGCCCCACCCCGCCGCTTCTTGTCGGCGAGGTAGGCGGTCACGGCCGCGGCGAGGGTCGTCGCTTGCGCGGCTGCGTAATTCGGATCGCTGGCAACGCGCTCGAACTCGTCCGCCTTGGCGCTCGCGGCGGTCTCGTCGATGCACTTGGTGGAGCGTCGCTCGATGCGTCCGGTGGGTCCGACGAATCGGGCCCAGATGACGGCGGTGTTCTCTCGCTGGTAGAGCCTCTTGTCTCGAAACTTACGCATGCCGCCTCCTCGTTGCGCTTCATCCACGCCGTCAAAGCCTGTCGCGTCACCCGAAGGTGCTTGCCCACGTAGAGGTGGGTCATCTGCCGCATGTAGTCCGAGGCCGATCGCCGAGGGACCTGGAGCTCGGTCGCCACGTCGTCGGGGGTGAGAAGCTGGGTGCTCACGCGATCACCGTCGCCAGTTCTGCGATCAACTCCGCGAGCTCGCCCTCGTGACGGAACCACTCCCCGCGGACGCGAAGGGGCGCGAAGCGGATGTGGAGCGCCTGCTCCTCACCAAGACCGCCCAACATCGTGGCGAGGAGCCGAAGCTCGTGCGGTGACACGCACGCCAGATCCCTAAGGCGGTTCTCGATGTGGCCGCCGGTGAAGCCGACCTTCACGCAGCCGGTGCCGACGGCCTCGACGAAGTAGACGCGCGCACGCTCCCTCGCCTTCGGGAAGGCCGCGACCGCCGCATCGAAGCTCTTGTGTCCGCCCCATCCATGCGGACGTCCAAGCACGCCGGGACGCGCGGGGGGCGGTGCAGGCGGGGGCGTTCTCACTACGATGACGTCGCCGCCATCGGTCACGCCGATCGCGATGCCGCGCAGTTCCTCGCGCGCGCGTTCGCTGAGTGCAGCGTCGCTCACGCCGAGCTCCTCGGCGATCTGGGTCACGGTCATGAAGCGGGCGGCGGTCACGGCGCCACGCCCTTGTCCTTGAGGACGCCGCGCAGGACGTTGAAGAGGCCGACTTGGTCCGTCGTGCTCCAGAGCATCACCGCGCTGGTCACGCGGTTGTAGTCGAGCCCCGACGCGCCCACCGGCGCGGGCTTCGCGATGCCGAGTTGCGCGCGCACGACCTTGTTCACCTCGCGCTGGACCTGCTTCTTCTCGCGCGGGGTCGTCGCGGGCTTGGCGGACGCGACCGCCTGTGCGACGCGCGCGACCTCGACGATGCGCGCGGCTTGCTCCGGCTCCGGATCGCGTGGGCCGAGCTTGGCCGCCTCGACTTGACCGATCAGACCCGCGCGGTAGAGATCTTGGACGGGCCCGGGGGCGCGGAGGACAGCGCGGAGGTTCTCGGCAGCGCGGGGCGAACCATTCCCGCAATCGTTGCGGGTTTGGGCATCCGCGACGAAGGCCCCCGTCGAGTCCCGCTCCCGGAAGCCGCGCGCGTCCGGCGCCACCGTGACCAGCGACAGTGCGCGCTTCCCCACCGCCGCCTCCAGGTACGGGACGACGGTCTCGAACGGCGTCCCGAGCCCCCACGGCTGGGCAGCGACGCAGAAGTTCTCGAACGTGGCGAAGAACGAGCCGTCCGGCTTGTTCATGAGGGTCCAGGCCCGGTGTTCCTTGATGAGCGCGAAGATCTGATGCGCGCGCGCCGGCACCTTCGGCAGGTCCTTCACGATGCTCTGACAGTCGAGGCGCACGAACTGCGCCCACGCGACCGAACCGATCGGCGCCTCCTCATCGCCCGTGCCGGGGTCCGCGCGCATGGCCATCACTCCGCGGCCTCAGGGCTGAACTCGTGCGGCCAGATGAGCTTCGCGAGCTGAAGGAGGTCGTGAGCCGGGTGACTAGCGAAGCTTGGCGCCGCCGCCTTCACGCGGTCGACCAGGCGGTTCTCGTGGTCGTGGTAGCGGCGCTCGGTATCCCCGTAACTGTGGCCACCGGGCAGTCCCTCGAT
>JBBRQB010000080.1:0-5808 GCA_038227105.1 Candidatus Limnocylindria bacterium | reverse complement strand
TCGCCGAGGCGAGTCCGTCTCTGTCTCCCGCACGCGCAGTGCCGTTGCAGCGTCGGCCTCGAGCTCGCGGACGCGCGCCTCGAGCCGCCGGATCGCGACCTTCTGCCGGCGCACCTTGTTCGCATGCGCGGGGTCAATGCGCTCGGCTGGATGCGCGCCGCTGTCCCGCTTCTCCGCGGGCGCCGCCGTCGCTTTCCCGCCGCTCGCATGGATCGGCGCGCCGTAGTGGAAGCACGCCATGCAGTCCGGGTTCGTGCATGGCGGGGTCATGAGTCACCGCCGAACATCGAGACCTGCTTGCCCGTCGCTGGCAGGCATCCCGGCGAGTACCAGATGCACTCCTCCGCGGTGGTTTTCGTGCTGCCGTAGGTATTCCTGCCTCGCGACCACTGCATCGCATCCCAGCCGGGGAGGTCGTAGTCCGCGCTGCCGTCGCGGATGACCGTGTCGAGCGGAAGGCCCATCACGCCACCTGCTTCACGGCGAAGGGGAGGGCCGCGGTGTCCGCGATTGCCATCGACCGCGCCCAGACCTTCAGATCCGCCTCCCAGCGGAAGCCGGCCTCCTTGGCCATCGCGTTGCGCTCCTGATTGTAGGTGGTCTCGGACACGACGAAACGCCCGCGCGGACGGAGCCCACGTCGGACCTGCTCCTCGATGTTCATCCCGAGCTCGGCGGCTCGGGTGAGCAGTCGTGCAAGGATGAGGACGTCGTCGAGCGCGCGGTGGGCCGATCCGATGCCGATGCCGTGCGCGAGCGCGACGGCGACCAGGCTCTTCGACGTCGAGCCTCGCGGCCACGCAAAGTCCATCGCTTCGACCCATGGCGTCGTGACAGCGGCCGCGTGGAACCACTGCCGGTCGAAGTCCGATCTGTAGGCGACGATCGCATCGCAGTCGCTCGCCCAGCCCTGGACCCACTTATCCGAGTAGCATCGGTCGCTCGCGCAATCGCTGTCGGCCACGAGCGCGGCGGGGATGCCGTTGATCGCCTCGGCCTCGTTGCTCGGCGCCTGGACGAGCCAGGACCGCACGCGCGTCACTGACAGGTGGTCGGCGCTGTACACCGCGGTCGCGACCTCGAGGAGGTGCCCTGTCTCCGGATCGAGTCCGCTTGTCTCCGTATCAAGAATGAGAATTCGCATTAGAACCCCACGTCGTCATCGGCCTTCGCAGGGCCCTTGTTGAATCCAAAATCGAAACCGTCATCGCCGCCAGGATCGGCCGACGCGGGCGCAGACTCACCGAGCGGCAAATCGTCTTCGTCGTCATCGAGGAGGACCGCGGCAGCGGCCGGATTGGGCACGACGTTCGCGCCGAAGTCGAAAGAGGTGTCGTCATCCTCAGCGCTCGGTGCCGACGGCGGAGGCGGTGGGGCGGCCTTCGGGGGCGTTATCACCCGCGAGCTGCGCCAGTCGACCGGCGCGCCCGCGAACGGGTTCGCGCCCGGCTCGGCGCTCTGGTGACCGAAGCCCTTCGGCTGCGCCGGAGGCTGCCATCCGCCGCGGATACGACGGGCCCATCCGCGGGCGAGCTTTGCGTTCTGGCGGTCCCAGTGGCTCTTCGGCCGACCCTTCGCGTCCTTCTCGCCGTTCGCGTCATTGCGCTCCGCGAAGAAATCCATCGTCTCCGCGAAGACGTCGAGGAAGTCGGGCGGGCACAGAGACATCTTCTGCCCCTTCACGACGCCGCCCGCGGTCCAGTCGCGCGGGATGATCTTCACCTGGGCGTCGCCGTACTGGCAGTCGAGCTCGCGGTCGGTGGCCACGCCCGAGGACGCCGCCGCAGCCGATCCGCCGAAGACCGCGCCGATCGCCCGCACGATCCGCTCGAGCTCGGCAATGCGCTGAGCCTGCTCCTCGCAGCGCTTCTCGATCGTCTCCAGTCGCTGGAGGTTCGTCGGGGGCGACGCGGTGGTCACGCGGTCCTCCGGCGGCGATCCGCCTTCGGAGCGTTCACCACGCGGACGCCGGCGTTCGTCTCGCGAAGGATCTTGCCGTTCGGAAGCGCGATCGGCTCCGTGCGGGCGAGGCCCTTCATCGACTCGAGGATCGACTCGGCGACGACCTTCGCCTCGGACGCGTGGAGGTACGCGACCGCGCGCTGATCGGGCGTGAGCGTGCCCCACTTCTGCGCGGCGTCGCGGAGATCGCCGAGCATCGCGTGCGCGAGCGCGGTGAACTTCGGGCAGGAAATCTTCGCCGGGCAATACTGGCACCACGAGCCCGCGTTTACCTCGAGCCGGCCGCCCGAGAGAATGGTTTCGTTCGCCCGCGCGATGCGCTCGCGGCGCGCGACTAGCTGGTCGCCGTAGAGATCGAGCTCGAGGCGAGTGAAGACGTGGACGTCCCACCGGATCTCGCCGGCGACGCCGATGTACGCGATCTTCGCTTCGACCGCGTCGGTCTCGTGGATGAGCATCTGGACGCCCGCGTGGAACTTCATCTGCGGGTTGTCCTGGCAGCGGGTGACGAGGTTGAAGCCCGTCTTGATGTCGACGACGACGCGGCGACCGACGAAGTCCCGGCCCTCGAAGTCGTTCGTCCCGTCGACCTCGTTCGCAGCGCGCGGCGGGTAGCGGCGGCCCAGGTTGATGCCGAGCTCGCGCGCTTCTTCCGTGTCGGTGTTGAGGCGGTAGGCGACCTCCGCCCGCACGTCGAAGACGCCGGCGCAGAGGACGGCGAAGTCGATGTGCTCGCAGGTCTCCCGCCATTGCCCGTCCGGCACCTGGGCGAGCGCGAGCGACCGCGGCGTGCCCGCGAGGACGGAGCGGCAGAAGACGTGGATCGCGTTCCCGCGCTCCGCGTACTCCCCCGACTCCTGAACGGTCGGGGAGAGGACGGCGGACGCCGGGCACTCGATCTCGCGTTCGAGGCCGGACGCGGTGCTCACGGCTGCTCGGAATCCTTGCCGGCGAAGAGGTTGCCGTCGGGCATCGGCTCAGGCGCGGGCGTCGCGGCAGGCGCGCGAGAGGCCTTCTTCGCCTCGTTGTAGGCCTCGACAACGCGATCACGGTGAGGAGGAACACCGTCCCACGCCTCGATCGCCTGCCGGACCGCCGCGAGCTCCGGACGGGTCTTCGCCGCGCGTGCCTTCGCGATCAGCGCCTCCGACTCGCCCGCGTAGTCGCGCTTGGCCGCCTGAACGACGGTGACGCGCCCGGCCGCGGCGTCCGCCGCCGCCTCTTCCTGCGAGAGGATCTCGCCGGCCAACTCGGTCGGATCGTGTGGCGCGCGCGGCGGCTCGATCTCCTCGAGCTCCTCCTTCGAGTACATGCCGAAGATCAGGTCGGGGAAGACCAGGCGAGCGAGCTCTGACTTCGCACGAGCGCGGAGCATGGCCTTGCGGACCTTGTTCCAGTTGTTGTCCTTCTTCGCCTTGTCGTCCGAGCCGCGATCGAGGACCCCCATCCGCTCGGCGTCCTCGATGGTGAACGTGTGCTTGACCGCGTCGTCACCGCGCCGCTTCGCGATGAAGGTCGCCTTCGTGTCGTCGCTCTCCTCGGCGACGAAGCTGAACTTCTCGCAGAGCGGCGACGCAAGGCAGAGCGCGTGCATCAGCGCGGCGTCGATGCCCGGCCGGCCGTGCACCGTATAGACCCCGCGGAGGGACTGCATAGCCGAGAGCCCGAGCCCGCGCCCGGTCATGATGCGGCCGAGCGCTTCCGCCGGGCTCGTCACACCGCAGTAGCCGATGCTCGCCATCATCTCCGCGACGGAGAACGCCTCACCCGTCGTCGCCGGCTCGAGCGCGCCGCGGTACTTGTCGCTGCCGAGCACCATCGCGCCGTCGTTCGCGGCGGCCTGTCCCTGGTCGTGTTTCGTCACTGCATTCGCCATGGTCGCATCTCCTTCTGTTCGTCCGTCACTCCGCGGCATCCACGTCGGGCTCGATCGCGGCGACGACGAGCTCGCCGCCGGTCACGAGCGATCCGAGCAGCTGCCAGTCACCGCGCGTCGCGTGGGCCACGAAGATCTCCAGCTGCTCGCTGTCGAGGCGCTCGAGGCCGTCTACCACGAGTATTTTCGTCTTCACGTTCGCGCGCCGCGCGATCTCCACGGCGAACTTCAGCTGCTCCGCTCCCGAGAGCGAATCCAGGGCGGTACCGTCGAGGAGGACCTCGTCGCCCTCGAGCGTGAGCCCCGGGATCGCGTCCGACGCGGCGAGCAGCTCCGAGGGCGCATCCTTCGAGAGGCGCTTCACGGTGGCGTCGAGCTCGGCGGCCTCGACCTCGCTCGCGGCGGCGATCTTCTTCGCCTCCTCCGCGCGGCTGACCGCGGCGAGAGCGGTCGCCTGAAGGGTCGCACGATCGGTCGTGGCGCGCGCCGTCTCCAACGCCTTGGACGCGGCCGCGAGCGTCTCCGCCGACGGAGCTTCGGTCGTCGCCGCGGCGAGCGCGGACGCGAGCGCGTCGGCCTGCGACCGGAGGTCGGACACACGCTCCGCGCGCGCCGCGTTCTCCCGGTTGTCCGCCGACGCCCGAGCGAGCCGGTCGTCCGCTCCCTTCACGAGAAGGCGCGCCGCCTCGATCTGGCTCTCCAGATCCACGACCTTCGCTGCGTATCCGGCGCGCTCCTCCTCGATCGCGGCGACGTCCTTCGGCGACTCGACGTTCTTGGAGATCTCGTCGGCGCTCGCGCGGAGATGGGTCACCCGATCACGCTGCGCCGCGGTCCGGTCGGTGGCCGCGGACGCCTCTCGCGCTCGGGTTTCCAGATCGGCGAGCGCGCGCTCGGCTGCCGCGAATTCGGCGCGCGCCGACTCGATCGGGAGGATCGGTCCGGGCGTCACCTGCGCGGCCGCCGCCGTCGCCTCGATCGCAAGTCGCTCGGCCGCGCGCACCGCGTCGCCGACCTCCTTGTTCACCGCAGTCCGCTCCTCGTAATAGAACTGGCGCGCGCGCTCGACGACCTCGAGGCCGTGACCGGATACGTCGAATGCCTCGTCAAGGTCCGGCGCGTACTTCCGGATCTGCTCACGCGTGACGGAGCAGGGCAGCGCCGCGAGGATGATGCCGCGGCGGTCCTTCGGCTTCGCGAGGTAGATGTCGAGCGGGTCGAGGCTCGCCGCCCCGATGAGCTCCTTCAGGTAGGTCGTCGGCTTCGGTGCGCGGAGGCCGCCCTTCTCGACAGTGAGGGTCGAGGTCTTCGAAGTGATGGCGCGCTTCACCGAAACGTCGTCGAGGTCGATGAAAAGCTCCGCCTTGCTGGCACCATGGCGGATCGCGTCGGAAGAGATGTCGCGCGACTCGAGCACGGCGCGTACTGCCTTGAGAAAGCTCGATTTCCCGCGCGCATTGCCGCCACGGGCGATGACACCGGCACGGGGAACGTCGACGTCGAGTGCTTCGAGGCCGCGAAAGTTACGAATGCGAATCTTGGTCATCTTCATGGATGTCTCCTTCAGGTTCCGGTCTTCAGCCGCGGCCCGCGCTCGGCGCGCTCCTCCGCGATCACGATCTCGATGTCTCGCCGAACGATCGGGTCGTCTTCCTCGGCCTCGGGAAGCAGCGCGAGCGCGCATTCGGCATCACCGCCGGCAGCCTCGAGGTACTCGCCCGCCTTGCTCGCCGGCACCTCCATCGCGTACCCGTTGCGAGCGGCGTCGCGTTTCGTTGCCGCCCAACTCTTCTCGATGAGCGCTCGGGTGGCGCTCATGCGATCCTCCTGAGCTCGGCGCTCAGCTCGCGGATCTGGCGCTGCTTCTCGCTTCAACGGAGCCGGCGATGAAGATCGCCGGATAGCGCGCCTCCTCGATCCGATCGGCGAACGTCTCCTGCTCGCTTCAACGGAGCCGGCGATGAAGATCG
>JBBRQB010000079.1:0-5943 GCA_038227105.1 Candidatus Limnocylindria bacterium | reverse complement strand
GGTTGAAGGTCGTGTCGGCGTTGAAGTAGTCACACTCGCCGCAGCCGGGCGTGGTGAAGCGCAGGTTCGCGTTGTACGCCGCATTCAGCGTCGTCTGCGTGGCAGGCACACCGGAGATGTAGTTCAGTGTCGGTGCGGTGATATTCATCGTCACCACAGAGCTTGCCCAGCCAGTGGCGCTCACCGTGACGGTGGTGCTGCCAACGCTGAGGCCGGTGATGCGGTAGGAGCCCGAGCTGGATCCGGCCGCGACCGTCACCGTCGCTGGCACAGTAAGAATCGATGCGTTGCCACTGGTCAGCGTGAAGATGACGCCACCAGTCGGTGCCGGGTTGGACAGCGAGAAGCTGAAGCCGTCGCGGTGCATGCCCGCGCCGATGGAGCTTCCGCCGTAGTAGGCAGTGATCGTCGGAACCGAGCCGATGTTGATAGTGCCGGTGCCCGACGTCACGCCTGGTCCACTTGCCACGATCGTTGTCGAGCCCTGAAGCAGACCGCTGACCGTGAAGGTGGACGAATTCAACTGGCCTGCGGCCACGGTGACACTGGCGGGGGACACCGACGCCTTTGTCGCATCGGTCACGTTCAATGCGATGACGAGCCCGCCTTGCGGCGCCGCGTCCGACAACACGACGCTCCAAGTCACCGTCGACCAGCCTTGGGGCGTCGACACGGTCGCTGGCGAGAATGCGATCGTTACGGTCTTGACGGTGACGACCGTCGTCGTCGACGCGTAGTTGGTCGAACTGGCGGCCAGTGTCGTGTTCCCGACCGAGACCCCGGTCATCGTGGCTAGGACGGAACTGGCGCCGGCCGCGACCGTCACGCTCGCCGTCACCGTCGCTTTCGTTGGATCGAGGGCCGTCAGGCTGACCGTGGCGCCGCCCACCGGTGCGGGGTTCGTCAGCACGACATCGAAGCTCACGGTGCCACCCGGGCCGACGAGCACCTGTGCCGGGAGCACGATCGCGCCAAGGCTCTGAACGGTCACCGTGGTAGATGTGACCGGCGCGCCATCGGACGCGACACCGCTGATCGTCGCTGTCCCCGACGTTGTCGTTGCCCGTACCTTGCCGGACGAACCGATCGAGCTCGAGAGGCCAGCCGGAATCGTCAGCGTCGGGACGCTCAACTGGCAGCAGGCCATATTTGACGACGTCAGGGCAACGGTGATGCTCGTCGGCGACGTCGCGAGCGCGCCAGCGCCGTTCCGGAGGGTGGCGACGACGTCGCGGGTCGCCGTCCCGTTAGCTCCCATGACGCTGTCTGGCGCCATCGAGAGGAGGATCTGCAACGCGGGGGTCGGCGTCGGGCTCGGCGACGGCAAGATGGACGGCGCAGGCGTCGCAGACGGACTGGCTGTCGGGGTCGGCGATGCGCTGAAGCTGGGCGTCGGCGTCGGGCTTAGTAACGGGGTCGGTGCCGGGCTGGGCGTCGGAGTCGGTGCCGGGCTGGGCGTCGGAGTCGGTGCCGGGCTGGGCGTCGGAGTCGGTGCCGGGCTGGGCGTCGGAGTCGGTGCCGGGCTGGGCGTGGGAGTCGGTGTGGTCGTGGGGGATGGCGTCGGCGTCGGCGTCGCGGAGGGTGGCGGCGTCACGATCGGCGGCACCGTCGGTACAAATGGCGGAGGTGTGACGACGGGCGTGGGGACCGGACTCACGCTGGCCGACGGGAGCGCAGACGGGGTGCTGACCGGCGGGGACGGCGCAAAGAATGGCGGCGGCGGGAGCGTCGGCGTGGGCGTGGGGGCCGGGCTCGGCGAGGGGGACGCCGTGGGGCTCGGTGACGGAGACGGCGCGGGGCTTGGGCTCGGCGATGCCGACGGCGACGGCGACGGCGACGGCGACGGGCTCGGTGCTGCTGACGGAGGCGGAGTGATGTTCGGCCCGGGGCTGAAGCCGACGGATGGCAGCGGCGAGAAGAATGCCGGATCGGGCGTCGGCACAGAGGTGAGCGCCGTCGCGGTGGGCGAAGGCGTGGGTGCGCCCGAGACCAACACGACGTTGAGCTTCGACTTCTCGATGATGGTGATACCGGAGAGCCCGGACGCACGGAGCGTTCCGTCAGGCGCGGCGTCAACGTCGATCGCGCTGCCTTGCTTCTCGCCAGCTCCGATGGTGCCGCCCTGGGTGAAGTTGAAGCTCAGGTCGGATCCGGCCACCGCGGAGGCGGTCAGCTGATACGGGCCGCCCGACCCCTTCGGGAACACGACCATCGCGTACGTGCCGCCCGGGGCATTCGGTACGTCGATGAGCTGGGGCTCGACGCCGGCCTCGGTCACGACGCAGCCGGGGATCTGGCGGACCAGCGTTGGCCCCGGCAGGACCAGCCCACACGCACGGCCCACCGGATCGACGACCGCGACGTAGGCCGGGGAATGCACGCCGAATCGCAGCTTGTTCGGCGGGGATGGTGCCAGAAATGGTTGCACTGGCGCAGCGTTCTGCGCGACGGTGGTTGCCTGGCCGGCACCGACGTCGACGGTCTGGCCCTGCGCCGCGACCTGCACGACGCCGTCGGTCGTCTGCACGGCGCTCGACCCGTCGGGCCGTACTTCGGTAATGAACCCGGTCCCGCGAACGACGGCCGTGGATGACGGCGTCTTCACATCGAAACGGCTATTGCGGTCGACGAGCTTGTGGACGCTTGCCCAGGTCCGGCCGATCGCCTGACTGATCCGGATCGATATCGACGGCCCGTTGCTTGAAGCGTCCTCGATGGTGATCGTCGTGTCGGGCTCGAGCTCGATCGTCGAGCCTTCGAAGAAGGTGACGACGGCGTGGCTTTGACTTCCCGTCTTGATCTGGTCGCCGATCGCGACCAGCTCGCCATCCGTGGCAGGAGCGAATCCAGCGGCTCCGTGCGCGATCTGCGCGGTGCCATCGAGAATGCTCACGGTGGTGGACGATCCGGCGGATCTGGTCCCGTTCAGCAGCAGGAACGCCGGGACGACCAGGAACACCGCGACGATCGCGGCAATGATGCCTAGTCGTCGGCGCGAACCGACGCGTGCCTTCTCCACGAGGACTAGAGCGTACGGAAGTACTGGTCCAAAGCCCACCGTTGCGACCCGATTGCGACGCTGGTGTGCTCCGGGTCACGCCCCCAGATAGGCACGCGCGACACCCGGGTCTTGTAACAGCGCCTCGCCGGTCCCGGTCAGGCCGATCCGGCCGAGATCCAGGACATATGCGCGGTCCGCGAGACGCAGCGCGCGCAGTGCGTTCTGCTCGACCAGCAGCATCGTCGTGCCGCTCGCCTTGAGCTCGGCGAGCACCCCGAACACCGTCGCGACCATTTTTGGCGCGAGTCCCAACGACGGTTCGTCGAGGAGGAGCACCCGCGGCTTCGCGAGGAGTGCGCGGGCGATGGCCAGCAGCTGCTGCTCCCCGCCCGAGAGGTTGCCTGCCGGCAGCGCGCGGCGCTCGGCGAGGATCGGGAACCGCTCGTACATCGCAGTGACGTCGGATGCGCCCGAGAGCAGCAAGTTCTCATGCACGGACATCCGCGCGAGGATCTCGCGGCCCTCGGGGACCTGCACGAGCCCCGCAGCGAAGACCGCGTGCGGCGCGACACCGGCGAGCTCGCGGCCGGCCAACCGGATCGAGCCCTTCGCGGGCCGCACCAGTCCGGAGATCGCGTTGAGGATGCTGCTCTTCCCCGCCCCATTCGCGCCGATGAGCGCGACGACCTCGCCCTCACGGACCTCGAAGCCAACGCCGTGCACCGCCTCGATCGCGCCGTAGCGCACCACGAGGTCGCGGACGTCAAGCATCGGCTCAGGCATCGTCGGCCGTCCCGAGGTACGCCTCACGTACTGCGGGGTCCGCCTGGATCTCCGCGGGCGTGCCTTCCGCGATCTTGCGCCCGAAATTGAGGACCGCGACCCGCTCGGACGCACCCATCACGAGACGGACGTCGTGCTCGATGAGGATGATCGTCAGGCCCTCGGCCGCGAGCTCGCGCAGCGTGACGCGCAATGCCGCCGACTCTGTCGGGTTCATCCCGGCCGCGGGCTCGTCGAGGATGAGGAGCCGCGGCTCGGCGGCGAGGGCCCGTGCGATCTCGAGGCGCCGCTGGTCGCCGTACGAGAGCTCACCGGCCAGCGCCCGCTCTCGGCCCGCCAGGCCGAAACGCTGCAGGAGCGCGCGCGCCGTGTCGCGTTCAGCGGCGCTGCCGTCGCGGAACGGCACGAGGCTCGCGAGGACATCGGGACGGCTGCGCACATAGCGGCCGACGAGCACGTTCTCGAGCACCGTCAGTCCCTTGAACAGCCGGATCGCCTGGAAGGTCCGGGCGATGCCGCGCTTCGCGAGCCGGTGCGGCGGCAGTCGGGTCACGTCCGCGTCCGCGAACCGGATCGCGCCGCCGTCCGCACGGAAGTGACCCGAGATGAGATTGATGAGCGTCGTCTTGCCCGCGCCGTTCGGTCCGATGAGGCCGAAGACCTGCCCCTCCGGCACGGCGAGGTCCACGCCATTCACCGCCACGACGCCGCCGAAGCGCTTGGTCAGGCCCGCGGTCTCAAGCAACATCCTGGGCTCCCACGCTCCGCAGCCGCGCCGCGCGGCGGAGATCCAACAGGGTCGCGAGGCCCCGGGGCAGATAGACGATGACCAGCACGAGGATCGCGCCCTGAAGGATGTCGCGGAATTCCTGCAAGGGCTGCAGCGCGGCCGGCAACGCGGTGAGGAGCACCGCGCCGAGGATCGGGCCGAGCACGTTCGGGACGCCGCCCACGATCGCGAACACGAGGATCTGGACCGCGCGCGCGAACCCGTACTCGTCCGGCTGGATCGCGAAGTTGAAGTGCGCCGCGATGCCACCGGCCCAGCCCGCGATGAGCGCGCCGATCACGAACGCCGCGAGCTTGTACCGGTGCACCGGGATCCCCTGGCTGGCCGCGGCCACCTCATCCTCACGGATCGCCGCCCAGGCGCGGCCGACGGACGAGATCCGCAGTCGCGCGCAGACGTACGCGATGACGAGCAGGGAGGCGAAGATGTGCCAGAGCTCTGTCTTCGGTGGGATCCCGACGAGGCCCTGCCCCTTGCCGGTGATCGGTGTCGCGAGGATCACGACGCGCACGACCTCGCCGAACGCCAACGTCGCGATCGCCAGGTACACGCCGCGGAGGCGGAACACCGTCGCGCCGAGCGGTAGCGAGACCGCTCCGGCGAGGAGCGCTCCACACAGGAGCGCGAGGGGGAACGGGAGCTGCGCCTTCAGCGTGAGCAGCGCCGAGGTGTATGCGGCGATGCCCATGAATGCAGCGTTCCCGAGCGTGAGCTGCCCCGTATAGAGCGTCACCCAGACCGAGAGCGCGAGGATCGCGTTGACCCCGATGAATCCGATCGTCGTCTGGTACGCGTCGAAGAACGCCTGCAGGTCGTCCATCAGACCCGGTCCACCGCGCGCTGACCGAGGATGCCGCTGGGCCGGACGACGAGCACGACGAACAGCAGGCCGAACGCAAAGGCGTCGCGCAGCTCGCTCGGCAGGAACGTGAGGCTCGCCACCTCGCCGAAGCTGAGCAGGTACGCGCCAAGGACCGCGCCGGGGATGCTGCCCATCCCGCCGACGACCATCACCGCGAAGGCCTTCAGCTCGAAGCTGAGCCCCATCTGCGAGAACGGCGAGTTCGTCGCGAAGCCATAGAGCACACCCGCGACACCGCCGAGGCCCGCGGACAGGAAGAACGTCGCGGCGATCGCGCGATCCACGTCGATGCCCAGGAGCCGCGCGGCGCGCGGGTTTTCCGCGAGCGCACGCAGCTCGCGGCCGAGCCGCGTCCGGCGGACGAGAAACGTGAGCGCCGCCATGAGCGCGACCGCGAGCGCGATGATCACGGTACGCAGGGTGTCGAGCTGCAGGCCGGCGACCGGGAACACGTCGGCGGGCAACGAGCCCGCGGGATATGCCTGCAGGTCGGGGCCGTACTTGAGC
>JBBRQB010000078.1:0-5976 GCA_038227105.1 Candidatus Limnocylindria bacterium | reverse complement strand
GTTCGCCGTTCCTTGGCCCGTTCCCCCTGCGACCCGGGATGGTGTGGCTCAAGCCGAAGCTCGTCGCGATCGTCGACCACGAGAGCATCGAGCGCGGCGTGCTCGTCGATGCACGATTCCGTGCGTTGCGCATCGATGGCCGGATCGACGATTGCCGCATCGAGGAGCCGGTGGAGGTCCCCGAGTACCCGCCGACCGGCGGCTTCGATCGCCCGCGCCTCGTTGTCCTGCATTCGCTACCTTTTCGCTTCGACTGACCGGAGTACACTTGGAAAAACCCCGGAGGTCAGCGCCCGTGCCGAAGTTCGTGTTCGTGACCGGAGGGGTCACCTCCTCGCTGGGTAAAGGGATCACCGCCGCCTCCCTCGGCCGCATCCTCTCAGCCCGCGGTCTTTCCGTGGCGTCGCTGAAGATGGACCCCTATCTGAATGTCGATCCCGGGACCATGTCGCCGTATCAACACGGCGAGGTCTTCGTCACCGAAGACGGCGCCGAAAGCGACCTCGACCTCGGCCACTACGAGCGCTTCATCGACCGCAACGTCACGCGCGCGTCCAACCTGACGACCGGCCAGATCTACAACGCCGTCATCGCCAAGGAGCGCCGCGGCGATTACCTCGGCGCGACGGTCCAGGTCATCCCGCACGTCACCAACGAGATCAAATCGCGCATCCATCGCGTCGCGCGCGAAGCCCAGGCCGAGGTCATCGTCGTCGAGGTCGGCGGCACGGTCGGTGACATCGAGTCGCTCCCCTACCTCGAGGCGATCCGCCAGTTCCGCAACGACGTCGGACGCCAGAACGTGCTGTATCTCCACCTCACCCTGCTGCCGCGCGTCGTGGGCGGCGAGCTCAAGACGAAGCCGACGCAGCACTCGGTGAAGGAGCTGCGCTCCATCGGTATCCAGCCAGACGTGATCATCGCCCGCGCGGACGTGCCGATCGACGACGAGCTGCGCGAGAAGATCGCGCTCTTCTGCGACGTGAAGGTGGACAACGTCGTGTCCGAGCCGGACGCGTGGTCGATCTACGCGGTGCCGCTGATGCTCGAAGAGTCGGGCGTGGGCAAGATCGTCGTCGATGAGCTCGGACTCACCGAGCGCGCGACGGCACCCGACCTGACCGAATGGCGCGCACTCGTCGACAGCATCAAGAACGCGAAGATCCCGCTCGAGATCGGGCTCGTCGGCAAGTACATCGAGCTCCGTGACGCGTACCTCTCGGTCGCCGAATCCGTGCGGCACGCGAGCTGGGCGGCGGGCTGCGACGTGAAGATCCGCTGGATCGACAGCGAGAAGCTCGAGCACGGCGGCGACGCGGAGCCGCTCGCCGGCCTCGACGGCATCGTGATCCCGGGCGGGTTCGGGTATCGCGGCATCGAGGGCAAGGTCAAGGCGGCCCGCTACGGGCGCGAGCGCTTGATCCCGACGCTCGGCCTGTGCATGGGCATGCAGTGCATGGTCATCGAGCTCGCGCGCACGGCGCTGGGCACCGATGACGCGAACTCGACCGAGTTCGACGCGTTCACGCCGCATCCGGTCATCGACCTGCTCCCCGAGCAACGAGACGTGAACGAGAAGGGCGGCACCATGCGCCTGGGCTCGTACCCGTGCGTGCTCACCGAGGGCTCGCTCGCGCATCGCTCGTACAAGCAGCCGATCGTGCTCGAGCGGCATCGCCACCGGTGGGAGTTCAACAACACGTACCGCGAGCTGCTCTCGAACCACGGGATGCGCTTCAGCGGGCTCTCGCCCGACGGACGCCTCGTCGAGATCTGCGAGCTCGAGGGTCACCCGTTCTACCTCGGCACCCAGTACCACCCGGAATTCCGTTCGCGTCCGAACCGTCCGCACCCGCTGTTCGTGACGTTCATCCAGGCGTCGCTCGAATACGCTCGTGCCCAGGGGCGCGCGGAGTCGCGGGTCACGCAGCTATTGGAGACGACGGTATGAAGCTCTTTTTGGACACGGCCGAGTACGACGAGGTCAAGCAGGGCGTCGACTGGGGCGTGATCGATGGCGTGACCACCAACCCGACGCTCATCGCGAAGGCTGGCCAGGACCACGAGACCCAGGTCAAGAAGATCTGCGGGATCATCGGCAACGTCTCGGCCGAGGTCGTCAGTGAGAAGAAGGACGACATCCTGGTCGAGGGCCGCCGGCTCGCGGCGTGGCACAAGAACGTGATCGTGAAGGTGCCCCTCACGCCCGACGGCCTCGCGGCCGGGAAGATCCTCGCCGGAGAGGGCACGCGGATCAACGTGACGCTGTGCTTCAGCGTGAACCAGGCGCTGCTCGCCGCGGCGATCGGCGCGTACATCATCAGCCCGTTCGTGGGACGGGTGGATGACATCAACGAGGACGGCATGCAGCTCGTCCGTGACATCGTCGCCGCCTACCGCCAGCAGGACATCAAGACCAAGGTGCTCGCTGCGAGCCTGCGTGGACCGTTCCACGTCAGCCAGTCGGCGCTCGCGGGCGCGGACATCGGCACGATGCCGTTCACTGTCCTGGCCGCGATGTTCAAGCACCCGCTCACCGATGCCGGGCTCAAGCGGTTCAAAGAGGACTACCTCAAGAGCCAGGAAGCGAAGCCGGCGGAGGCAGTGGCGAAGCGCTAGCCGCCTAGCGGCGCGGCGGCTCTCCGACCACGAGCTGGCGTGGATCGGCCGCGTGGATACCGCACAGGTCCAGCACGCACAGCATCATCGCGTGCTCGGGCTCGGTGCGGCCGGTCTTGATCGCGAGGTCCGTCGCGTAGAGCACCTCGTAGGCGCGGATGATGTCGGCGCGCGCGACGCCGCGGGCGAATGCCTGCCACTTCCCGATCGCGTACGCGGAGCTGCGGATGGCCTTGGCCATCTGCTCGGCCTGGGCGTTGCTCTTCATCGCTGACGCGAACAGCAGCACGCGGAACTGCCAGAGCAGGAGGGCGAGGATCTGCTGCGGCGCCTGACCCTCGGCGAGGAGCGTCTCGAGCCGCCCGATCGCGGTCTTCGTGTCGTGACGGACGACAGCCTGGGTGAGCTGGAACACGTCGGTCTCGATGGCGCCGCTCACGAGCGCGCGGACGTCGACCCCGGTGACCTTCGCGCCGGCCGCGAAGGCGCCGAGCTTCGCGAGCTCCTGATCGACACGTTCGCTGTCGCCGCCGACCGCGCCCGCGAGCTCGGTGATCGCATCGGGCGCGAGCTCGACCCCGAGGAGCGTGGCGCGCGCCGCGATCCAGCCGCCGATCTCGCCCGGGCCGAGCCTGGCGACGTGCTCGATGATCCCGCCGGCCTCCTCGACCACCGTGGCAAGGTCCGCCAGCGGCGCGTCGGCCGCGGCCTTCGCCTTCGCCGGCCGGCGCGCGCGCGCCGCGATCTTCGTCTCGCTCACCAGCACAAGGCCGGCCTCCGCCGGAAAGCGCGTGACGACGCCGGTGTCCCTCAATGCCTCGGCATGCTCGACGACGACGATGCGGAGCTCGTCGATCGCGTCGAAGAGACCCTGCGACCGTCCGCTCATTTCGATCACGACCGCTTCCGTGCTGCGGGCGTCGTGACGGGTCACGCCGAGCCGGTCGCCGAGGTCCGTCGTGCGCTGCGCGCGCAGATCGGACGGGCGCGTGTCGTGGGTCGAGAGCGCGGCGACGAGCTCGGCGGCCCGCAGGCGCGCGCGATACGGATCCTCGCCGTGGATCAGGTACAGGCTGCGCGCCGGCTTGGGGGGGACCACCGATCGAGCCTAGCGGGCCGCACCCTTCGGGCCACCGAGCTTGGGGACGCCCTGGACCCGCGGCGGCGGGAGGGCGTTCGCATGCGCGCGCACGGATAGCTTCGCGCCGTCCGCGCTGACCTCGACCGTGCCGTCGCGATCGGTGCGATACGTCGGGATGCCCGCGAGCGCGGCGAGCGTCTCGGGGGTCGGATGTCCGTAGCGGTTGTCGAGACCCGCGGAGATGAGGGCGACCTCAGGCCGCACCGCGGCAGCAAGTGCCTTCGCGTACGGCGTGGCCGCGCCGTGGTGCGGCGGCACGTAGACCCGGGAGCGCAGCGCCTCCGGTGCGAGGAGCAGGTCGGCCTGTGCCGCTTCGGTCGCGTCGCCGCTGAACAGCACGGACATGCCGCCGATCTCGAATCGCAGAACGAGCGACGGGACGTCGACCAGCGGATCGGCGTTCGGCGCGAGGACGCGGATGCGCGCCGCGCCGAGCCGCACGACGGCGCCCGCGCTCACGTCGGCGCGGGCGATCCCGTGAGCCGCGATTCGCGCCGCCCAGGCGTCCGCGAGGGGGCCGGCGTTGAGGCCGCGCGGCGCGACCGCGAGGCCGACGTCGTAGCGGTCGAGCACAGCTATGAGGCCCGCACCGTGATCGACGTGCGCGTGCGTCAGCGCGACGACGTCGATGTGGCGCTGCCACGCCGGCAGGCTCGCGCCGAGCTCGGTGAGCAGCCGGTTCGGGTCGGGTCCACCGTCGACGAGCGCGATCTTGCCGGCCACCTCGATGAGGAACGCGTCCCCCTGTCCGATGTCGAGGGCGCGGACGCGGAACGCCGGCGCGCCCGTCGCGACGGCCGACACGATCCCGCCGGCCACGAGGACCGCGGCCACGCTGACGGCGATGGCACGTGTAGACGGTCGTGGCGCATGCGGCAGCCGCGGCCATCGCACGGCCGGCGCGCGCACACGCACGCGGCGCACGACGAGGATCGCCGCGACGCAGGCAATGAAGAGCGCGGCGGCGCTCAACGGTCCTCGCGGCACGTCGATCGCGGCGAGCGGGACGGCAGCGGTCGTCTCCACGATGACCCGAAGCACGAGCGCCAGTGCATACGCGGCCATCGCCAGCGGCCGCGCCGCGTCCGGCGACAGCGTGCCGACCGCGACCGTGGCGACGCTCGCGATCATGAGGAACGGGAACAGCGGCACCGCGAGAATGTTCGCGACGGGCGACACGAGCGAGATGCGACCGAAGATCCCGGCGATGATCGGAAGGGTCGGGAGCGTCGCCGCGAGCGTCGTCGCGAGCCCGTCGCCGACGAGCGACGGGAGCCCCCGCAGCCGCGTCGCGATCGGCTCCTGGAACGCGAGCAGGCCCGCGGTCGCGGCAGCGCTAAGGAGAAAGCCCGGGTCGCCGAGCGTCGCGGGATCCATGACGAGCATCGCGGCGACCGCCGCGGCGAGCCCGTTGGCGGCCGCGGCACGCCGGCCGAGCGCCAGCCCGAGCGCGGTGGTCGCGGCCATGATCGCGCTCCGCACGACGCTTCCGCCGAGCCCGACTAGCAGGCTGTAGAGAACGACCGAGCCGACCGTCGCGGCGGCGCGCACCCGCGGTCCGGCACGACCGCGCAGCGCGGTCCCGACGGCGGTCGCGACGAGCGTCATGTTGAAGCCGGAGATCGCAAGCAGGTGACTCGTACCGCTGCGCGAGAACGCGTACGCGAGATCGGCGCTGATGCTCGCCCGGTCCCCAAGCGCGATGCCGAGCAGGATGCCGCTCTCGGGCTCGGGCACCAGTCGCCGGAGCGGCTCGCCGAGCGCCGACCGCAGCTCCGCGAAGGCGGAGAGATCGGGTGCGGCCACCGGCGCCGTCGACAGCCGTACCGCGACGGCGGCGCTCGTCAGCGCTGCCGCGATCCAGGCGAGGCGGCGCATCCGCTCGACACTGAGCGCCGCGAGCGTGCCGGAACACAGCGCGAAGGCCGCCGCGGCGCCGAGCGCCGCGATCGGCGAGACGCTCGCGACGAGCGCGATGCAGACAGCGGCGACCGCTGCGGGCAGCAGCGGCAGGCTCGCAACGGAGCTCACCGGACGCTGACGAGGTCGCGAAGCTCGGCGAACGCGCGCGGCGAGACGAGGCCGCGCGTCTGCAGCTCGTCGACAGTGGTGAACGGCTTCGCCGTGCGCGCGCGCACGATCGCGGCGGCGGTCGCGGGACCGATGCCCGGGAGTCCGTCGAGCTCGGACGCGGTCGCAGCGTTCAGGTTCACCTT
>JBBRQB010000077.1:0-6401 GCA_038227105.1 Candidatus Limnocylindria bacterium | reverse complement strand
TGTGGGGAAAGTAATACCGAATCCGGATTCACCTTCCGACCATGGCCGGACTGGGCGTCCGGCCCCGCGTCGCGACGCAGCCGAGTGCCTCACGCGGCTCCTGGACGGCGCCGAGGCGGTCTTCGCCGAGCGGGGCTACCGCGGGGCCAACGTCAATGAGATCTGCGCCCGATCGAAGGTCGGGATCGGTACCTTCTACAACCACTTCGAGCACAAGCGCGAGCTTCTGCAGCGGGTCTGTGTCGAACGGACGGTGCTCCTCACGACGAGCCTGACCGCAGACGACCTCCTCGATCACGACCGGCTCGTCAGTCGCTTGCGCCTGACCACCGACGACCCGCTGTCAGCCGGCGTGCTGCGGGCGTGGTATGAGGCGGTCCTCGAGGAGCCGGACATAGCGGCATTCCATGCGCATTGGCGCGGGTCGACCATCAAGCACCTCGCGGCGACGGTCGCGGAAGCTCAACGGCGCAGCCCCGACACCGGCCCGCGCCTCGACGCGTCGCTCATCGCGTGGGCGATGGCGACGCTCACGCGCGAGCTGGCGATCCACGATCGCGGCAGCGCCCCCGACGTCGATGGCCTCGCCCGGCTGTTCGAGGAGCTCGTATTCGGACCGATCCGACCGAGCCAGGTCTACGCGGCGCGCTCCGCGTAGGCGCTGTAGCCGCCCTCGAATACGCGGATCGCGCCATCCTCGACCGCCACGATGCGATCGGCCACGCGGTCGAGGAAGTACCGGTCGTGCGAGACGATGATCGCCGTCCCGCCGAACTCCTCGAGCGCTTCCTCGAGCACCTCCGCTGACGCGATGTCCAGATTGTTCGTCGGCTCGTCGAGCAGCAGGCAGTTCGCGGACGAATACATCAAACAAGCGAGCTGCATCCGGCTCTTCTCGCCGCCCGACAGCTTCGCGATCGGGAGCTGCGCGGACGCGTAGGGGATCAGGAACTTGAGCAGCTTCGCCACCGCCTCACCCTCCGTCATCGGCCGCACCGCGCGGAGGGTCTCGACGGGCGTGCGCCGCTGGTCGAGCGTCTCGTGATGCTGCGCGTAACGGCCGCGCTCGATGCTGGGGCCGACCCACACTGTTCCGCGGTCCGCCTCGCGCTCGCCCGTCAGCAGTGAGAGCAGCACGGTCTTCCCCGCGCCGTTCGGTCCGATAATGCCGATGCGCTCGCCGTTCTGGATCACGAGATCGGCGCCGCGCAGGATCGGCCGGCCGCCGAGGCTCACGCCCGCGCCCTCGAGGCGGATCGCGATCGCGCCGCCGCGCATCCGCGGTCGGAACGACAGTGCCATCCGCCTGCGCTCGAGCACCGGTCGCTCGACCTTCTCCATGCGGTCGATCTGCCGCTGCTTGTTCCGCGCCTGCTTGATATGCCGCTCGTCCACGACCAATCGCGCCCAGAGCTCGAACCGCTTCACTGCTGCCTCGAGCCGCGCGATCTCCTTCTGTTGCGACGTGTAGTCCTGCTGCTGCCGGCGCAGCGCGATCTCCTTCTGCACCACGTACGCGGAGTAGTTGCCCTCGAACAGGGTCAGCGTCGCGCCGCGCGCCGCCGGCTCGAGCTCGGCGATGTGCTCGACCGTGTCGTCGAGGAGATATCGGTCGTGCGAGACGATGACGATCGCGCCGGCGAACTCGCCCAGGAGGCGCTCCAGGATCTCCTTGCGCGCGAGATCGAGGTGGTTGTCGGGCTCGTCGAGCAGGAGCAGGTCGGGATCCCGGATGAGGCATGCCGCGAGACCGACCAGCTTGCGCTGGCCGCCAGAGAGGACGGCGAGGGGACGCTCCCAGTGGTCCTCGGGGATGCCGAGCTCGCGGAGCAGGCCGGTCGCGCGGTTGCCGAGGCGCGGGCCGCCGGCCTGCTCGAAGCCATGGAGCAGGCGCTCCTGCTGTTCGAGCGCCTCGGTCAGCGCTGCCATATCGCCGCTGACCGCCGGGTCACCGAGGCGCTGCCCGACGGCGGCGAGGTCGCGCTCGATCGCCGCAAGGTCGGGCCGCGCCCCGAGGAGCGTGGCCATGACGGAGACCGCGGATGGCTCCTGCTCTTGCGCGAGGTACGCGACGCGCAGGTCGCGGGGCCGGGTGACCAGGCCGCCCTCGGGCAGCTCCAGGCCGGCGATCGTGCGGAGCAGGGTCGACTTGCCGCTGCCGTTCGGCCCAATGAGCCCGATCCGAGCGTGTCCGTCGATCGTCCAGGAGAGGTTGGCGAAGATCGTCCGGTCGCCGTGTGCACGGGTAACGCCCGCGAGGTCGGTGACGATCATGCGGTCATTTGACACCCATCGGAACGCACGATGGAATGGACGCACAGATGGCCGCGATAGACGCTCCCTTCCCGGTCGCGCGCCCGCGGTATTCGGGCATCCTCGAGTGGGTCGCCACCGTGGACCACAAGAAGATCGGGATCATGTACCTCTGGCTCACCTTCTTCTTCTTCGTCACCGGTGGCCTGCTCGCTCTCGCGGTCCGCGCGCAGCTCGCGACGCCCGATGGGAAGATCCTCAGCGCCGAGGCGTACAACGGCGCCTTCACGATGCACGGGACGACGATGATCTTCCTGTTCGTCGTTCCGGTCTGGACCGGATTCGCGAACTACATCATCCCGCTGCAGATCGGTGCGCGGGACATGGCGTTCCCCAAGCTGAACGCGCTGTCGTTCTGGCTCCTGCTGTCCGGCGGCATCATCCTGTACGCCGCGCTGCTCGTCGGCCCGCCGGCATCCGGCTGGACCTCGTACGTGCCGCTCTCGACGCTGCCGTACTCACCGAGCCATGGCCAGGACCTCTGGCTGCTGAGCCTCACGGTCCTCGGCTTCTCATCGATCTTCGGCGCGCTGAACATGATCGTGACGATCTTCGCACTGCGGGCCCCGGGCATGACGTTCTCGCGCATCACGCTGTTCACCTGGAGCGTGCTCGTGACGTCGTTCCTGCTCGTGCTCGCGATCCCGTTCCTGACGGTGGCCGGCGTGCTGCTGCTCTTCGACCGGATGGCGGGCCTCAGCTTCTTCGCGACGTCGGAGGGTTCCGACCCGCTGCTGTGGCAGTTCCTCTTCTGGTTCTTCGGCCACCCCGAGGTCTACATCATGGTGTTGCCCGGGTTCGGCGTCGTCAGCGAGGTGCTCCCGGTCTTCTCGCGCAAGCCCATCTTCGGCTACAAGATGATCGCGTACTCCAGCGTCGCGATCGGCTTCCTCTCGTTCTCGGTGTTCGTCCACCACATGTTCGTCGCCGGCGTGGACCAGACGCTCCAGGTCTTCTTCATGATCGCGACGATGCTCATCGCGGTCCCGACCGGTGTGAAGATCTTCAGCTGGCTGGGCACGATCTGGCACGGCTCGTTGCGCTTCAAGACACCGATGCTGTTCGCGCTCGGGTTCATCGCCACGTTCACCATCGGCGGTATCTCGGGCGTCTTCCTCGGCTCGGTACCCGAGGACGTGCAGCTGTCGGACACCTACTACGTCGTCGCGCACATCCACTACGTTCTCTTCGGTGGCGCCGTCATGACCGTGTTCGCGGCCATGTATTACTGGATCCCCAAGATGACCGGCCGGATGATGAGCGAGCGGCTCGGCCAGCTCAACTTCCTCACTATCTTCCTCGCGATGAACCTGACCTTCTTCCCCCAGCATCAGCTCGGGCTCGAGGGCATGCCCCGGCGTGTCTTCCACTACCCGCAGTCGCCGGAGTGGGGCACGCTCAACCTGATCTCGACGATCGGTGCCTTCCTCATCGCCGTCGGCGTCCTGATCTTCCTCGTAAACTTCTTCAACAGCATCATCTTGGGTAAGGGCAAGCCCGCCGGCGACGATCCGTGGGAAGCCGACACGCTGGAGTGGGCGACGACCTCGCCGCCGCCGGCCTACAACTTCCCGCGCATCCCGATCGTCCACAGCGCCCGCCCGCTGAAAGAGGACACGCCGCATATCCCTTGAATGGGGCTCGACCGGGGCGGGCAAAGCCCGGCCCGGTCGCACGGAAATCAATGATGTTCACCTCTGGATACAGGCGCCTCGTCTACCTCACGCTCCTCGCCGCGCTGCCGGCTGCGTTCTGGGGCGGCATCGTGCGCGTGACCGGATCCGGCCTCGGCTGTCCCGACTGGCCGCTCTGCCATGGCCAGTTCCTGCCGTCGCTGGATGTCGCGACGCGCATCGAGTGGCTCCACCGCTTCCTCGCGATCGTTGCCGGCCTGACCCTTGCCGCCCTCGCGGTCTGGACACTTGCGCGCTACCGGCGCGACCGTCGCGCGATGCTGTTCGTCGGCGTCGCGGTCGTCTTGTACTGGCTGCAGGCGATCCTTGGCGCGATCACGGTGTTGCTGGAGCTCCCGGACACGTGGGTCACGGTGCATCTCGCGAACGCGGAGCTCCTGCTGGCGGTCCTCACCGTGTATGCGGTCGTCGTGCGCTGGCCGCTCGCCGTCCCGGGGCTCGCGAAGCCTACGAGCTTTACGTGGCTTGCCGTGAGCGCGGCCATCGGCACCTTCGTCCTCATGCTCTCCGGCGCGTACGTGCGCGGCGATGGCGCCACCATGGCGTGCTCGACGTGGCCCCTCTGCAACGACGGCATCCCGATGACGGGTGCCGCCGCGATCCACATGGCCCACCGCTACGTCGCGGCGGGCGTCGGCATCCTCGTGGCGTACGCCGCCGCGGGCGGATGGGCACGCCGTCGTGAGATCCCGGGCGTCGGCATCGCCGCGGCGCTGACGGCCGTCCTGTTCGTGCTGCAGGTCGTGATCGGCGCCCTCAACCCCCTCACCGGCTTCTTGCCGTGGCCACTCGGTGCGCATCCGGCGGTCGCCACGGCGCTGTGGTGCGCCGTCGTCGCGCTTGCGGTCCTCGCGTGGCGTCCCGTGAGCGCCGATGCGACCACCACCGTGCGCGATCTCATCGCACTCACGAAGCCAGCCATCATGTCCCTCCTGCTCGTCACGGCGCTCGGCGGCATGTTCCTCGCCGCCGGCGGCGTGCCGCCGTTCCACCTCGTGATCGCGACGATGCTCGGCGGTGCGTTCGCGAGCGGCGGCGCGTCGGCACTGAACCATTACTTCGACCGCGACCTCGACGAGCGCATGCGCCGCACCTCGCGGCGGCCGCTACCGGGGCATCGCGTGTCGGGCCGCGTGGCGATCGCCGTCGGCGTGATCCTGAACGTTCTCGCGTTCCTGCTGCTCGCCACCGTCGCGAACGTGCTGGCGGCGCTACTCGCGCTTTCCGGCACGCTCGTCTACATCTTTGTGTACACGCTGTGGCTGAAGCGCACGACGGTCCAGAACATCGTCATCGGTGGGGCCGCCGGCGCGATCCCGCCGCTCGTCGGCTGGGCCGCCGTCGCGAACAACGTGGACCTACCGGCGCTCTACCTGTTCGCCATCGTCTTCTTCTGGACGCCCGCGCACTTCTGGGCGCTCGCGCTCTTGATCCGCGATGACTACGACCGCGCGGGCGTGCCGATGCTGCCCGTGGTCCATGGCGAGCGCGCGGCGCAGTGGGGGATCCTGCTGTACGCGGTCGCGCTCGTGCCGCTTTCGGTGCTGCTCTTCCTGACCCGCTACGTCGGCGTCCTGTACCTCTTCGCGGCGATCGTGCTCGGCCTGATCTTCGTTGGCTACTCCGTTCGGCTGCTGCGCGCCGCGGTCGACAAGCGCCGCTCCATGGCCAAGAGCGTGTACCTGTACTCGCTCCTGTACCTCGCGCTGCTGTTCGTCGCGATCATGGTGGACACGACCGTACGCCTCTAGTCCTCATCGCCCTCACGCTCCTCGCGGCCACCGTCTACCTCCGTGGCGCCCGGGCGCGGCGAGGCTGGCCGGTCTGGCGGACGCTGCTCTTCCTGCTCGGGCTCGCGGCGCTCGTCGCAGCCCTCGCGTCGCCGATCGACACGATCGCCCTCGAGCTGTTCAGCATTCACATGCTGCAGCACATGCTGCTGCTCGTCGTTGCAGCGCCGCTGCTGATGGCCGGCGCGCCGATCCGGCCGCTCCTCCGCGGCCTCCCCCAGGTCCTGCGGCGCACGGTCATCCGGGCGATCGCCCGCAACACGGCGTTCCGCGCGCTCGTGCACGCGGTCCGGCACCCGCTGATCGCGGCTGCGCTCTACGTCGTCGGCCTGTACGCCTGGCACGTCCCCGCGCTGTACGACGCCGCCCTCGACCATCCGGCCGTCCATGTGTTCGAGCACCTGTGGTTCCTCACCGCCGCGTTGATCTTCTGGAGCGTCGTCATCGATCCGGCCCCGTTCCGGGCGACGCTCCCGTACGCCGCGCGTATCCCGTTCCTGCTCCTCGTCGGCGCGGCGCAGAACACGATCCTCGGTGGGCTGCTCGCGTTCTCGGATCGCGTCTACTACGGGCACTACGCCACCACCGCGCTCGCCTGGGGCGT
>JBBRQB010000076.1:0-6506 GCA_038227105.1 Candidatus Limnocylindria bacterium | reverse complement strand
CGACGGCGCCGATGATCCTCGCCGCCTGCGATTGGCGCGTGTCCTCAGGAAGCAGAGGTGGGGCCGGGATGCGCGGCACCGGCGGAAATTGCGCCACACCGCCTTCGGAGCTGTCGCGTGCCGTCTTCCTTCGTTTACCCGTCGCCATCGCCGCCGAGCTTACCAGCTCAGATCTCCGAAGAATCAGCGTTGGCGCCGCAGTCTCATGCGGGATGTCCCCTCGCGCGTGCCCCGCGGCTTTGCCTTTTGGAGTATGTCGATCCCCGGACGCACCTTCGACCGAACCCTCGTCGCCAAGCTGAGCGACGCGCGCGAGCGCCTTCACGCTTTGCTCTCGCGCGCGGAGGCGGAGCGCAGCCGCGAGGCGCCCGCGGCGGTGTGGCGCCGCGACATCAGCGAGACCGCCGGCGACGCGGAGGTGTCCTGTGGGTAGTCACACCCTCCGCGTCGTCGAGCGCGCGTACCACGTCATTGAGCGCCACACGCCCCAGCCCGTCGAAAAGACGATCTGGGGCTCGCCCGCTGGCAAAAAGCGAATCGCCGAGCGCCTCGTCGCGATGCTCCCTGCCCACCGGGCCTACGTCGAGCCGTTCGCCGGGAGCGCCGCCGTCCTCTTCGCGAAGGACCCGGTCGCCGTCGAGGCGATCAACGACGCCGATCCGGAGATCGCGCGCGCCTACAAGATCCTCAAAGCGCTGACCGCGCGTGACCTCGGCCGACTGCGCAAGATGGACTGGGTCGGCGACGAGGCGAGGTTCAAGGGGCTCATCGACGAGACGCCGCGCGACGACGCGACGTGGCTGCACCGCTTCCTCTACCTCACGCATTTCTCGTACGGGAAGATGCGGGGCAAGAGCTTCTCGCCGTCGGTGAGCGGCGTCGAAGCGAAGACGATCGATCGGATCGAGAAGTTCGCGCCTCGGCTGAAGAAGGTGCGCGTCTTCGGCGGCGACTACCGGAAGGTGGTCGAGAAGTTCGACGGCAAGGATACCGTCCACTTCCTCGATCCTCCCTACTTTGGCTACAACGTCGACGTCGGCGAGAGCCACTTCGACGAGCGCGCGTTCTTCGACGTGCTGAAGTCGATCCGCGGAAAATTCCTCGTCACGTACGGCATCCGCGGCGAGCTCCCGAAGCTCGTGAAGGACAGCGACTTCGACGTGCGGCGCATCCGGACGCGCCGGAGCATCGGCTCGATGCGGGGCGTCGGCGGACCGTCGCTCCTCACCCAGCTTCTCATCTCGAACTACGGGCCGACCAAGAAGAGCCTCGATGGGCTCGCCGACGCGGGCTGGGAGGTCGACGACGTGCCGCGTGTGAGCGTGGCGGTGCGCGCCGCGCTCGAGAAGCCCGCGCCCACGTTCGCCGTCAGCGGCCGGCTGCTCAAGGGCGTCGACCCCTCCGACGAGCGCTTCGTGCTCGGCATCGTCCTCGAGCCCGAGGTCGTCGACGCGCAAGGTGACATTTACTCGCCGGACGAGATCCGCCAGGCCGCGCATCGCTTCATGGAGGAGTTCGGAGGCATCGGGTTGATGCACCGCCTCGCCGTCAACGACCAGGTGAAGGTGCTCGAGAGCTATGTCGCGCCCGTCGACTTCGAGATCGCGGGCGTGCCGGTGAAGAAGGGCACGTGGCTCCTCGGCGTGCGCGTCCTCTCGGACGAGCTCTGGGAGCAAGTGAAGGAGGGGAAGCTCACGGGCTTCTCGATCGGCGGGTCTGCGCGGCGTGTCCCCGAGGCGACCCGCGACGAGCCCGCCAAGCCGGAGGCTGCATGACCAAGGACGGCAAGAGCACAGACGAGGGCGTGCATCGCCTCGTCGACATGGTGGTCGAGGAGGTCTCGCTCGTCGATCGCGCCGCGAACAAACACCGTTTTCTCGTCGTGAAGAGGGACGCACCCATGAAGGACAAGACCGACCCGAACTCCGAAGAGGCCACGGCGGCGGAGACCGACGCCCCCGCGAAGCCGAAGAAGAAGCCCGCAAAGAAGGCGGACACGGCCGACGCGATCGCCACGGCGACCGCGATCCTCGAACGCCTGACGTCCGCCGTGGAGACGCTCGGCGAGGCGACCGATGACGATGCCGACCAGATCCTCATCGAGCTCGCCGGTGAGCTGTCGGAGGCGGCCGCGGAAATCGCGGAGGCAGCCGGCGTCGCCGAGGACGAAGAGGAGGCGGGCAAGGCCGCGAAGAGCGCGAGCGTCGCCGACACGGTGGCGAGCGTGCGCGCCCTCCTCGGCGAGGTGACCACGATGCTCGAGACGGCGAAGGCCGCAGACACCGAGGTAGTGGAGCCAGCCGCCCCCGCGGCGACCGCGGAAGCGCAGGTGTCGAAGCAGCTCGAGGGGATCGCCACCTCGCTGCGCACGCTCACCGGGGCGGTGAAGGAGCAAGGCCAGCGCCTGGCGCGCGTCGAAAAGGGCACCGGCGTCCCCAACAGCCGCACCCACGACGAACGCCCTCCCGCGCGCGAGGAGGACGTCGGCTGGCCGCTCGATCTCAATCGCCCGCTCGGACGCGACAGCGTCGACAAGGCGACCTCGTTCCACGATCGCTGACCGCTCCGAGTTCATCCCTCCGAGGCGCATGACGCCCTTCGCCGCAAGCGAGACGCCATGACCTACACGTCGAATCGCAGCCTGCTTGAAAAGGCGGACCTCGCCATCGCGGACCTGACCGCCGGCGGCGGCATCCTCCTGCCCGCGCAGGCGCAGAAGTTCATGCGGCTGCTCATCAAGCAGTCGGTGGTGATGAAGCTCGCGACGGTCATCCCGATGCCGTCGCCGAAGTACCAGATCTCGAAGATCAAGTTCGGGAGCCGCATCCTGCGGGCGGGCAAGAGCGCGACGGCGCTGGCCGAGGCCGACCGCGCGAAGCCGGACATCTCCTTCCTCGAGCTCGACGCGCAGCTGTTCAAGGCGGAGGTGCACCTCTCAGACGAGGTCCTCGAGGACAACATCGAGCGCGGCGAGCTGCGCCAGACGATCCTCGAGATGATCGCGGAGGCCGCAGGCCGCGACATGGAGGAGGTCATCATCGCCGGCGACACCGCGTCGCCCGATCCATTCCTCGCGGTGCTCGACGGGATCCTCAAGCAGGCGAAGAGCCACGTCGTCGATGCGGCCGGTGCGGTCGTGAAGAAGGACTTCTTCCGCGACATGCTGAAGTCGCTCCCGAGCGAGTACCTCCGCGACAAGAAGGCGATGACGTTCTTCACGAGCGTCGACGCGGAGCTCGACTACCGAAACAGCCTCGCCGAGCGCGCGACGATCGGCGGCGACAAGTTCCTCGAGACCGACACGCCGGTCCTTTACTCGGGCGTGCCCATCACCGCGGTGCCGCTCTTCCCGGAGAACCTCGGGGCGACGAAGAACCAAACGGTCTCGCTACTCACCAACCCGAAGAACGTGCACGTCGGCATCTGGCGGCAGATCCGGCTCGAGTCGTTCCGGGACGTGTCGGCGGGCGTGCTCCGCGTCGTCGCGACAATGCGCTTCGACGCCAAGTACGCCGACGAAAACGGCGTCGCGAAGCTGGTCAATCTCGGGCTCTGACGGAGGCGCGTGATGGATACTCTCCTGGTTCGACTCAAGCCCCACGACTCGCGGCGCGGGCACGTGCTCCGCCGCTACACGTATCTGGGCATCAAGCTCCACCAAGAGCGCGGGTGGTATCGCGTCGCGAAGGACGTCGCCGAGTACCTGCGCGGCGTGCACCAGGTCGTCACCGACGAGTACTCGCCGCTCGCCTTCGACGTCTGCACCGACGAGGAAGCGAAGGCGCTCGACGCGCGCGAGGAGACCGAGACGAAGGTGCGCAGCGCCGCGGCCGACGAGATCAAGCTCTCGGAGGCGCGTCGTGACCCCACGCCGGTGGACCTCGCCGCGCGCGCGCCAGGCCCGCCTAAGTCAGACGACGCGAAGGCGCGAAAGGAGAAGTGAGCGTGTACGCGACCGTGGCCGATCTCCGAGCTGAGGGCGTCGCGACGGCGACCGCGAGCGATGCGCGTCTCGAAGCGCTCGTCGCGGATGCGGGCGCGTTCGTCGACTCGGTGACGGGGTGGTTCTTCGAGCCGCGGTCGCTCACGCTCCGCTTGGACGGGCGTGGGCATCGGACCGTGGAGCCGCCGGTACCGCCGATTCGGATCGAGGCTCTCTCGGTCGAATCCCAGGGCGCGCTGTCGACGGCGCCCCAGGACCTCGTGATCGAGGGCTCGCCCGTCCCACCGGGCTTTGCGGGCCCGCGCCTCACGCTCCGCCACGGTCGTCGCTTCCCGAAGGGCGTGTCCAACGTCTCCGCGACGGGCCTCTGGGGCTACACCGAGGCCGACGGCACGGCGATCGGTCGGACGCCCGCGGCGATACGCACGGTGACGATGCAGCTCGTCCTCCGTGCGCTGCCCCTCCTCACCCACGAAGAGGCCTGGGAGAGCGCGCACCGTCGCTGGCGGCTCGCCGAGGAGCGGACGCGCGATCAGTCCTACCGCCTCAACCCGCCCACGTTCTCGACGTTCATCACGGGCGATCCCGAGATCGATCTCGTCCTCCTCCGCTATCGCCGCCCGCAAGGGCTGGGAAGCGCGTGATGCGCGGCCGCCTCATCTTCGCGTTTCTCGCCGAGCTTCACCGGCTGGACACGCTTGCGACGGCGACGACGCCGCCTGGGTATGACGACGACTTCAAGGAGCCCGCGCTCCTCGATATCGGCGACGCGATCGGCGCGCGAGTACGCCGTGAGCACGCGCCGGTGCTGCTTCCTTGTCAGGTCGAGAGCGATGCGTTTGACGCACTGCAGATGTTCGCGGCGGGGCTCTCTCCACGCACAGAGCTTCGTCTCGTCCTCCACTTCGCGCACCTCGAGCGCGCGGGGCTGGTCGACGTGGCGAGGGGTACCGCGCTCGTTCGCGTCGGCGATCGGCTCGGCGCCATCTACGACGCGGCCGGCGAGCTCGTGCAAGCCGTCCGCACACCACCAGGGCTCTACGTCACAGAGGCGAGACCGATCGGGTTCGGCCTGTTTATGCCGCGACCGCGGCGAAACCTGCTGCTCGTGACCTTCGACGAGAGGGACACGGCGGCACCGAGAGGAGTCTCACCATGAAAACGTTCGTTTGCCTCGCCCTCGCACTAGGCCTCACGTGCTGTCTCCCGCTGGAGCAACTTTTGTTGGGTCTGCCCACGTGCCGACGCGGCGATACCCAATGCGCGGGCAACGTCGCCCAAGTGTGCGGCGCCGACCTTCACTGGAAAGACATCGAGTGCTGCGATCATGTCGGAAGCGGCGGCCGATGGCAGTGCGAACCATTCGAAGGGGTCCACGCCTGCTTGCCGGTCGCCAAGGACGCAGGCGACACGAAAAGCTCGCGTTAGGCGCGGGTGCGCAAGGAGCCGAGAACAATGGCGACGCAACGATCTGGAGACTGGGCGCTCGCGAGGCGTCTTCTGGCGAGCGGTCCGGCGCGGCTCAAGGGAGCCATCGCGACAGCCGTGCGTCAGGAGGCGCAGCTGCTTCGGAAGCAGATCGTCGAAGGGATCACCAGCCAAGCGCCCGGCGGGCAGGCGTTTGCGCCGCTCGCCGCGACGACGATCGCTGCTCGGAAGCTGCGCGGGTTCGGCGGCACGAAGGCGCTCCTTCGGCGCGGCGATCTAAGGAACTCGATCACCGTCATCGCCGAGGGCGACGAGGCGTTCGTCGGCGTGTCGCGGACGGCGCGCGGCAAGGGGGGCTCGCCGCTCGCGAACATCGCCCAGATCCACGAGTTCGGCGCCGGTCCCTTCATCGTTCCGATGACGCCGCGGATGCGGCGCTTCCTCTTCGCCATGCTTCGCAAGGCTGGCATCACGCCAGGGAGCGGTCACGGCGGGGGCGGCGCGGGGGCGGTCGTCGTGCGCATCCCAGCGCGTCCCTTCCTCCGCCCGGCCTTCGAGGCGTTCAAGAACGGCGCGCAGCAGCGATTCCTGCGCCGCGTGGCGCAGCTCTCTGGATTCGGGGTGTGACGATGGCGAAGCCTACGCTCACGTCCATCTCTCCGGTGTCGGGCCCCGCGAGCGGCGGCGATCTCGTCGCGCTGCAGGGGCTGTTCGCTTCTCGAGTCGCGGTCCGCTTCGGCGACGCGTCCGCGATCGTCGTGTCCGTGCGCGACGAGGTGGGTGTCTCGATCGCGCAGGTTCGAACGCCCGCGCACGCCGAAGCGCCGGTCGACGTGACCCGGTCGAACATCGACGCCGCGGGCAAACCGGTCGCCGGAGAGAGCATCACGCTCGCGAGCGCGTACCGCTTCCTCCGCCCGCGGATCGTGCACGAGGCAGAGCTCACGCGTCTCATTCGCACTCTCCTGCGGGAGTTGAAGCGCCAGGTCATCGAGAACGTCTCGCTCTCGGTCGCCGTCGACTTCGACGACGCGCCGCTCGATGGTCTCGACGTCACGGCGATCGCGAAGCTGCCGTCGCTCGTGCTGTCGGGACCGCGGATCAAGGAGAACCGCTTCTACAGCACGAACACGCT
>JBBRQB010000075.1:0-6620 GCA_038227105.1 Candidatus Limnocylindria bacterium | reverse complement strand
GACGTCTCGATGACGAACAGGTCGACACCGCCCTCCAGCAGCGCGTCAATCTGCTCGCGGAATACCGCGCGAAGTTCGGCGTCCGAAGCCGGCTGAACCTCGCCGGTCGGTGGGCCCAGCGGGCCGATCGACCCGCCCACCAGGACATCCCGCCCGGCAACGTCCCGCGCCTCGCGCGCCACCTGCACCGCACGGCGGTTGAATTGATGCACGCGATCGCGGAACCCGAACGGCTCCAGCCGCCTCCGATTCGCGCCGAACGTGGCTGTCTCGATGACATCGGCCCCGGCCTCGATGTATTCGCGGTGGATCGAGGCGATGAGATCCGGCCGCGACGTGGCCAGCTCGTCGAGGCAGGCGCGCTGCGGGATCCCTCGTGAGAACAGCAACGTGCCCATCGCGCCATCGGCCAGGAGCGGGCGTCCAGTCACTCGCTCCCGGAATCGCTGGCGTTCGTCCATTCGGACAGAGTACGAGCTTCGCTGGATCGACCGGGATACGATGATTGGGTCGTGTCTGCGTCCCCCAATCGTTCATCCACGATATCGCCGACATCCGCGCGCGAGCGCCGCCTCGGGCTGCTGGCGCCACTGCTGCGCGAGCGGATTCTCATCATGGACGGCGCGATGGGGACGATGATCCAGAGCTACCAGCTGTCGGAGGCGGACTTCCGCGGCGAGCGCTTCGCCAATCACCCACGGGACCTGCGCGGCAACAACGACCTCCTGGTCCTGACTCGGCCGGACGTCGTCTCGGCGATCCACCGCGCCTACCTCGACGCCGGCGCCGACATCATCGAAACGAACACGTTCAGCTCGACGGCGATCGCGCAGGCCGATTACGGCCTGGAACCGTACGTGCGCGAAATGAATGAAGCCGCCGCCCGGCTCGCGCGCGCAGCCGTGGACGAGGCCGAACAGGCCGACCCTGCGCGTCCCCGTTACGTGGCGGGTGCGATCGGGCCGACGAACCGGACCGCCTCGATCTCCCCGGACGTCAACGACCCCGGAGCGCGAAACGTCAGGTTCGACGAGCTGGCGGTCGCGTACCGCGAACAGGCGGCCGGACTGGTCGCCGGCGGCGCGGACCTTCTCGTCATCGAGACCATCTTTGACACGTTGAACGCGAAGGCGGCGATCTTTGCGGTCGAAGAACTGTTCGAGGATCTCGGCGTTCGCCTGCCGGTCATGATTTCCGGGACCATCACGGATGCCAGCGGCCGGACCTTGAGCGGGCAGACGCCCGAAGCGTTCTGGTACTCCATTCGTCACGCCCGCCCATTCGCGGTCGGCTTCAACTGCGCGCTGGGCGCCCACGCGCTTCGGCCACACCTCCAGGATCTGGCGCGCATCGCGGACGTGCCGATCCTGGTCTACCCGAACGCCGGTCTGCCGAACGAATTCGGGGGCTATGACGAACGCCCGGCCGACACGTCCGGCGAGCTCCGCGAGTACGGCACCCGGGGGCTTCTCAACATCGTCGGCGGCTGCTGCGGAACCACACCCGCCCACATTCGTGCGATTGCGAACGCCGTCGCTGGCATCGCGCCGCGCGAGATCCCCGACATTGAACGGCGTACCGCGCTCGCCGGCCTGGAGCCCCTCACCATCCCCCAGCCCGGCAACCTGTTTGTCAACGTCGGCGAACGAACGAACATCACGGGCTCGAAGGCCTTCGCCCGCGTGATCCTGGCCGGCGAATTCAACAAGGCGCTCGAGATCGCGCGCAGCCAGGTCGAGAACGGCGCGCAACTCATCGACGTGAACATGGATGAGGCGATGCTCGATTCGGAGGCAGCGATGACGCGCTTCCTCGACCTCGTCGCCACCGAACCCGATATCGCCAGGGTCCCGGTGATGATCGACTCGTCCAAATGGTCGGTCATCGAGGCGGGCCTGAAGTGCGTCCAGGGTCGGCCCGTCGTCAACTCGATCAGCATGAAGGAAGGCGAAGACGAGTTCCTTCGTCAGGCGAGACTCGCGAAGCGGTATGGCGCCGCGGTCGTCGTCATGGCATTCGACGAAGGCGGCCAGGCAGAGACAGCGGACCGCCGCGTTGCGGTCGCCCAGCGCGCGTACCGGCTGCTGACCGAACAGGCTGGATACGAGCCGCAGGACATCATTCTCGACCCGAATATCTTCGCGATCGGCACCGGGATGGAGGAGCACGCGAACTACGCCGTGGCGTACATGGACGCCACGCGCAGGCTCAAAGCCGAGCTGCCTGGCACGCTGGTATCGGGCGGTCTGAGCAACGTCAGCTTCGCGTTCCGCGGCAACGATCGCGTCCGCGAGGTCATCCACTCCGTCTTCCTCTATCACGCGATTGCCGCCGGCATGGACATGGGCATCGTCAACGCCGGGCAGCTGGCCGTGTACGACGACATCGAAACCGAGTTGCGCGACCTCGTCGAGGACGTGGTCCTCAACCGGCGCGCCGACTCCACGGAACGCCTGCTCGCCTGGGCCGCGGAACACTCGAAGGAAGGCTCGGCGAAGGACGCCCAGACAGATCTGTCGTGGCGCGACAGACCCGTCGGCGAACGCCTCACCCATGCCCTGGTCGCGGGCATTGACAGCTGGGTGGTGGAGGACACCGAAGAAGCACGCCAGCAGGCAGTCCGACCGCTCGAGGTGATCGAAGGCCCCCTGATGGACGGCATGCAGGTCGTTGGCGACCTGTTCGGCGCCGGCAAGATGTTCCTCCCGCAGGTCGTCAAGAGCGCGCGGGTCATGAAGAAGGCCGTGGCGCACCTCGTGCCGCATATCGAGGCCGAGCGCCTTGCGCGCGGTGGGACGGACGACGGCGCGCGTAAGACCGCCGGCCGGATCGTGATGGCGACCGCCAAGGGCGACGTCCACGACATTGGCAAGAACATCGTCGGCGTCGTACTTGGCTGTAATGACTACGAGGTGGTCGATCTCGGCGTCATGGTCCCTGCTGCTCGGATCCTCGACACCGCGCGCGAGCTCAAGGCGGACCTCATCGGCATTTCGGGGCTCATCACTCCTTCGCTCGAGGAGATGTCGTTCGTCGCGTCGGAGATGGAGCGCGAAGGTTTCCAGATCCCGCTTCTCATCGGCGGAGCGACGACCTCGCGGGCGCACACGGCTGTCAAGATCGAGCCTCGCTACTCCGGCCCCGTGGTCCACGTGCAGGATGCGTCGCGGGCCGTGGGGGTCGCGCGGTCCCTGCTGAACCCCGACGCGCGCGACGCCTTCGTCGCGCAGACGCGCGCAGACTATGCGGCGATCCGGATGGAACGAGCGGGACGCCGTGCGCGCGAGGAGCGCCTGACGATCGCGCAGGCGCGCGCGAACCGCCTTCGTGTGGACCTCGCAGGGCCGCCGCCGCGTCCCACGTTCCTCGGCGGCCGAACCGTGACACCGTCGATCAGGGAGCTGATCGTCCAGATCGACTGGACGCCGTTCTTCACGACATGGGAATTGAAGGGGCACTTCCCCGAGATCCTGGAAGATCCGCATAAGGGCGCCGTCGCTCGAAGCCTATTCGACGACGCCCAGACGATGCTCCGACGGATCGAGGACGAGCAGCTGCTCACGGCCCGCGGCGTCGTCGGGTTCTGGCCGGCCGGGGCGACGACCAGGGACGACATCGAGGTGTTCGTCGACGAGGAGCGGACAACGCCGCTGGCCACGATCCATACGCTCCGCCAGCAGATGGCGAAACCACCGGGCCGGCCGAACCTCGCGCTGGCGGATTTCATCGCACCGCTCGATTCCGGCGTCGCGGACTACCTTGGCGCGTTCGCCGTGACGGCGGGCATCGGCGCCGATGCTGCCGCGCGCCGCTTCGAGGCCGCCCATGACGACTACAGCGCCATCCTCCTGAAGGCCCTCGCCGATCGGCTCGCCGAAGCGTTCGCCGAATGGCTGCACGAGCGCGTGCGCCGCGAGCTGTGGGGGTATGCACCGGACGAGCGGTTGTCCAGGGAGGACCTGATCGCGGAGCGGTACCTGGGCATTCGGCCCGCGCCAGGCTATCCCGCCTGCCCGGACCATACGGAGAAGGCGACGCTGTTCGGACTGCTCGACGCGGAGCGGGGCGCGGGCATCTGCCTCACCGAGTCTTTCGCGATGCAGCCCGGCGCATCCGTGAGCGGCTTCTACTTCCAGCGTCCGGAGGCGACCTATTTTGGCCTGGGGCGCATCGGACGCGACCAGCTCGAGGACTACGCGGCTCGGAAGGGCACCGACATCGAGACGATGGCGCGCTGGCTGGGCCCGAACCTCGACGACGCGGCCGAATGACCCACCGTCCCGCTTGGAGGTTACGTCAACGTCATAGCCATGATGTAGCCTCCAAGCATGAAGCGCCTGCAGATCATGATCGGCGAAGACCTCGATGAGTTGCTCGAGCACCAGGCTCGTGACGAGGGCTCCTCAAAGGCGGCCTTGATTCGGCGATATGTGCGGGAGCGTCTGCTGCCGCTGGGACCGATCGAGAAGGACCCGCTCTGGGATCTCGTCGGACAAGTCGAGGGGGGCGCCGACGACTCCACTCGCATCGATGACATCGTCTACGCGCCGCAGCACGGCCGGTGATCTTCGTCGACACGTCCTTCTGGATCGCCCTGACGGCGGCGCGCGATGCGCGACACGATGATGCGGTCCAGCTCTTGCGGCGGCACGGGGCCGAGCCTCTGGTCACCTCAACGCAGGTTCGCGGGGAGACATGGACATTCATCCGCCGTCGATATGGACACCCGATGGCCCCGACCTTCCTCGACAGCCTCCAACGAACTCGTCGCGTCGGAATGGTCTTCGTGAACGAGGAGATCGAGGAGCAGGCTCTGGGCTGGCTTCGCCGACATGACGAGCGTGCCTATTCGTTTGTCGACGCCACCAGCTTCGCGTTGATGCGGTCGCTCAGGGTCACCAGGACACTCGCCTTCGACGAAGACTTTGCGGCGGCCGGATTCGAGCAGCTCCGCGCCTGACACCGGATGCGCGGCCGATGATCGGGTTGACCTCGGCTTAGTTACTCCTTAGGATTGAAACATCATTCAATCGTGAGGAATGACAATGGTGCCGGTACAAGTCGCCGAGAGCTTCCATCTCGCCTTCCTCCAGGCCCTGGCAACACGGGCCAACCTGACTGCGTGGGCCCTGAAGGGCGGCGGCAACCTGCGCTTCTTCTTCATGAGCGACCGGTTCTCGGAGGACATCGACCTCGACACCTTCGACATCGAGCCCTGGGCGTTCCAGGAGCGCGTCGACCAGGCGCTGGCCTCGGATCTGCTGAAGCGGACACTCGGCCTCCTGGGCTCGCGCATCGAGTACGTGAACCCGAAGGAACGATCAGAAACCAAGTCGAAGTGGGTCATCGGCCTTCGCCACCAATCGGAAATCGACCCCGTCTACACGCAGATCGAAGTCTCGCACCGAGCGTATCCCTACCGGGACTTCATCAAGGTGGAGCCCGTCGGCCCGGCCGCGATTGCGCCCTATGCCGCTGCGCTTCGGCGACCAACCTTCGGCCACTACCTTCCGCGGGCCGCGATCGCCCAGAAGATCGACGCCCTCCGGGAGCGCGACGTCCGACAGCCTCGAGACGTGTTCGACCTCGACGTCCTGGTCCGGGCCGCCCCGGAGGCCGTCGTGCAAGGGGACATCAGCGAAGCTGATATTCGGGCGGCGATCACGCGGATCGTCGAGATCGGCTATGACGAGTTCCGGGCGAAGGTCCTGAGCTTCATCGAGCCGGCCGCCGTGCCCTTCTACGAACCCGTCGGGGCCTGGGAAGACATGCAGATGGCGGTCATCGAGCGCCTGGAAGGTCTGCTGCCATGAACGCCGTGCGCGCGCTCGAGACGCTGCGCGCGCTGGATCGCCCGATCGTGCGCACCGAGGAAGCCGCCGCAGTCCTCGGGATCTCGGGGTCCAACGCCTCCCATCTGCTGGCCTCCCTGCAGGAGGCTGGATCAGTGATGCGCGTCATGCCGGGACGATGGTCGGTGTCCGGCCAGCCGGGGCCCTACCTCGTCGCGTCCTGGCTGACCGACCCCTATCCCTCCTACGTCTCCCTCTACACGGCCCTGTCGCGACGGGGCCTCATCGCCCAGATCCCGCGCACCATCTACGTCGTCTCGCTCGGGCGTACGAAGACGGTGCTGACGCCCGTCGGCACGTACTCCGTGCATCGCCTGCCCCCCGAGCTCTTTGGCGGTTTCGAGGAACGGGGAGGGGAGCGGATGGCGACCGCCGAGAAGGCAGTCTTCGACACGCTCTACCTGGCGCGGGCGCGCGGCCAGCGGTTCAGTCATCTCACCGAGATCGAGCTGCCCGCCGACTTTCGGCCTGCTGTGCTCGATGACTGGGCGACGAAGATCCGGGATCGAAGCGTTCGCTCGTTCGCCCGGGCACGGATCGCGGACTTCCTCGTGCAGACGCGACGGTCCAGGACGTCGTGAAGGAGATCGGGTCGAACGCGTCCCGCGGACGCCGACCGGTCCGCGCCGGTCGCCGACTTCGCGCCGCCTCACGGCCGGCGCGACCGAACGAACTCGACGACCATGAGGGCGATCAGCGCGCCGGTCGCGTCGATCGCGACATCGGCGGCAGACGGATGGCGACCCGCCACGAGCCCCTGGTGCAGCT
>JBBRQB010000074.1:0-6706 GCA_038227105.1 Candidatus Limnocylindria bacterium | reverse complement strand
TCGACCCGGTCGTGATCGAGCGGGCGAGGCCGATGGCGGCCTGGGTCTCGTCGAGGTCCCCGAGCGCTTCGATGCGCGCGTCGGTCTTGCGGATGCGACCCGGCCCGAAGAGCGAGGTGTCGCCGCGGTCACCGGTCTTCGTCGTGACGCGTGCTTCGCGCTTCGCATCGGGCATGCACGCAAGCATAGGCAGGCGTGCCCGCTGCTATGCTCGCTCTGCTTCCAGACGTCTTCGAGGAGGGTTCACTGTGCCCACTGGTGGCGGCGACTCAGGCGGCAAGAACGCGAAAAAGAAGTCCAAAAAGCAGCTCGAGAAGGAGCTCAAGAAGGGCGGCGGCGGCTTCTCGACGACCGCTGCGCCCATGACATTCGAGGTCATCAAGCCAAAGCGCAAGGAGAAGTTCTAAGAGTGGCGGCACCGAGCAAGCCCGTGCCGTTGTCGTCCGAGGGGTCAAAGAAAGTGAGCGAGAAGTCCAAGGCGATCGACGCGGCCATCCTCCAGATCGAAAAGCAGTTCGGGAAGGGCTCGATCATGAAGCTCGGCGCGAACACCGATGAGCAGATCGAGAGCATCCCGAGCGGCTCGCTCGCGCTCGACCTGGCGCTCGGTGTGGGCGGCTACCCGCGCGGCCGCGTCGTCGAGATCTACGGTCCCGAGGCCGGCGGGAAGACGACCCTCGCCCTACACGCCGTCGCCGGCGTGCAGCGGGGCGGCGGGACGGCGGCGTTCATCGACGCCGAGCACGCGCTCGACCCGGGCTGGGCCCGGATCTGCGGCGTGAACACGGACGAGCTTCTCATCTCCCAGCCGGACAACGGCGAGCAGGCGCTCGAGATCGCGGACACCCTCGTGCGCAGTGGTGCGATCGATCTCGTCGTCATCGACTCGGTCGCGGCGCTCGTGCCGAAGGCCGAGATCGAGGGCGAGATGGGGGAGTCCCACATGGGGCTGCAGGCCCGGCTCATGAGCCAGGCGCTGCGAAAGATCACCGGCACGGTTTCCAAGACCAAGACCACGGTCATCTTCATCAACCAGCTGCGCGAGAAGATCGGCGTTATGTTCGGTAACCCCGAGACGACGACCGGTGGCAAGGCGTTGAAGTTCTATGCATCCGTGCGCCTCGACGTCCGGCCGATCGAGCAGATCAAGAACGGCACAGAAGTCATCGGGCGGCGCGTGCGGGTCAAGGTCGTGAAGAACAAGGTCGCGCCGCCGTTCCGGCTCGCCGAGCTCGAGATCCTCGCCGTCGAGGGCATCTCGCGCGAAGGCGGCCTCGTCGACATGGGCCTCCTCACCGGCGTCGTCACGAAGTACGGCGCCTGGTTCAACTACGGCGAGACGCGCCTCGGCCAGGGTCGCGAGAACGCGAAGCAGTTCTTCCGCGACCATGCCGACGTCGCTGCCGAGGTCGAGGCCAAGGTGCGCGAGAAGTCCGGCGCCGTGCCAGTCGGCGGCCCGGATGAAGAAGAGAGCTAGCCGCCCCGACCGCGACGCCCCGCCGCTCGGCGATGCCTACGACGCGGCTGTCCGCTACCTCGGCTCGCGTCCGCGCAGTATCGCGGAGATCAAGCGGCACCTGCGCACGAAACGCTTCGATGACGAGGCGCAGGACAAGGCGATCGATCAGCTGCGGGCGCAGCGTTATATCGACGACGCGGCGTTCGCGCAGTACTGGATCGACCAGCGCGCCCGGTTCCGGCCCAAGGGACACCGCGCGATCGTCAGCGAGCTCATGGCAAAGGGCGTCGCCCGCGAGACGATCGATCTCGTCCTGGGCGATGCCGATCCGGAGCAGGAATCGAAGCGCGCCCGCGACATGATCCGCCGTCCGATGTCCCGCTGGCTCGCGATGGCCGAGCCGGAACGCAAACGGAAGATCCACCAATACCTCGCGACTCGAGGCTTCTCGTACGACGTGATCGAAGAGGTCATCGAAAAGCCGGAGGCCGACGAGGAATAGCGGCTACGACGCGCTCGCGTCGATCGTCATGCGGACGACCCCGCGCGGTCCGCTATCTCCCAGGCGTGATCGAGCACGTGCCACGCGATCCGCCGCGCCGCGAAGCGCCGCGGCCAACGCGTGGGCTCGTCGGGCTCGGTCAGCAGCGCCGCGGACAGCATTCGCCGGAATGCTGCCGCCGCTGCACGGTCGAGCGGATCGACGGCTGCCGCGCGAAGGCCGAGACCACGCGCGTACATGCGCTCCGCCTCGATGACGTGCGCGAGGACCTCGCTTCGGTCCCGGCCGCCGCCGCGCGGACCCTTGGGCAGGACCTCGGGCGCCTTGGCGGCCGCGCGATCGAGGGCGGCCCAGGAGGCTTCGACCACCGCCACGAGCCGCTTCGCCTGCGCGCCCGTCAGCCTCTCGGCGTCGGCCTTCCGGATCGCGCCGGGCGCCCCGAAGTCGGTCGTCGCATTGCCCGTCAGGCGCTCGACGACCTCGAGCTGTGGGTCTTTGGGGAAGGAGAGGCCGGCTGCGGCGGCGATCGGCGCGTAGCGCGGACCGGCGGCCCGAAGGGCCTCGATCGCGGCATCAGCGTCGCGGCCGCAGCGAGCCCACCCGGGCCAGTCGACGGCGCAGGCGAAGACCCGTTTGGCGCCTGATTCCAGGTACACGGCCTCGGTCACCGGGGACCGCTCTTACACCTGGTCACGGTGCTATTCTCGCCGCACTTAACACTTGTGAACTTCCGGCACCCGGGGCACGCCGTCCCGAGGGCCGATTCCGCGGACGGGGGCCTGCGCCCTCACAACGGCGCCGGCTTCGCGTACGTGGCACACGGAAAGGAATCTGGCCATGCCCGACAACCTTGTCGTGGGCGTTATTGCCCTCGTCCTTGGGTTGCTCGCCGGCTTCGGGGTCGCGCTCCTGGTCCGCCGCAGCGTCGCGCTCAGCAGCGAGACGGCCGCCCGTCACACGGCTGACCGTCTGCTCACCGAGGCACGGACCAAACAGAAGGAGATCATCCTCGAGGCGAAGGACGAGGCCCTCAAGATCGCCAAAGGTGCCGAGAACGAGAATCGCGAACGCCGCGCCGAGCTGCAGCGCTACGAGAGCCGCCTGGACAAGAAGGACGAGCAGGTCGACACGCAGGCAGCCGAGCTGGTCAACCGGGAGAAGCGGATCAGCGAGAAGGAAGCCGCCCTCGAGACCGAGCGAGCCAAGATCGGCGAGCTTCAGGAGGAGCAGCGGGCCGAGCTGGGCCGCGTCGCCGGACTGAGCCAGGACGAGGCGCGCGCGCTGCTCCTCGAGAGCGTCGAAGAGGAGATGCGCGACATCACGAACCGCAAGGTCCGTGAGTACGAGATCGAGGCCCGCGAGAAGGCGGATGACAAGGCGCGCTCGATCCTCACGATGGCCCTCCAGCGTTACGCCGCCGAGCACACCGCAGAGCATTCGGTGACGTCGGTCTCGCTCCCGAGTGACGACATGAAGGGCCGCATCATCGGCCGCGAGGGACGGAACATCCGGGCCCTCGAGACGCTCACCGGCGTCGACGTGATCATCGATGACACACCCGAGGTCGTCGTCGTCTCCGGCTTCGACCCGATCCGCCGCGAGGTCGCCAAGCGCGCCCTCGAGCGGCTCCTCGTGGACGGCCGGATCCATCCAGCGCGTATCGAGGAGGCGGTCGGGCGTGCCCGCACCGAGATCGACCAGGCGGTGAAGGAAGCCGGTGAGGCCGCCGTCTACGAGGTCGGCATCGGCGCGCTCCACCCAGACCTCGTGAAGTACCTCGGACGGCTGCACTTCCGCACGTCGTTCGGCCAGAACGTCCTGCGCCACTCCATCGAGGTCGCGCACGTCGCAGGCATGCTCGCGGCCGAGGCCGGCTACGACCAGCAGACCATGAAGCGCGCCGGCCTCCTGCACGACATCGGAAAGGCGATCGACCACGAGGTCGAAGGGCCGCACACCGTCATCGGCGGCGAGCTGCTCAAGCGCTACGGCTTCCCGCAGACCGTCATCGACGGCGTCGTTGGCCACCACGGCGACGTGGAGCCGGTCACGATGGTCGGCACGCTCATCTCGGCCGCGGACGCGATCAGCGCCGCACGGCCCGGAGCTCGCAGCGAGATCGTCTCCAACTACATCCAGCGCCTTACCGAGCTCGAGGCCGTCGCCAACAGCTTCCCGGGCGTCGAGAAGGCGTTCGCCATCCAGGCCGGCCGCGAGGTCCGCGTGATGGTGCGGCCCGGCGAGATCGACGACCTGCATGCCGCACGGCTCGCGCGCGACATGGCCCAGAAGATCCAGGAGACGCTCCAGTACCCGGGCCAGGTGAAGATCACCATCATCCGGGAGACGCGCGCCGTCGACTACGCGAAATAGCTTCAGTGCGCATCCTGTTCGTCGGTGACGTCGTCGGCCGACCGGGCCGCGACGCGGTCAATGCGCTGCTGCCGGTGCTCCGGTCGGAGCTCCAGGTGGATCTCGCGATCGTGAACGGCGAAAATGCCGCGGGCGGGGCCGGGCTCACGACCGAGATCGCGCACGAGCTGCGTGCCGCGGGGGCGGACGTCGTGACGACGGGCAATCACGTGTGGGATCAGCGGCAGTTCATCAACGAGATCGACGCGCTCGACTTCGTTCTGCGACCCATCAATCTCCCGCCGAACAATCCCGGTCGCGGCTGGCTCGTCGCGAAGGGCGCGCTGGTCGTGAATGCCATCGGGCGGACCTTCATGGCGCCCGCGGACGATCCGTTCCGCGCGATGGACGAGCTGCTCGCGACCGACCTCCCACCGGTGCGCATCCTCGACTGGCATGCCGAAGCGACGAGCGAGAAGCTCGCGATGGGGTGGCACCTCGATGGCCGTGCGACCGCCGTCGTGGGCAGCCACACGCATGTCCCGACCGCGGACGCGCGCGTGCTGCCGAACGGCACGGCGCTCGTGTGCGACACGGGCATGGTCGGACCGCGCGACTCGGTCCTCGGCGTGAAGGCCGACACGATCGTCCAGCGCTTCCGCACGGGACTGCCGAAGCGCTTCGAGGTCGCGGACGGACCGGTCATCTTCTGCAGCGTGCTCATCGATGCCGACGATGCGACGGGCAAGGCGCGCTCGATCGAGCGCGTCGACCGGACCTTCGGCGCATGACGCTCGGCTACCCGATCGATCTGCACACGCATTCGCTCCGATCGGACGGCGCCTACGAGCCGGCCGAGGTCGTCGAGCGCGCGGCGGAGCGCGGCGTGCGGATCCAGGCGCTCGCCGACCATGACACGCTCGCGGGCGCCGCCGAGGCGATCGCGGCAGGTGAGCGGCTCGGCGTCCGCGTGATCCCGTCGACCGAGCTCAACACCGAGTCGGAGTGGGGCGATGCACACATCCTGGGGTACTTCCTCGATCCCGCGGACGCGGCGCTCGAGGACCGGCTGCGCTGGCTCCGCGAGAACCGCGGCCGCCGGGTCGAGCTGATGGTCGAGAAGCTGAACGCGCTCGGGTACAAGCTCTCGCTCGAGCGGGTCATGGAGATCGCGCAGGGTGGATCGCTCGGACGGCCGCACCTCGCGCAGGCGCTGTTCGAGGCGGGCCACGTGCCCACCTACGACAGCGCGTTCGACACGCTCATCGCGAAGGAGTCGCCGGCGTACGTGTCACGTGTCGGTCTGACGCCCCTCGAGGCGGTCCAGCTGGTGGTGGCACATGGGGGCGTGCCGTCGCTCGCGCACCCCTTCACGGTCGTGGGCCTCGAGGCGCTCCTGCCGCAACTGGTGGACAAGGGCCTCGTCGGCATCGAGACCTATTACGGCAGCCACCCGCCCGCGATGACCGCGCTCTGCCTGTCGCTGGCCCGGCAATATGGCCTCGTGCCGACCGGCGGCAGTGACTTCCACGGGCGCGGCGATCACGGCGCGCCCCTCGGCGGGACCTTCGTGCCGCCCGAGACCATCCCCGCCCTGGAGGCCCGCCGGGGCCGCGTGCCCGCCGCTACCATGACGACCGCAGTGGGGAGGGACAGCTAGAGGATGGCTCGTGCCATGCGTCCGGTCGTCCTGCTCATGCTGCTCGCCACCGTCCTGTTCGTGGTGGACGGCCTCGTCGACCACAGCGCCGTTCCGTCGGGCGTGTCGATCCTCGATGAATACAAAGGCCTGGGCTGGACGTCGTTCGTCTTCGCGTTCGCGAACCTGCTGCTGACGATCGCCGTCGCTCGCGGGAGCGAGCGAACGCTGCTCGGCCGGATCGCCCTGTCGGGGTTCTTCATCATCGAGCGCCCGGTCACGGCGTTCGTCCTCGGTGACAAGCCGACAGCGGCCATCGCGGTTCACATGGCCACCGCCGTCGTCGAGCTCATCATCCTCATCGGCGCCGTCCGCGTCTGGCGGCTCGGCCACAGCCTCGTCGCCTCGGACATCGACGCGATGTTCTCGGTGGACGCACCCGGCGTGTCGTTGCCGCCAGCCCCGCAGATCGAGGCGCCGGTCGCAAAGGAGCCACGTGGCTCAGGCTGGCTCATCGGCCTGCTCACGCTGATCCTCGCGCTGATCCTCGTCGCCGATGGCGTCGTGGCCGACTTCGTACCCGGCGGCCGTGACTGGGGCACGACCGGCGATTCGTCCGGCTGGCTGGTGTATCTCTTCGCCGTCGTCATCCTCACCGTCGCGACGCGCGCGGTCCACGGCGGCAGCGTTGCGCTGCGGCTCCTCATGATCCTCGCGCTCATCTTCTTCATCGAGCGCGCGTTCAGCCCCTTTG
>JBBRQB010000073.1:0-6973 GCA_038227105.1 Candidatus Limnocylindria bacterium | reverse complement strand
GCCATCAGGGGGCGATGCTAAACTTGGCTCTCCACGCGTGCCTGTAGCTCAGTTGGATAGAGCGCAACGCTACGAACGTTGAGGTCGGGGGTTCGAGCCCCTCCAGGCATACTGTCGGCTCCATGACCTGGCTCCGGGCCCAACTGCGGCAGGGCATCTTCGGCGAAAGCCCCCGGGCTGCGATCGTCACCCTCGCGCTTGGCGTGGTCGCCATCGTCGTCAGTTTCTTCTACGACGCCTTCAACCACGGCCCGTACCAGCTGTTCCTGCGCTCGCCGATCGACGACCTGATCCCCGTCGTCGGCCCGTTCGTCGTCCCGTACGTCTCGCTCCGGCCGTTCATGTACGCGTCGGCCGTGGTGTTCCTGTTGTTCCGCGCGCGGGTCTACCGGTCAGCGGCGCTCGCGATGACGATGACGCTGCTGGTCAGCTACGCCTGCTATGCGCTGTTGCAGTCATACATCGAGCGTCCGGTGCTCACCGGCGACGATGTCTTCTCGCGGATGATCCGCGACGTCTACGCGGGCGACCAGCCGTTCAATGACTTCCCGAGCCTGCACGCCTCGCTCTCGACCATTTTCGCGATCCACTGGTGGCGTATCGACCGGCGCATCGGGATCGCGGTCGCGATCTGGGTCGCGCTCATCGTGCTGTCGACCGTGTTCGTCAAGCAGCACTACGTCGCGGACGTGATCGCGGGCGTGCTCCTGGCGTTCGTCACGTCGCGGATAGCGGCGCGCCTGACGAGGCGATCCGCCGTCTCTTAGCTGATCTTCAAGATCGTCCGACGTCCACCGGCTACGGTGACCACGTGATCAAAGCAGCATCGGCGAGCGGCCTGGTGTCCATTGCGCTGGCCGTCTGGGCCTGCGGCGGCACTGCGGCACCGGGCGCGTTCACAACATCCACCACGAAACCTGTCGCGACGACCGCGGCCGCGGTCGTGGCGGCGCCGGCCGCCACCGCAGCGACCTCGACCGGCGCGACGGCGAAGGTCTCGGCCAATACGGCGACCAACGATGAGCTCATCGCGGCGTTCACCGCCGCGGGCATCCCCAATCCTTCGAGCTGGGCGCGCGAGGTGCAGGAGTACCGGCCCTACGCGTCCACCGACACGAACTTCCAGAAGCTTCGCGACAATTTGGTCAAGTACAACCCCGCTCCCGGAGTGGTCGACAAGATCGTCGCTACGCTCAAGTAGTGGTCGCGTTGCCGACCGACACCGCCGGCCTATTGCGGAGGGCGGTCCTCGCGCTTGGCGGCCTCTCCATCGTCGGCATCGCCCTCGAGCTGCTCATCGAACGGCACTGGGGCACCGCGGTGAGGTATGTCCCTTGGGTCGCGCTGGCGATCAGCGCGTTCGCGCTGTACCGGCTCGTTCGGCGTCCGACGCCGGGCACGCTACGGATGGTGCGCATCGTCGCGATCGCGGTGCTCTGCGCCGGAACGGTCGGCGTCGCGCTCCACATCAACGAGAACTACAGCGCCGCGCCGCTCGATCAGAAGTACTCGCTCATCTGGGACACGATGAGCGAGCCGGCGCGCTTGTGGGCGGCCTTCACGAAGAGCGTTGGTCCCGCGCCGACGTTCGCGCCGGCGGCTCTCGCCGAGGTCGCGCTCCTCCTACTGATCGGGACCATCGGGCATCCTGCCCGGATCGCTGTCGTGCGAGGGGACTAGATGTAGTCGACCCGGCGGACCTTGAGCGGTCCCTTCGCGTAGTTCGGCGGGGTGTCCTCGATCTTTACGTGGTTGTAGTTGTGCGTGGTGACCTCATGCGTGGTGCGCTGCTCGCTCGCCGCGAGGAGCGACTGCATCGAGGACTGGTCGAGCACCTGGAATCGAACGTCGCAGCCGGCGAAACGGCACGGGAAACCACCGGACTTCATACGGTCAATACCTCCCGAGAATGCGCTGGGATGGGACTCCCCTCCGTGGGCGAGATGATACGAGTGAACCGGCCGGCACGTAGCGCGGGTACCGTCAGCAGATGCGGCGCCTCGACCCCTGGCTCCTTGCCGGCCTGATCCTCTGCGGCCTTCTCCTGTTCATCGCCGCGTATGGGGACCGGATCGCGCCGCACGAGGCCATCCTCCTGATGATCAACGGGCCGGCCGGCACCGACCGACCGCTCCCGCCCGGCCAGCCGTTCTTGTTCGGCTCCGACGCGGTGGGCCGTGACCTGTTCAGCCTCGTGCTCATCGGTGCCCGGACGACGCTGCTCATCGTGATCCTCGCGGGCATGGCGCGGCTGTTCGCCGGCCTCGCGCTGGCGGTGATCGCGAGCTGGATCCCGCCGGTGCACCTCCTCCTCGACGCGGCGGCGGACATCGTCTCAGCGTTGCCGTCGACGATCGTCGCCGTCTTCGCGGTGCTCGTGTTCGCGCGGCAGGGCGCGCCGGCGTTCGTCTTCGTCGCCGCGCTTCTCATTACCGGTTGGGCCGGCCCCTATCGCCTCACCCGCGCCGAGCTCACTCGTCTTCGCTCCGCGCCGTACACCGAGGGCGCGGTCGCGCTTGGGGTAGGGCGCCGCACGCTGTTCTTCCGCCATCACTTCCCGCATCTCGTGCCGGTCCTCGCCGTCTCGGCGAGTCAGCAGATCGCCGCAGCGCTGATCGCGCTCGCGGAGCTCGGCGTCATCGGGATCTTCGTCGGTCCGACGCGCTCGCTCAACGTCGCGGAGGCGATGCGCGTGCTGCCGAATGGCGTGGCGACGATGTTCACGGTGCCCGACGTGCCGGAGTGGGGGGGTCTCCTGTCGCTCGGTCGCGGCATCCAGAACCTGTACGTCAGCCGGTGGGCGTTCCTCGTTCCTGGGGTCGCCATCGCGATCGCGGCCATCGCGTTCACGCTGCTGGGCGTCGGCATCGCCCGCCACTACCGGCGGCGCAACCTCATGCAGGACCTTCGCTCCCGCCGGGTCGTCGTCGCGATCGCGACCGTCGTGCTGCTGGTCGTTCCCGCGATCGTCCTTCCGCAGCCCCATGCCGACGCGCTCGAGCTCGGCGCGGCCGCTCGGAGTCGCGCAGTCGTCGGCAGTGACCCCGGCGCGCTGCTCGCCGCGGCGCATCTCGCGGTCACGCCGATCGACCGCACGAGCACGCGCGTGCAGCAGATCGGCTCAGCCGTCCTGCAGGTCGACCTCCCGGGTGGCCGCGTGTCATACGCCGAGGGCGTGCGCGCCGACTTCGCACCGCTGCTCATCGGTGCCGCCGGCGGCGGCTCCGTCGACGCGCCGCTCGTGTTCGCGGGGTGGGGCATCTCTCCGGCGGACTTCCCACCGGCGAAGGTCTCGGTGTTCGCGGCCCAGGACTTCGGCAGCGCGATCACGACCTGGCAGGACGACTACGAGACGGTGGACGTCCGCGGCAAAGCGGTCCTCATCTTCCGGCTGCCGAATATCCGGAACGGCCGTGGCAACGTGACGACGCCGACGCCCGATGCCCTGATGGCCTCGGCCATCAAACGCGGGGCCGTCGCGATCCTCTGGGCCGATCAGAGTCGCGCGCAGATCGTCGCGCGCGGCCAGCCCGATCCGTACCGCCGCCTGGCCGCGGACGACCCGATCCAGAAGGTCGCGGGCGTCCCGATCTTCACGATCACGACCGACCTCGCCGACCAGCTCCTTGCGCCGGTCGGCGTCCGTGCGACCGACATCCTGCGGGCACAGCTGCAGGGCGACACGAGCGTCATGAACGGCGTCTCCTTCGCGCGGACGCTCCCCGAGCTGGCGCACCTCGAGCTCCCGATCGCGCAGGTCACGTCGACATCCCGCTCGCTCGTCGCGCTGACGCCGGCGCCAGCCGATGCGCACCGGATGGTCATCTGGGCTGTCACACCGTCGCTCGCCACGGGAAGCCGCAGCGCGGGTGACGTCCTGAGCGCGCTCATTCGCGCGCTCGACGGCCGTCCGCTACCGCCGCTCGCGCTCGTCGCCTTCGATCCGCACGGAGACACGGCCGCCAACGCGAAGGCGGTGCGCGCGACGCTGGGCTCAACGGTCATCGACGATGTCGTCGCGATCGAATCGGTGGGCGGGACGAAGCTACGGTTCGTGACTGCGTACGCGGATCTCGTCCCGATGGTCGACGAGTACGCGATCCGGGTCGGGGCCGCGGCGAACCGGACGGCGAATGCGGCCATCCTCGATACGGCGGCGACGGGCGACCTCCTGAACGCGGCCGGGCTCGCGCCCTTCGTGCTCGACCATTGGCTGCTCATCACGGCGCAGGGCACGGCGTCCGACGCCGTTGACCTCCGCACCGACGCAGCCGCGGTGCTCGCGTACATCGTCGGCCGCTATGCCGCCAAGGCTCCGGAGCTGGTGCGATGACGCTGGCGCTTCGACTCGCGCGGGTGCCGCTCACCGTCCTGGTCCTCGGTCTCGCCTTCGCGGTGATCGCACCGGCGGCGATGGCGAACTACCAAGCCTTTCAGCTCGCGCCGGGGATCGGCCCGTCCGTGCGCTTCACGACCGTGAACGGCATCGGCACCGTGACACCGTTCGTACCGACCATCGAGACGCAGTACCAGGCGCCGCTGCCCGAGGTCATCCTCCAGGCAACGATCCGCAGCCTCTCGCTCCTCGCGGGTGTCGGGGTGTTCTCGCTGTTCGTCGGCGTGCTCGCTGGCATCGGCGCCGCGCTCGTGCGCCGGCGCGCGATCGCGAGTGGCGCTGTCCTCGGTGTGACGAGCGTGATCGCGGCGGTGCCGTCGTTCTTCCTCGCATACTTCCTGCAGATCCTCTTCATCTTCATCGGCGGCGCCGCGGGGCACACCGTGCTGCCCGTGTTCGGCTACGGGCTCGACAGCCATATCGTCCTTCCGCTCCTCGCGCTGTCGGCGCCGGCGGTCGCGACGACGGCCCAGCTCACCGCGGTGCGGATGGGTGAGGTCTTCGACGCCGACTTCGTGACGACGGCGAATGCGAAGGGGCTGCTTCCCTCGTGGATCATCCGCGTGCACGTCCTGCCCCATGTCCTGCCGGTATCGCTCGAGGCGGTCGGCAGCGGGCTACGTGTCGCGGTCGCCAGCCTCGCGATCGTCGAGTACATCCTCTTGTGGAACGGCATCGGCTTCGTCGCGCTGCAGTCGATCGCGTTGCGCGATCCCGCTGCGCTCACCGCGTGCGCGGCGGTCCTGGGCGCCCTGTTCGCGCTCACCAGCCTTCTGCTCGACCTGCGCCGCACACGCTTCCATTGACTCGACGTGCCCCCCTAGACTGGCCACGTCACGCGGGACCATGCGTAATAGGGGGGATCCGGATGGACAAGCGAATCTTCGGCGCGCTCGGCGCGCTCGCCATCACGCTCGCCGCATGCGGCGGCACGGGCAACACCGGGGCTTCGACCGCACCGTCGGCGAGTGCTGCGAAGAAGGCCGACATCAAGGTCGGGCTCGTCGTCTCGCTCACCGGCGTCGGCAACGTGTATGGGCCGGTGCAGAAGAACGGCGCCGAGCTCGCGGTGTCGCGCATCAACGACGCGGGTGGCGTGAACGGCGCGAAGCTCGTGCTCGTCCCGGACGATGATCAGTCGACCACCGACGGCGGCGTCACCGCCTTCCGCAAGCAGGTGAGCCAGGACCGCGTCGTCGCGATCCTCGGTCCGACGCTCTCGAACACCGCGGTCGCGGCACACCCGGTCGCGCAGAGCGCGCAGACGCCGGTCATCGCGATCTCGAACACCGGCGACGGGATCGTCGGCAAATGCTCGTGGGGGACCTGCGACTACATCTTCCGCGCGTCGCTCGGTGAATCCACCGCGATCCCGCAGACCGTCAACATCGCCAAGACCAAGCTGAACGTGAAGAGCGTCGTCCTCATGTACGCCCAGGACGACAAGTTCAGCTCCGACGGCTTCGCGATCTTCAAGAAGAACCTCGAGTCGGCTGGCATCACGATCAAGAAGGAGATCGCATTCTCCAAGACCGACGTCGACCTCTCGAGCCAGGTGACCGCGGCGCTCGCCGAGTCGCCAGACGCGATCGTCGACAGCTCGCTCGCCGGTCCGGCGATCCTGATCCTCAAGGAGGTCGCGAAGAAGAAGCCCGGTCAGCTCGTGATCGGTGGGAACGGCTTCAACACACCGGCGATCATCGCCTCCGCCGGCCAGGCCGCAGAGGGTGCGGTGTCCGGTACCGCGTGGTACCTCTCGAACCCCGACCCAGTGAACAAGGACTTTGTCGCCGCCTACAAGGCGAAGTACAACAGCGACCCCGACCAGTTCGCGGCGCAGGCGTACTCGGCCATCTACATCCTGGTCGACGCGCTGAAGCGAACGCCGAACGTGACGAGCGTGCTGCACGACAAGCTCCGCGACCAGATCGAGCTCACGACCGGCGTGAAGACGCCGCTCGGCGAGTTCTCGTTCAACTCCTCGCACGACGTGAACCAGAAGGTCTACGTCGTCCAGGTCAAGGGCGGCGTCTTTACTCAGATCAACTAGCGGAATGAGTTAGGGGTCGTGCGCCCGGGTCCGGCTGTGCCGGCCCGGGCGTGCCCCACACAGATGGACCAGATCTACAACGCGATCTTCATCGGCAGCATCTACGCGCTCTTCGCGCTTGGCTTCACGCTCGTCTTCAGCGTCCTCGACATCCTTAATCTCGCCCACCCTGCGCTGTTCACGCTCGGTGCGTTCACGGCGCTCTTCGCGATGCAGCAGGGTGTGCCTGCGGGCCTCGCGGTCCTCGTCGCGTTCGTCGTGTGTGGCGTCGCCGGCGTCATCCTCGACCGCGTCGCCTTCGCGCCACTGCGGAAGCGCAACGCGCCACCGCTCTCGGCGATGATCTCAAGCATCGGGGTCTCGCTGATCCTCATTCGCCTCATCCAGCTCAAGTACGGCCCCGACCTGCAGGCATATCCCGCGGGCTCGTTGCCCGCCGACGTGTTCCCGGTCGCCGGCCTGCAGCTCGACACCCTGCGTACCGTGATCATCGCGCTCGCGGTCGCGCTCATGGCGGCGCTCACGTT
>JBBRQB010000072.1:0-6990 GCA_038227105.1 Candidatus Limnocylindria bacterium | reverse complement strand
TTGAGGAGGTAGCCGGACGCGCCCGCGCGGATCGACGTGAAGACGAGCTCGTCCTGGTCGTGGTTCGTCAGGATGATGACCCGGGTCGACGGAACGGAGTTGCGGATCCGCCGCGTCGCGGTGACGCCGTCCCAGTCACCCATCTTGATGTCCATGAGGATGATGTCCGGTAGCAGCTCCTGCGCGAGCGCAAGCGCCTGGTGCCCATCGCTCGCCTCGGCGACGACGACGAGATCGCCTTCCATCTCGAGGATCGAGTGCAGGCCACTGCGCACGACCGCGTGGTCGTCCGCGATGAGGATCCGGATCTGGCGACCCTCGGTCATCGGCCGAACAGCTTGGAGAGGATGCCGCGCTGCGCACGGGCCGCCGGGGCTGGATCGGCCTTGGATGGGACGATCACGCGCGACGCCTCATACGGGATCGTCGCGATGACCATGGTCCCGGTGCCATCGGCGCTCTGCAGCTCGAGCGTGCCGCCGACGGCTTCGGCGCGCTCGCGCATCCCGACGAGGCCGAAGTGCCCGTTCGACTCCGCGCTCTCGCTGATGTGGGCGGCGTCGAAGCCGGCACCGTCATCGGCGATGGTGACGACGACCGACGACTCGCCGTAGTTGAGCGTTACGGTCGCGCTCTTCGCGTTCGCGTGCTGGGCGACGTTGCGCAGTGCTTCGCCGCAGATGCGGATGACGGCCCGCTGCAGGTCGGGCGTGAGGTCCCGCTCGCTGCCGACCTCCTGCATGTCGACGGGGAGCCCGCTCTGGCGGCGCAGGTCGTCGATGAGCCGCGCGACGGTCGTCGGAAGACCGAGACCACCGGACGTGCTCTGGCGCAGCGCGCCCATGTACTGACGGACGTCGGCCAACGTCGCGCGGGCGTCGCGCGTCGCCTTCGCCAGCTGCTGACCCAGGACCTGCGGGTTCCGGTCGAACGCGCGCTGCGCGCCCTCGAGGCTGAGCACGACGCCGGTGAGCTCCTGCGCGAGGCCGTCATGCAGCTCCTGCGCGATGCGCTTCCGCTCGCCGGCCGTCGCTTGCTCGCCCACGAGGTCGTTGCTCGGAGCGTGGGCCAGCTCGAAAAGATATTCGGCTGCCGTCGCGGCGAAATCCGCTTCCGCCTGTGGATACGGGGTCCCACGTCCGAGGACGAGAGCACCGATGACGGTCCCCTGCGCGCTCACGGGCGCCAGCACGTATTCCGTTGCCGGGCCCGAGGCCCACGCCGGCCGCCCAGTGGCGCCGACCGGCCACTGCACGTGCACGGAGCGCTCACCGGCCAGGGCGCGCGCGAGTCCGCCGTCGAACGAACCGGCCGGGATCACGCTTGCTGCGGAGTCGTCGTAGCCGCGTGACGCGCGGCGGCGTGCCGCTCCGTCGGCGTCGAGGATCCAGAGGCCCACAACGTCGTGATGCATGACGTCCGCGAGCATCGCGACCGCGGTCTCGAGCTCCTCCTGCGGCTCAGCGCCGAGCGTGCCGAGACGTGAGAGCTCGTAGAGCGCGATCGCCTGCTTGCGATCTTCCTCTGCGCGGCTCACCGCGTCGACGAACGAAAGAGTGGCGGCGATATCGGCGCCGATCGCCGTGAGCGCGTCGAGATCCGTCGTGTCGAACCGCTCGACGGAGCCGCGCTGCTTCACGTTGACGACGCCGATGGTGTGGTCGCCGTTCCGAAGCGGCGCGATCATCGCGCCCGTGATCGAGGGATCGTTGCCGTGGAACGGGTGATCGCCGTTGACCGGGCCATGAAGGAGCATCGCCTGCCCGGACCGCGCCACGAATCCGGAGATCCCCTCGCCCACGCGCTTTCGCTCGAGACGGCCGACATCGGAGAGGCCGACGGCACTGCGCACCGAGAGCACGTCATCTTCAAGGAGCATGATCGACACGCCATCGGCGGCGAAGACGCGCGCGAGACCGCTGGTCGCATTCGCAAGAAGCGTGTCCGGATCGCGTTCCGCGCGGACGATCTCCTGTAGCTCGCTCGATGCCTTCGCCCGTACCTCGAGCTCGGCAGCTGCGCGCTGGATGCGCCAGAACGTGTTCTCTTCGACAAGCTCGAGAGCCACGAGCCCCGCGAGCCTGGCGAGGTTCACTACGTCGGTGTCGCTGAAGGAACCGCTCACGCGGAGCGCGGCGAGCGCGCCGATCCGATGGTCACGCCATGCGACCGGAACCGCGTGCATCGCGAGAGCGACTCGGGCGTCAACGAGAGGAATGTCAACGGTTGCGGCGGCCGCTGTTCCATCGAACGCGCCCGCGAGCAGTGCCGCCGAGGTCGCGCCGTCCCATGCGGCCGGGCCGCTCACGTTGTGCGCCGCGTACGTGACGAACGCGTCTCCGTGCGGCCGCAGAACGACGGCGAGTGCGTCGGTCTGGGCGAGCTCAGCGAGCATCGCGATCCGCGTTGGCCAGAATTCGCCCTCGCGCTCCACGGTCATCGCTGTCATTGAGCCTGATTCGCGTGAATCCGGCCACCCGCAATGGGGGGTGTTCAGCAGGACTCAGCAAGATTCCCCTGGCGGGTGCCCCCGTGCGGGTGGTCGCGATAATCGTCACATCAATCGACCGAGGGTCCTCATCGTGACGCCGCACCCCGTGATCGGCGCCGGCATCGAGACGGTGCTCCGGCTCGAGGACCTCTACGACGTGCGGCGCAGCGGGACGATCACCGAGGCACTGGCGCAGGTGACCGGCTGGCCCGCCGACGCGGCCCTTGTCGACGGCATGCTCGCCGAGAGCGGATCGCTGGAGCTCGGCGTGCCCTGTTACGTGCTGTCCGGCGATGGGGAGAGCGGCCAGCGCCTCGCGGCGCAGACCCCGAGCGCGCGCGGATGGCTTCCGAAGGACGCGCCTCCGTCCCGGCTCGTCGCCGCGATCGATGACTCGCTGGGTATCGTCCGCGTCGGGACGAGCACGCGCAGCACGCTCGGCGCGATCGTGGCTGTCGTGATCGTGCTCGTGTTCATCGCGGCACTCGGGCTCTTCGTCTGGCGCTTCTTCCTGAGCTGAGACCTACCGGCCGAACAGCTTCGAGATGAGGCCGCTCTTCTCCACCGGTCCGTCAACATCCTCGACGGCCGGACCAGCCTCACGCATCGTGCGGAGCGGATCCTCGGCGACCTGGTAGGGCAGACGGGCAGTCACCACCGCGCCGCGCCCGGGTTGGCTCATGACCGTCAGCGTGCCGCCGATGCTCTCAGCGCGCTCCCGCATACCGGCCACGCCGAAGTGACCGCTCTCCGTGGCGCCAGCCAGCGTCGCATCGGTGTCGAAACCCACCCCGTCGTCCTCGACGACGATCACGATCTCCGTCGGGCCGTAGTTGAGGCGGAGCTTCGCCGCGCTCGCGTGCGCGTGCTGCGCGACATTGCGAATTGACTCACCGACGATGCGCATGACTGCGCGCTCGAGCGGGGGCTCGAGCTCGCGTTCCGCTCCGAGCTCCTCCATCTCGACTCGCAGACCCGTCTGCCGACGGACATCGTCGACGAGGCGCGCGACCGTCGAGGGGAGATTGATGTCACCGCCCTCCTTCGCGCGGAGCGCGGACATGTACTGGCGTACCTCGACAAGCGTGGCGCGGGCCTCGCGGCTCGCCTTCGCAAGGCTCGCCGCGAGCGCCGCCGGGTCGCGGTCGATCGCCCGTTGGCATGCCTCGAGCGTCAGGACGACACCGGTGAGCTCCTGGGCGATACCGTCGTGGATCTCCTGCGCGATCTTGCGGCGCTCGTCGGCAGCGATCGTGTCCTGGGTGTCCACCGCGGACGTCTTTTGCATCTGGCCGGACAGGTACTCGCCGAGGACGGTCGAGAAGTCGACCTCCGCCTGGATGAAGGCGCCCTTCAGGCGACCGAGCACGAGCGCGCCGAGATGGTTGCCGTGGGATCCGATCGGCGCGACGACGAAGTCCGCTCCGTTCGTCGGTGCCCAATCGGGGCGCCGCGGATCGCCGACCGCGTACCTGGCGACATCGACGGTCTGCTGCCGGAGCGCGTTCGTCATCGCCGGACCGATACCGACAAGGGGGATCGTTCCCGGGCGTGGATCGGGATAGCCGCGGCCGGCGCGGAATCGCAGACCGCCGTTCGTCTCGAGCCCCCATACGCCGACGATGTCCACCGCGAGCATGTCGCCGATCATCGCCGCGGCGGTCTCGAGGTCCTCTTGCGGATCGTTCCCCATCGTCGCGAGGCGCGACAGCTCGTACAGGACCAGCGCCTGCTTGCGATCCTCTTCGGTGCGCCGCATCGCCTCGGCCGCGACGAACGATGCCGCGATGTCGCGGGCGACCGCCTGCAGCGAATCCACGGACGACTGGTCGAAGCGATCCTTCGACGTCGCTGAGTGCTTGATGTTGACGACGCCGATCGTCCGGTCGTCCGCGCGCAGGGGCGCCACGATCGATTCACCGATCGACGGATCGTTGCCACTGAAGCGCTGGTCGCGGACCTGTCCGGTGAGGAGCAGTGGCTGGCCGGTCTGCGCGACGAAGCCCGAGATGCCCTCGCCGATCTTCTTCTTGTCTTTCTTCGCGGCATCGGTCAGTCCGAGCGAGGACCGCACCGAGAGGAGTCCCGCGTCGTCGGCGAGCATGATCGACACGCCGTCCGCGCCAAAGAGCTCGGCCAGCTGTGCGGTGGCCTGCTCGAGCAGCTTGTCGGGATCCTGGGTCGCGCGCGCGAGCTCGGCGATCCGGGCTTGACCGCGCAGGCGCTCCTCGCGCTCGGCCTGCTGCGCCTGGGAGCGCCGCTGCGCCGTCGCCTCGGCGAGCTCGAGACCGACCAGGTCCGCGAGCCGCTCGATCTCAGCACCGTCGCGCTCGTCGAAGGTGCCCGTGGTGCGAAGCGCGGCGAGCGCTCCCACGAGCTGCTCCTTCCACACGATCGGCGCGACGAAGAGGGCAGAGGCCGCGCGACCGTCAGCAAGCGGGAGCACGACAGCGGCCTGCGCGGCGCGGCGGGTGTCGAATGCGGCCCGGAGGAGCGGACCGGCGACGGCCCCGTTCCACCCCGGATCGGACGGCAGGTTGTCGCCGACGTACGTGACGAAGCCATCAGTGCGCACCTCGAGCACGACCGCGATCGCGTCCGCCCGCGCGAGCTTCCCCACGTAGGCCATCCGGGCCGACCACAGGTCGGCATCAAGCCGAACGGTCATCGCCTATCCCTCGCCGGGCCTGGCTAGGCGATCGACGACGCTTCAGCGTCGATCCGCAGCTCGAGCACGTAGCCGGTCGTCGACACGACCCGAAGCCGCGGATACTCGAGCCGGGTCACAGCTGTGGCGAATTCGTCGACCGTCATCGGATTCCGAAGGCCGATCGCGAGCGTCGCGACGCCATTGCGGAAGTCTCGTGCGTACACCGTGCGGACCGCCGGCATTCCCTGGAGCCGACGCTCGAGCTCGACGAGCCGCGGGAACGACGAGATCGGGGAGAGCACGACCTGCACGTCCCCGATCGGCTCCGAAGGAGTGACACGCTCTTCGCGCGACGGCTCCGGGACCGCATGTGGCGCCTGCACCTCCGGAACCGCCGCGACGGGAGGCGGCGCTGCCAGTGCCGGCACTGGGGCCGGCGTCTGCGAGACGGGCGCAACGTCGATGTCTTCGACGATCGGTGGCGCCGCCTGCTGCCGACCAACGACAGGACGCGCCGACGCATGGGGCTGCGGCTCAGGTGCAGGCTCGTTGTACCCGGACGGAGGCGGCGTGTACGTCTCCAGACGAGGCACGGGCGCACGACGCTCGTATGCCTGAGGCACAGGCGCGGTCATGGGCGCAGGAGCCGGCCGCGGCGACGCCTCCTGCGCCACCGGACCACTCCGGGAAGATCGCGCACCCTGAGCCGCTTGCTGCGGCGTCGCGGGAGTCGTCGCGCGGATCTCGTCGACAAGCTCCTTGAAGACACCACGCAGAGCTTCAGTCGCAGCGGTCCGCATCTCCGACATCTGGAACACCGCCGCGCCTGCCGACGAGCCCACAGCACGGGACGGCGCGATCATCTGCGCCGCCTCGATCGCGCGGCGGAGCGCGTCGCGCTCGATGCGCGTCGCCTCGAGCTCCTGCGCATCGGCTGGTCGCTGCGCCCGCGCTTCTTGCGTGATCGCTTCGGCCGTGATCTTGGCACGCTCGCGGATCTGGTTCGCGGCGCGGAGCGCGGCCGACAGGGAGTCCTGGACCTGGGCGTCGAAGTCCTCATAGACGGCGATCCGCTTGCGGGCGGCCTCGAGCAGACCCTCGAGCTCGGCAACGCGGAGCGACAGCTGTCGCACCTGCGTGGCAAGCGAGCCGATCATGTCATCGGCAGCGAGCGGTGTGGCGTCGTTCGGCCGACCAGCCTCAGCCAACGGTGCACCCTTCTACGTCTCGCGCGCCCGCCCGTCCGGAAGCAGGGACGCGCGATGAGCGTGTGATCCGACGTCGCGGTACGCGACCGTTCGTGGGAGCAAGCGTACACAACGCGCCTAGAAACATGTAGGTCAGTGCGGCGCAACGCGTCTTTTTCAGTCGGCCGGACCGACCAGCGAGCCGAGCGCTCCGGCGGAGTTCAGGAGCACGAAGGCGTCGATGACCGTGGGGTCGAAGGCCCCTCCGCGCGCGGCGATCAGCAGGCCGAGCGCCTCGGTGGGGCGGAGCGCGGCGCGATACGGGCGCTCGCTGGTCATCGCGACGAACGCGTCGGCAACGCTCAGGATGCGGGCGCCGATCGGGATCCGCTCCTCGGTCAGGTGATCCGGGTACCCCGTCCCGTCCCACCGTTCGTGGTGCGCGCGGATGATGCGGGGCGCGTCGCCGAGGAACGCGAGGGCGCCGATGATCGCTTCGCCGAGCGCGGGGTGGCGCCGCACCAGCTCGCGCTGCTCTTCGGTCAGCTCGCCCGGCGTCTCGAGCACGCGACGGTCGATGCCAAGCTCGCCGACGTCCCGGAGCAGCGCGGCGACGTAGATGTCATCGCGATCCGAGCCGCCGACCTCGAGCTCCTCGGCGA
>JBBRQB010000071.1:0-7928 GCA_038227105.1 Candidatus Limnocylindria bacterium | reverse complement strand
GTTGAGATCCGTGACGTCCATGAACGTGACGCCGACGCGGACGAGCGCGGTCGGGTCGCTGCCCGTATTCCAGATGCGGTATTGCGCGAAGCGCGCGCCCGAGACCGCGAGCTGGATGGAGCTGTAGTGCTCGTCGCGGCCGGGATCGTAGAGATCGTCGATGTCCTCGACCGTCGCCCAGGCGTTCCAGGTCGCGCCATCGGCGGAGGTCCGGAGCTCAACGCTCATTCCCGTGTCCGTGCCGCGCTGCGCGATCCAGTGGATAGCGACGCGATCGAAGAGCTGATCCGCCGCGATGGTGTCGGAGGTGTACGAGAAGGTGGTGCCACCGGTGCTGCCGGTATCGGCGAGCGCCGTGGCCCGATCGGTCTGCTGGACGAGGCCGCCGGTCAGCGCCGGACGATCGAACGCGACCTCATGCGCGACCGTGTGCCCCGAGCCGGCCGGCGCAGCAGAGGCCTGCAGCTGACCGTGGGGCAGCATCGCGATCGTGAACACGGCGACGAGGACCGCGAGGCGTAGGCGTCGGCGCAACAGCGAGTGCCCCTCTTTCTTCCTCGCCACCATCCCCACGCGCGCTCTATGCATTCTGCCGCAGTTCGGTGGCCGCGTATACGGAAAACGTGCGGGGCGGAGCCCCTGTTACCGGTCTCCCGGAAGTACTACCCGGGTCGGCTAAAACGGCTGGAGCCGGACCATCGTCGACTTCAGCCCGAGGTATGTGCGCAGGAAGATGTCTGCAGGCACCTCGACCGAGCCGTTCGTGCCGGCGAACTTGATCGACACCACATGGCCCACGTTCCCGGGTGCCTGGTTGCTGACGTCAGTGGACAGGAGTGTCCCGATGTCGACGCCGCGGTAATTGAGGATCGCGCCACGGATCGCCTCGCTCGAGAACGTCACGGTCCAATTGGCGTGCTTGTTCGGGTAGGGCACCTGCACCAGGAGGTCGGCCGGATCGGCGACCGGGACGAGCCAGGGGTCGTTCGGTGCGCAAGTAATGCCGTGGTTCCAGCAGCCGACGCCAACGCTGTAGCCACCGTTCGAGCTCGCGAAGTAGGCACGGATCGCGGCGCCGTTGTACGTGATGACCTTGCCCGCGGTCGCGTCCGCGGCCGCGATGCTCGCGGTCGTCTCCACGGTCGCCCCGCCGTAGCACTGGTCCATCTGGTCGTCGCGCACGTCGTAGTCGCGGCCGGCGCCAGTGCTCGTGAAGCCGTAGCTCCGTGCCGCGAGCGCCTGCGCCTTGTAGGCCTCGATGTGCCAGCCGGACGGCATCTCCTTCGGGATGACGCCCTTCACGTAGTCGTCGTAGCCGACGAAGTTCACGACCCGGAGATTTCCGCCGCCGTCGTTCTTGAGCTGGATCTTGCCGTGGAAGAAGGCGTTCTTCTCCTGCACGGTGATCGCCTGGGACGGATCGGTCGGCACGAGGGTGACCGGACCGGCGCCGGAGTACTTGAGCGCAGGCGGGTTCGCGGACTGGTCGTAGACCGCGACGCCGCCGCCGCTCGCGGCGATCTGATAGGTGACGTTCGCGCTGGCCACGCCAACGACGGCGTTCCCGGCGCCCTCGTTGACCACCTTGAATCCGCCGGCGGACCGCGCGTTGATGAGCCAGGTGTTCATGTACGTGCCGCCGCAGGACGCGGAGCCACTAGACGACGGCGAGGAGAGCAGCACGCGCATAGGTCCGCGCGCGTTCGTGTTGCTGTCGACGACCGTGAGCTGCGTGCCGGGGTAGTACTTGGCGACGATCTGCTCGCCGGTGAGCGCCGGACCCGCGGCGCCGGTCGCCCAGCCCTGGGCCCCGTACTGGCTCATGCCGACGCCGTGGCCGAAGCCCTTGCCGTAGAAGGTGACGCCGGGCTGCACGCTGACCGACTCCTGGAGGCGCGGCACGCCGAGCGTGCTGAACCACGCGACGCCTTCCTGCACGAGGTCCCACGCGATCAGGTAATTGCCGAGCGAGCTGGGCAGCGAGACCGGCACCTGCACGACCGCGCTCTGGCCGACCGCGAGGTCCGCGGGAAGGAACCCGCGCTGGCCGTCCCAGGTGACCGTGCCGCCGCCGCTGTTGAGGATGTGATAGCTGAGGTGCACCGCGTTGGCACCGCCGGCAGGCCAGGCGCGCGCGCCGTAGTTGGAGACGCGCACGCTCAACGTGAGCGAGGCCCCGATGGTCGCGACACCCGGCGTGTTCGTCTGGTCGTAGCCACCGTTGAATCCGCTGGTCACGACGAGTGGCGTCGTCGCGTAGGGCGAGCCGATCTGCGAGAGCCAGGCGACGCCTTCGCGCACGGTGTCGATCGCGAGCGTGTACGTGCCGATGGAGGACGGTGCCGTGTACGCGACGTTGACGGAGCGCGATTGCCCGGGGAGCAGGTCCTGACCGATGCCCGTGCGGGCGCCGTCCCAGAGCACGACGTTCCCGTTCGGCGCGAGCACGTGGTACGCGAGGTTCACCGGATTCGGTCCGCTCGCGCTCCATGGGACGTTGCCGTTGTTGGTGACCGTGACCGCCACGGTGCGCGACTCGGCGAGCAGGACGCTCGAGGTCGCGGACAGCGAGTAGGTCGCGGCGAACAGTGCGGTCGACACGCTCGCGTTGATCCGCAGCGGTGTCGCGCCGATCGATCCGAACCACGCGACGCCCTCGCGGACGAGGTCGATCGTGAGGACGTACGCGCCCGGTGTCCTCGGCGTGCTGATGGAGGCCGCGACCGTGGTGCTGGCTCCCGGCGCGACGTCCGCGCTGAGCGCGGTGCGCGTGCCGTCCCACACCGCGACGTTGCCCGCGGCGTCGGTCCAGTGATAGCTGAGGTCGATGAGATTGGCGCCGGTCGCGTTCCACGCGACGACCCCGCTGTTCGCGACCGGGACGTTCACCGTGTAGGTCGTGCCGTTCAACAGCGCCGGCAGCGCGACACCGCCCCAGGTCGCGTTGAACGCGGGCGTCGCCTGGATCGCGAACGGTGCGCTCGGATTGAGCCAGGCGATGCCTTCCTTCACGAGCGCGAGCTGGAGGCTGTACGCGCCCGGCTGTGCCGGGAGCGGGATGGACGCTGTGACCTGCCGCGCGCCGCCGGGCGGGACATCGGCGCCGAGCTGGGTGCGCGCGCCGTCCCACACGATGGTGCTGCCGTTCGCGGCGAGCCAGTGATAGCTGAGATTCACGGGCGTGGTGCCGGTCGCGGTCCAGACCTCGTTGCCCGCGTTCGTGACGGTGACGGGAAGCTGCAGCGCCGTGCCCGCGCCGGCGCTCGCCGGTGGCGCGGCCTGATAGGTCGCACTGAGCGTGGCCAGGGGAGCCGCGGCGACGGGCAGGGCGGCGAGCGTCATCGCCAGGATCACGGACAGACCGACGCCGATATGCCTGCGCTTCATCGCTTCCCTCGCCTCGAATTCCCGACCGACCGACCTGGGCCCTGCTTGTCCAGGGTCCAGACAGATGTTGGTGTCTTCAACAGCCCAACGAGGTCACGGTACCAGCGTTACCCGCGTCGGGGAACCAGTTCCGAACCATCGCAACCCTTCCGAAACGAGGTCGACCACGACCGAGACCGCGTTGGCCGGTGGCGGCGCGAGCGCGATGGTCAACGTCACCGATGCGCCCGGCGCGACGGTCTGCCCGAGCGAAACGCGCGGGCCGTCCCAGACCAGCGGCGTCCCATCCGCGGCGAGCCAATGCGAGCTCACGTCGATCGGTGCCGCGCCGCCGGTCGTCCACGCGACCGCGCTCGTGTTGGTGATCGTGACCGTCAGGCTCGGAGCCGATCGCGACACGCTCGTGGCGCTCGTACCGATGGCCGCGCGATAGTCGGTCTCGGCGGCGATGGTGCCGATCCCCGGCGACACCGCGTAGCTCGAGAACCAGGCGAGGCCCTCGCGCACCAGATCGAAGCGCACGGTGTAGCGCGCACTCGACGAGCCGGGCGGGACCGCGACCGCGGCCTGGACCGTGACGCTCTGGCCGGGCGCGACGTCGGCGGGGAGCACGCTGCGTTCGCCGTCCCAGGCGATCAGCCCGCCGGCGGCGTCATACACGTGCGCGGCAAGATGGACCGGGTTCGCGCCGCCCGCGGTCCACGTGACGAGACCGGTGTTCGCGAGCGTGACCGGGATCACGGCGCGGCTGCCGGGAAGGAATGCTGTGGCGAACGCGGGCGCGGTGTACGTCGCACCGAATCCGTTGGTCACGCTGATGCCGACGTCGCGTGGCGTGACGCCCTGCGCGGAGAACCACGTGACGCCCTCCTGCACGAGGTCGAGCCGGAGGATGTACGAGCCCACGGCCTGCGGCGACGGGACGGCGATCGGCACGACCGCACTCTGTCCCGGCGCGACGTCGACGGGCAGCACGCCGCGCGCGCCATCCCATACCACGACCTCTCCCGTTTGGCTGATCCAGTGATACGAAAGGTGCACCGGCGTCGCGCCACCCGCGGCCCACGTGACCGTACCGGTGTTGCTCACGGTCACCGGGAACGTGTTCGGGCCGAGGACGAAGACCGACTGCGCGCTCGCGGCCGGCGCGTAGCTCGCGGCGAGGCCGCTGGTCACCGACACCTGCACGTTCGCGGTCGAGACGCCATTGGATGAGAACCAGGCCAGGCCCTCGCGCACGAGGTCCAGCCGGAGCGAGTACAGGCCCGGTGCCTTCGGCGTCGGGATCACGGCGTTGACCGTCACGGTGCCGCCGGCCGGGACGTCCGCCGGCAGCGGGCTGCGCTGCCCGTCCCAGATCACGGTGTTGTTCGCGAGGTCCGCCCAGTGGTACGCGAGCGTGACGGGATTCGCGCCGGACGCAGTCCAGGTGAAGCTCGAGGTGTTGGTCAGCTTCACCGCGGCTGACATCGGCACGCCGATGGTCCCGCGCGTCGGGACCGCACTCGCGTCGTAGAACGCGCCGTACCGGACCGTCGCGCTGGAGGTCACCGCGCGGAGCGCGTTCACGCGTCCGGCTCCGAACACCGCGTCCACGCCCGGCGATCCGAGATCGTCGGCGGTCGAGCGGATGCGATCGATGAGCTGCGCGACGGAGAGCCCTGGCTCGCGGCTCACGATGAGCGCGGCGACGCCTGCGACGAACGGTGATGCTTGCGAGGTCCCGCTGAACGACGCGTAGCTCGCAGAGCTCGGGTTGCTCCGCGACAGCGTCGTCGGGTACGTCGGCGTCGTGCTGTAGATGCGGACGCCGGGTGCCGAGACGCCGACATACGTGCCGACGTTGCTGAAGCTCGCGTGCCCGTCGTTCTCGTCGGTGGCCGCGACCGCGAGCACCTCGGGGTACGCGCCCGGGTACTGGGCCTCGTTCAGCGTCGCGCAGCGGCTCGATAGCGCGCCGCAGTTGCCGGCCGCCGCGACCACGAGCACGTTGTGCGAGACCGCGTAGCGGATCGCGTCCTGGAGCGTCACCTGCGCGGCGCTCGAGCCGAGCGAGATGTTGATGATCCGCGCACCGTGATCCGTCGCCCAGATCACGGCGGATGCGACGTCGGACATGAGGCCCGCGCCCTGGCAATCGAGGGCCTTGATGGGGAGGATCTTCACGCCGAAGGCGACGCCCGCGATCCCGATGCCGTTGTTGCCGTTCGCGGCGATGAGCCCGGCGACGTGGGTGCCGTGGCCGTTGTCGTCGATGCGCGAGCCCGCGGGGCAGCTCGGGTCGGGCGCGCTGAGGAACGTGTTGCCGGGAAGCGCGACGCCGGCGAGGTCCGGATGACCGGGATCGATGCCGGTGTCGATGACCGCGACGATGATCGACGGCGATCCGCGCACGAGGTCCCAGGCCTGATCGACGTGCGCCTTGCGGATGCCCCACTGGCCAAGACCGAACGACGGGTCGTTGAGATAAAAGGGGTCGTTCGGTGAGAAGTCCACCGAGGCCGTCGAGTCGGGCTCGACCGAGAGGACGGCGGGATCGCGGGACAGCCGCAGCGCGGAGAGGCCGATGTCATCGCCCATCGGGTCGGTCGAGATCGGGATCGCGACGCGAGTCACGTCGATGCGGTCGAGGACCGCATCGGGTGTCGCACCGACGGATGCGATCGCGGCGGCGCGCTGCGCGGCCGTCGCGTCAGAGCGGAAGCGGACCAGCAGCCGCGGCTGGTCCGGCGCGATCCGCGCGGCTGGTGCCGTGGTCGCCGACCGGACGATCGATGGCTCGATCGACCGTGCGGCGGCCGGTCGAGCGGGCGCGAACGCGACCAGGCCGGGCACGAGCGCCCCGACGATCGCGAGCAGGACGACGAGCCGCTTTCCCATTCCCATCTGTACTTACGCAGAGGGTAGGGGCGTGGTTATGCCCCGACCGGGCTACCTGCTCCCGCCGGTGATCACGAGCACGTTCTCGAGCTTGCGCAGGTCGACCGCGGGGGCCACCACCGCGCGCTGATACGCCGACACCTCGGCTTTCGTGACGTCGACGACGGTCCCGATAACGAGACCCTTCGGATACAGCGAGCGCAACTCGTTCCCGATCCCGAGACCCGCGGTAACGATGACGTCGCCCTGCTTGACCGGATCGCTCTGGAGGATCCACTCCATCACCAGCGCGTCGCCGTACTGACCGCGGACGATGCCGCTCGCGCGCGATGTCTGCACGAGCGCGGACACGCTGGACGATGAGTCGGTCACGAGCAGCACCTTCGCGTAGTTCGAGCCGGCCTCGCTCACCCGCCCGACCACGCCCCGCTCCGAGAGGACGACCTGGTCGACCCGAACCCCCTGTTCCGTTCCGGCGCCGATGACGATCGTCTTGAGGATGCCGCTCGGATCGCGCGCGATGACCGGCGCAGTGATCGTCGTGTAGGGCAGCGCCTTCTGTGCCGCCTCGAGCTTCGCGCCCTGCTGCGCGGCGACCACGGCCTCGGTCAGTCGCGCGTTCTCGAGCGAGAGCTTGTCGTTGCTCGCGCGCAGCGCGACGTTGTCCGCGCGGAGCTTGTCGAGCTCACCGATCGCCTGGAAGAAGCGGTTCGTCGTCACACCCGTCTCCGCGAGGACGCGCTGGATCGGGACGAGGACCTGCGTACCCGTCGTCGCGACGGCCTGCACCATGCTCGCCGAACGGAACAGGAGCAGGAGCAGCGCGAGGGCGAAGAGCGCCGCGAACGGCCGCAGGACACTGTTGGACCGGCGGCGCGCGCGTCCGAGGGTCGCCATTACCGCGGCATGATCGCGTAGGTATCGGTCACGAGGCTGCGGTCGTACTTCACGAGGTCCTCGAGGACCATGCCGGTCCCTCGGGCGACACACGTGAGCGGGTCGTCGGCGATGTGCACGGCCATCTGCGTGGCCTCGGAGATGCGCGTATCCATGCCCCGCAGCAGCGCGCCGCCGCCGGCAAGGTAGATGCCCTGATCCATGATGTCGGCGACGAGCTCCGGCGGCGTCTCCTCGATGGTGTCCTTCACGGCGTCGACGATCTGCTGCACCGACGGGTCGAGCGCCTCGCGGATCTGGGCGCTCGTGACCTCGATGCTGCGCGGAAGTCCGGTGAGCAGGTCGCGTCCACGGAAGAACGTCGAGACCTCTTCGTCCAGCGGGTACGCGGAGCCGATCGCGATCTTGATGTCCTCGGCGGTGCGCTCGCCCATGAGGAGGTTGAATTCACGGCGCGCGTACGAAACGATGTCCTGATCCATCTCGTCGCCGCCGATGCGGATCGAGCGCGCGACGACGATGCCGCCGAGCGACGTGACCGCGACCTCCGTCGTGCCGCCGCCGATGTCGACGATCATCGATCCCGACGGCTCTTCCACCGGAAGGCCCGCACCGATCGCGGCGGCCATCGGCTCTTCGACGAGACGGGCCCATCGGGCACCCGCGTTCATCGCCGCTTCCTGCACCGCGCGCTTCTCGACCTCGGTGACACCCGATGGGATGCCGATGATGACGCGCGGACGCGGGAACAGCGCGAACCGGTC
>JBBRQB010000070.1:0-8100 GCA_038227105.1 Candidatus Limnocylindria bacterium | reverse complement strand
ACCGCGAGGTGGAGAAGCTCCGCTCGACGTACGCGGAGGGCCTCGGGCCGCTCATCGATAGCGGTGGCCGGATCCACACGACGTTCAACCAGACCGTCGCGTCGACCGGCCGGCTTTCCAGCCAGTCGCCGAACCTGCAGAACATCCCGATCCGCACACCGCTCGGCCGCCGGATCCGCCGCGCGTTCATCGCGGGCCGGCCCGAGCAGACGCTCCTCGCTGCCGACTACTCGCAGATCGAGCTGCGCGTGCTCGCCCACGTGTCCCAGGACCCCGCACTGCTCGATGCGTTCCGGTCCGGCGCGGACGTGCACACCCGCACCGCGGCCGCCGGCTTCGGCGTCCCCGAGAACGAGGTCACCCGCGACCAGCGCAGCGTGGCGAAGATGCTCAACTTCGGGATCGTCTATGGGATGAGCGACTTCGGTCTCGCGTGGCGCATGGGCATGACGCGCGAGGATGCCGCGAAGTTCATCGATGAGTACTTCAAGCGATACGCGCTCGTGCGGCGCTACGTCATGGAAACGAAGTCCTTCGCGCTCGAGCAGGGCTACGTCGAGACGTTGCTCGGCCGGCGGCGGTACATCCCCGACATGGCGAGCAGCAACGGCGCCGTGCGTAACGCCGCCGAGCGGATGGCGATCAACATGCCGATCCAGGGCACGGCCGCCGACATCATGAAGATCGCGATGGTGAAGGTGCACGAGCGGCTGCGCGGCGCCGCGTGGGCGTGCGCCGTGCTCCAGGTCCACGACGAGCTCGTGTTCGAGGTGGATCGGGCGCGCACGGACGAGCTTGCGGACGCCGTACGTGATGAGATGTCTGGCGCATATCCGCTTGACGTGCCGCTCGTGGTCGACATCCGCGCCGGCGACAACTGGGACGAGATGACCCCGCTGGCGCAGCCCGCGCATGCCTGATGCGTTCGTGTCCGTGGGCTGCGCCCACGGACCAGCTCAAGGCTGGTCGAATTCGCTCGGCCCGGCAAAGCCGGGTCTCGCTCATGCCTGAACTACCCGAAGTGGAGACCATCGCGCGCCAGCTGTCGGAGCTGGTGACCGGCCGGACGATCGCGGCGTTCGCGTCGGATTGGGAGCGGATCACCGAGCCCGAGCCGGTGCCGCTCGTCGCGGCGCGCCTCGCGGGCCGGCGCATCGAGGCCGTGAGGCGCCGGGGCAAGCTCGTCGTGTTCGCCCTCGACGGCGGCGACGCGCTCTGCACGTCGCTGCGGATGACGGGCCGGTTCACGTTCAAGGAGCTCGGCGATGCCGCGCCGGAGCGGTTCACGCGCGCGACGTTCACGTTCACCGACGGGACCGCCCTCGACTACGTGGACATCCGCAAGCTCGGCCGGATGGCCCTGGTCGACGCGTCGGAGATCGCGAGCGACGACGCCGGCGGGGATCGGACGATCAAAGGCTCCCTCCATCTCGCGATGGGTCGCGAGCCGCTCTCGCGATCGTTCACGGCGCCCTGGCTGCGTGTTTTCCTCAAACGCCGGCGCCGCGCGGCGATCAAGCCACTCCTGCTCGATCAACGGGGCATCGCGGGCATCGGGAATATCTACGCCTCCGAGGCGCTCTGGCGCGCGCACATCCATCCGTTGCGCTCGGCGGGATCGCTGAAGCCGGAGGAGGTCGCGAGGCTCCGCGAGGCCATCACCTGGGTCCTCAGGAAAGCGATCCGGCTCCACGGCTCGACGCTGCGGAACTATCGCGATAGCAGCGGCAAGCAGGGCGGCATGCAGAAGGAGTTCGTCGTCTATGACCGCGCGGGCGAGCCGTGCGACCGCTGCGGTGCGGCCGTCAAGCGGAGCGTCATCGGCGGGCGCAGCACCTATCACTGCCCGCGGTGCCAGCGCGCGCCGCGCGCGACGGTGACGCGGTGAACGGGTACGTCTACCACGCGCTCGACGCGAAGGGCCGGAAGCGCGACTGGTACTGCGAGGACGTTCTCACCGGGCAGGCGCCGATAGATCGGGTCTACGAGGATGATCTCGTGCTCGCCTTCCATCACCCTCGGCCAGAAGCCCAGGTGCACGTCGTGATCATCCCGAAGGCCCACACGCCTTCGCTGCTCGGCCCCGAGGCGCTCGACCCCGTGCTCCTGGTGGCGATGATCAATGCCGTTCAGGAGGTCGCGCGCCGGCTCAAGATCGGCCGAGAGGGTCTCACGCTGACCGCGAACGCCGGCGCACCTGGCGTCACGCCGCACCTGCACTGGCATGTGAGGTCGCCATTGTGAGCGTCCTTTCGGTTCAGGCCGCCGGCCGACGCTTCGCCGACCGCGTCCTGTTCAGCGACGTCAGCTTCAACCTCGCACACGGCGACCGCGCCGGTCTCATCGGCCCCAACGGCACCGGGAAGTCGACGCTGCTCCGGATCGTTGCCGGGCTCGACACGGCCGACAGCGGCTCGATCGCGCTCGCGCGTGGCACGCGAATCGGCTTCCTGCAGCAAGAGCTGCTCGTCGATGTCGACGGAACGGTCGAGGAGCATGCGCGCGGCGCGGCGGGGCACCTTGGCGAGCTCGAGCGGGAGCTCCGCACGATGGAGCACGAGCTCGCGAGCGGCGATGCCGACCTCCTCGGGCGGTACGCCGACGCGCAGCACCACTTCGAGCACGCCGGCGGCTACGACTTCGAGGGCACGCTCGGCCGCGTCCTCTCCGGCCTCGGGCTGGACGCGCTGCGCGACCGTGAGGTCCGCACGCTCTCGGGTGGCGAGCGCACGCGGCTCGGACTGGCGCGGCTCCTTCTCGACGATCCCGACCTCCTGCTCCTGGACGAGCCGACGAACCACCTCGATATCGCCGCGCTGGAGTGGTTAGAGAAGTTCCTGGTGGAACAAGATTTCACGCTGTTGACCAGCTCGCACGATCGCTGGTTCCTCGACAAGGTCACGTCGCGCACGCTGTCGTTCGAGGCCGCGGGCAAGGGCTCGAAGGTCGTCGAGTATCGCGGGGGCTACTCCCAGTACGCGCGTCAACGCGCCGACCGCGACGCGGCGCTCTTCAAGGCAGCGACCAAACAGCAGGAGCAGATCGCGAAGACCGAGGAGTACATCGACCGCTTCCGTGCCGGCCAGCGCTCGAAGCAGTCGCGCGGTCGCGCGAAGCAGCTCGCCCGGCTCGAGCGGATCGACGCGCCGCTGCAGAATACGCAGCACCACTGGACGCTCGATGCCGCCCACCTCGCGGGCGCGACGGTCCTGGAGACCACACCGCTCGCAGTCGGCCACGGAGAGCGGGTCGTCGCCCGCACGCCGTCCCTCCGGGTCGAGCGCGGGGCCCGGATCGGCGTGGTCGGCGCGAACGGCGCCGGCAAGACCACCCTCATCCGTACCCTCCTCGGCGAGCTCCCGGCCCTCGACGGCTACGTGACGAGCGCGCCCACCGCGCGCGTCGCCTTCCTCGCGCAGGCGCAGGCCGAGCTCACCGGCGACGAGACGGTCCTCGAGTCATTGCGCGACGCCACCGGCCTCAACGAGCAGGACGCGCGCGGGCTCCTCGCGCAATTCCTCTTCCGCGGCGACGACGTCTTCCGCTCGGTCGGCGTGCTGTCGGGTGGCGAGCGCTCCCGGCTCGCGCTCGCCCGGCTGTCCGCCCGCGAGGCGAACCTGCTGGTGCTCGACGAGCCGACGAACCATCTCGATCTCGCGGCGCGTGAACAGCTAGAGGCGGTGCTCAGCGGGTTCGAGGGATCCCTCGTGTTCGTCAGTCACGACAGATACTTCATCGACAAGCTCGCCTCGGAGATCTGGGACGTGGCCGATGCGCGGGTCCTCCGCTATGCGGGGGGATGGAACGAGTTCGAGAAGGCGCGCGACGAGGGCCAGCCGCTGCCCGACCCGACGTTCATGCCACAGCTCCCCGGTAGCGCGGCCCAGCCACGCGCGGAGAAGAAAGCGCCCACTGCCGCACCGCGTCGCGAGCCCGCGCGTCGCGCGGCACCCGAGCCGCCGTCCCGATCGACGCGCCGCACCGCGTCGAAGGTCCGCAAGGTCGAGGGCGTCCGCGCGCTCGAGGCGCGCATCGCCGCGATGGAGCTGCAGCTCGCGCAAATGGCCAAGAAGCTTGAGGACGTCGCGCAATCGGGGAACTTCATGGAGACACGCCAGCTCGGCACGGAGCACGCGGAGCTGGAGCGGTCGCTGAAGGCGCTGTACGAGGAGTGGCAGCGGTCCGCCGAGCCAGCGGAAGGCCAGCCGTGAGCGCGTTCGTCGTCGGCCTGACCGGCTCCATTGGGGCGGGGAAGAGCACCGTCGCCGCGATGCTGCGCGAGCTCGGCGCGCGCGTTCTCGATGCCGACGCGATCGCGAAGGACGAGCAGAGCCGCGGGACGACCGGCTACAGCGCGATCGTCCAGCAGTTCGGCACCGCGGTCCTCGGCGACGACAAGGAGATCGACCGGCGCAGGCTCGCCGACATCGTCTTCGCCGATCCGCGGCGCCTGGATCAGCTCGAGCGCATCCTCCACCCGCGTGTCATCAGCCGGATCCTCGAGGCGCGCAAGATGCTGCCCGACGATCAGGTCCTCGTGGTCGAGGCGATCAAGCTCATCGAGACGGCGCTCCGCAATGCCTGCGACCGGGTCTGGGTCGTCGTCGCCCCACGGGACCAGCTGGGCGCGCGGCTGGCCGGCCGCGGGATGGACGAGGCTGCGCTCAGCGCGCGGCTCGCGTCGCAGTCGAGCGAGGAGGACTTCCGGCGCGCCGCTGATGTCGTGATCGAAAATGACAGAGACCGCGACGCACTGGGCGCCGCGGTCTCCGCCGCGTGGTCAAAGGTGCGCGAGGGGGCTAGGGGGCGATCTTCCCCGGGACCGGGAAGGTGAATTTCCGGAAGGCAGCTCCGAAAGTGACGCCCGTCGTCGACGCCTGCCGCTGATCCTGACCCGCGCGGAGCAGGAAGTTCATCGTGCCACCCGCGGCCTGCAGGTAGGCGATCGACTCGGCGGTCTGCGCGTCGGTACGGATCGTGTACACGCTCGCCGTCCGCGCGATGATCGGGATGTTCTGCAACACGATCTTCGACGAGAAGTCCGGTAGCCGGTTGAGATCCGTGCCGGTGAAGTACTTCGCCGGGTCGAGGTTGAAGGTGAACAGCACGTCCACGAGGTCACCGACCTGGATGAAGCCACCCGCGGCAAGCGCGTCGGCGACGGTCATCGACATGGCCCGGTAGTCCGGCGTTCCCGGCGGGATGGCCTGACCGGCCGGCGGCTGTGCATTCGGCGGGAACACGGTGAAGGACGCGGCTCCGGCCGTCGCGAACTTGCCCGGGAGGATCGGCTCGCCGGCCGCGAGCGACGACTGCGCGATCTTGCCGGTGATGTCTTCGGCCTTCGTGAGCGCTGTCGGTGGCGCGAGGTCGACCGGGTATTTCGCGATCTTCACGTCTGCCGCGGTCAGCGCGCTGCGCGCTGGAAGATCGCGCGCTGCGACAAGCACGTCGGTCGTCGCGACGGGCGGTGGCACATCGGCTGACTTCGAGCCGGACGACACGACGTACGTCATGGCGCCCGCCAGGACGGCGATCAGGATGCCGACGATCAGCACGAGGCGCGCGCGGCGCCGAGACCGGTCTTCCACTGTCCTCAAGCTCCTCTTCCCGCGGGTCTGTCGTGAACGTTAGTCGATGAACGTGGTCATGCCGCAATAGCCCATTGGTGGCAATGCGCGCAACGCCCGCCGCCCGCGCAGCGGTAACGCGCGGGCACACCGGTCCATACGGGTGCCGCGACCAGCCTTGGATGCGACCGGCGCGCGTACCATTGGCAGAAGGGACGGCCCTTTTCCGCTTTCGAACACCCGTTCTAGAATGGCTGGAAGACGATCGTGAGCAGCTCCAGCGAGATCCTCCAGGTTCCGCTCGACCGGCCCACGGGCCGGGCGCCATACGACCTCGTGCTGCCGTGGCCGCTCGCGGGCGACCAGCCGAAGGCCGCCGCGGAGCTCTCCGCCGGGCTCGCGCGCGGCGACAAGTTCCAGACGCTCAAGGGCGTGACGGGATCCGGCAAGACCGTGACGATGGCGCAGGTCATCGCCGACAGCGGCCGGCCCGCGCTCGTCCTCGCGCACAACAAGACCTTGGCCGCGCAGCTCTACGGCGAGTTCAAGGAGTTCTTCCCGAACAACGCCGTCGAATACTTCGTCTCGTATTACGACTACTACCAGCCCGAGGCCTACGTCGCCCGGAGCGACACCTATATCGAGAAGGACTCCTCGCGGAACGAGGAGATCGACAAGCTCCGGCATGCGGCCACCCGCGCGCTGTTCGAGCGCCGGGACGTCATCATCGTCGCCTCGATCTCGTGCATCTACGGCCTCGGCGCACCGGTCGACTACGGCGCCGTGACGGTCCGCCTCGTGAAAGGCGAGCGGATGCGCCGCGACAACGTCTTGCGTCACCTGGTCGACATCCAGTACGAGCGGAACGACCAGAATTTCGTTCGCGGCAAGTTCCGGGTGCGCGGCGACACGCTCGAGATCCACCCCGCCTACGACGACCTCGCGGTCCGCATCGAGTTCTTCGGTGATGAGATCGAGCGCATCACCGAGCTTGACCCGCTGACAGGCGAGGTGCTCGCCGAGCGCGACCGGATCGACATCTATCCGGCGCGGCACTTCGTGACGCCGCGCGAGAAGATGAACGAGGCGATCAAGGACATCGAGCTTGAGCTCGAGGGCCGGGTGGCCGCGCTCAAGGACGCCGGCCGGCTCCTCGAGGCGCAGCGCATCCTTCAGCGGACGAGCTTCGACCTCGAGATGCTCCGCGAGACGGGAACCTGCCACGGCATCGAGAACTACTCGCGGCACCTCGCCCGGCGACCCGCCGGAAGCCGCCCGTGGACGCTGCTCGATTACTTCCCGCCGGACTTCCTGATGTTCATCGACGAGTCGCACATGTCGATCCCGCAGGCGCGCGGGATGTTCTTCGGTGACAAGGCCCGCAAGGACATCCTCGTGGAGTACGGATTCCGCCTGCCGAGCGCGCTCGACAACCGCCCGCTCACGTTCAGGGAATTCGAAGAGCGCCTGGACCAGACGGTGTTCGTGTCCGCGACCCCGGGCCCGTACGAGCTGGAGCGGACGCCCACGCTCGTGGAGCAGATCATCCGGCCGACCGGCCTGGTCGACCCCGAGATCGACATCCGGCCCACCGAAGGCCAGATCGACGACCTGCTTGCCGAGATCAATCTGCGCGTCGAGCGCGGCCAGCGCTCCATCGTGACGACGCTCACGAAGAAGATGGCCGAGGACCTCGCCGACTATCTGCGGGAGATGGGGGTCAAGGTCCACTACCTGCACTCTGAGATCGAGACCATCGAGCGCGTCGAGATCCTGCGGGATCTCCGGCTCGGCGTGTACGACGTCGTGGTCGGCGTGAATCTCCTTCGCGAGGGCATCGATCTCCCCGAGGTGACGCTCGTCGCGATCCTCGACGCCGACAAGGAGGGGTACCTCCGTTCCGAGGGGTCACTCATCCAGGTCATCGGTCGTGCCGCACGGCACGTCGAGGGCCGCGTGGTGATGTATGCGGATCGCCGCACCGACTCGATGAACAGGGCCATCGCTGAGACCGACCGGCGCCGCGCGGTGCAGGTCGCGTACAACACCGAGCACGGCATCGAGCCCACCAGCATCATGAAAGCGATCCGCGAGGTCGGGATGCGGCTGAAGCAGATCGCCGAGGTCGAGGGCGAGTACGAGAAGCGCGGCCGGCCGATCGCCGCGGGCGAGATGCCGCGCGATGAGCTGGCGCGCCTCATCAAGGACCTCGAGCTCCAGATGAAGACCGCAGCGAAGAACCTCGAATTCGAGCGCGCCGCGGCTCTGCGGGACGAGGTCGTGCAGCTGCGCGGCATCCAGGTGCTCGAGCTCGGGACAGAGAGCATGCTGTCCGATGCGTCGCCGAAGACGACAACGCGGTTCGTCCGGCGCCGGAGGGGGATCTAGATGAAGTTCCTGGTGGTTTCTGAAACATCGCGGCTAGCGTGCCGCGCATGGATGAGATCTTCGCCCCCAGCCGCAACAAGACCCACGATCCGGACCGCCGCTGGCTGCGGCACACGTACCAGGAAGGCCCTGGCTTTCGGTT
>JBBRQB010000069.1:0-8471 GCA_038227105.1 Candidatus Limnocylindria bacterium | reverse complement strand
GCACAGGCCCTCGGGATCAAGGTCGCGACGCCCGTCTTCGACGGTGCGAAGGAAGAGGCGATCAAGGCGACCCTGCGCGACGCCGGTCTGCCGGAGAGCGGCAAGATCCAGCTCCGCGACGGGCGCAGCGGCCGGGCGTTCGAAGAGGACGTCACCGTCGGCTACATCTACATGCTCAAGCTGCACCACCTCGTCGAGGACAAGATCCACGCACGCTCGACGGGTCCGTACAGCCTCATCACCCAGCAGCCGCTCGGTGGCAAGGCGCAGTTCGGTGGCCAGCGGTTCGGCGAGATGGAAGTGTGGGCGCTCGAGGCCTATGGGGCCGCGTTCATCCTCCAGGAGCTGCTGACCGTGAAGTCCGACGATGTCATGGGCCGCGTGCAGACGTACGAGGCCATCGTGAAGGGCGAGGACATCCAGCCGCCGGGAGTGCCGGAGAGCTTCAAGGTGCTCATCAAGGAGCTCCAGTCCCTCGGCCTATCCGTCGAGGTCCTCAACGAGAACGAAGAGGAGATCCGGTTCATCGAAGAGGCGAACGCCCTCTCGACGCCGGACCTCGGCATCAACATCTCCGGCCTGGAGGCGGGTAACTAATGCTCGAAGTCAACGAGTTCAACGCGATCCGTATCTCGCTCGCATCGCCGGACCAGATCCGGTCGTGGTCGAGCGGAGAAGTCACGAAGCCGGAGACCATTAACTACCGCACCCTCCGTCCCGAGAAGGACGGCCTGTTCGACGAGCGGATCTTCGGTCCGACGCGCGACTGGGAGTGCTACTGCGGCAAGTACAAGCGCATCCGCTACAAGGGCATCATCTGCGACAAGTGCGGCGTCGAAGTGACGCGCGCCAAGGTGCGCCGCGAGCGCATGGGTCACATCCAGCTCGCGTCGCCGGTGTCTCACATCTGGTTCTTCAAGGGCACGCCGTCGCGCCTCGGGATCCTGCTCGACATGTCCCCACGCAACCTCGAGCGGATCCTGTACTTCGCGCTCTATGTCGTGACCCACATCGACGAGCACCAGAAGGAGCGGGTCCTCCAGACCATCAACGAAGAGGCTGAGGGCAAGATCCGCCGCCTCGAGCAGACCATCTCGGACCGCACCGGTGCCATCGAGAGCCGCGCGAACGCCGAGATCATGCGTCTGCGCACGTCCACCGAGCAGAAGGTCCGCGTGCAGGAAGAGGAGCTCGCGACCGAGCTCGAGACCCTGACCCAGGCCGCGGCGAAGGTGAAGGAGCAGCTCGAGGAGTCACTCCTCAAGGCGGCGCCGAAGGACATCGTCTTCAAGCCGACCGACCTCACCATCGTCGAGAAGGGCGCGAACGTCACCAAGTCGATGCTCACGCAGCTCCAGCGGGCCCTTCAGAAGGAGACCGACCGGCTCGTGAAGTTCGGCCGCTCCGGTGAGGCCGGCTCCCGCACCGAGGCCGACAAGAAGATCGCCGACATCCGCGCCCACGCGGACCAGGACCTGGCCGTTGTGAAGCAGGAGATCGCCCCGGACGTGCAGCAGGTTCGCGACGAGGCGAAGCAGAAGCGCGACGAGGTCGACGCGATCAAGTGGATGCAGAACATGACCGAGGCCGAGTACCGCCAGTACGCCGACAAGTACCGGTACTTCCGCGCGCAGATGGGCGCGGAGGCGGTCCTCGAGATCATCCGCCAGCTCGACCTCGAGAAGCTCGCCCTCACGCTCCAGAACGACATGCGCTCGACCACGGGTCAGCGTCGCAAGAAGTCGATCAAGCGTCTGCGCCTCATCAAGGCGCTCCTCCGCTCCGGCGCGTCGCCCGAGTGGATGATCCTCACGATCCTTCCGGTCATTCCGCCCGACCTGCGCCCGATGGTGCAGCTCGACGGTGGCCGCTTTGCGACCTCCGACCTCAACGATCTCTACCGCCGCGTGATCAACCGGAACAACCGGCTGAAGCGGCTCCTCGAGCTCGGCGCGCCGGAGATCATCATCCGGAACGAGAAGCGCATGCTCCAGGAGGCCGTCGACGCGTTGATGGACAACGGCCGCCGCGGTCGCGCCATCTCCGGCACCGGCAACCACAAGCTGAAGAGCCTCTCCGACATGCTCCGCGGGAAGCAGGGGCGGTTCCGTCAGAACCTCCTCGGCAAGCGCGTGGACTACTCGGGCCGTTCCGTCATCGTCGTCGGTAACGACCTCAAGCTCCACGAGTGCGGCCTCCCCAAGAAGATGGCGCTCGAGCTCTTCAAGCCGTTCGTCATGCGCCAGCTCGTCGAGCGTGGCCTCGCGCACAACATCAAGAGCGCGAAGCGCTACGTCGAACGCGTGTCCCCCGAGGTGTGGGACGTCCTGGAAGAGGTCATCAAGGACCACCCGGTCCTCCTCAACCGCGCACCCACCCTCCACCGCCTCGGTATCCAGGCGTTCATGCCGAAGCTCATCGAGGGGAACGCGATCCAGATCCACCCCCTCGTCTGCGAGGCCTTCGGTGCGGACTTCGACGGTGACCAGATGGCCGTCCACGTTCCGCTGTCCGCCGCGGCGCAGGCCGAGGCGAAGAACCTCATGCTCGCGAGCCGCAACATCCTGAAGCCGGCCGACGGCCAGCCCGTCGTCACCCCGCGCCAGGACATGGTGCTGGGCACGTACTACCTGACCCTCGAGTCCAAGAAGAAGGACATGAAGCCGCGCATCTTCGGCGACTACGGCGAGGTCCAGTCGGCCTTCGACCTGGGCGTCGTCGGGATGCACGACCCGATCAAGTTCCCGCACGACGGCGGCGTCATCGAGACCACCGTCGGCCGCGCGCTGTTCAACTACATCCTCCCGGACGACATGCGCTTCGTGAACAAGGTCCTCGACCGCTCAGCCATCCGCGACATCGTCATCGCCGTCTTCGAGAAGCACGGCAACGAGGTCACGGCCGACGTCGTCGACAAGATCAAGCGCATCGGCTTCGCCGCCGCGACCTTCGCCGGAGTCTCCATCTCGATCGACGACGTGTCGATCCCGGAGAACAAGGCCCAGGTCATCGCGGACACGGAGCAGAAGGTCGGGGAGATCGACCGCCAGTTCTCGCGCGGTCTCATCACCGAGGAAGAGCGTTACGACCAGACGGTGAAGCACTGGACCGTCGCGACCGACACCGTGATCGACGGCATGATGACCGCGCTCGACAAGCGCGGCTCCGTCTACATGATGGCCACGTCCGGCGCCCGTGGGAACGTGCGTCAGATGGGTCAGATCGGTGGCATGCGTGGTCTCATCGCGGACCCGCAGGGCCGGATCATCGACCTTCCGATCCGTTCGAACTTCCGCGAGGGCCTCTCGGTCCTCGAGTACTTCATCTCGACGCACGGTGGGCGCAAGGGCCTCGCCGACACCGCCATCCGCACCGCGGACTCCGGCTATCTGACGCGCCGTCTCGTCGACGTCGCCCAGGATGTCATCGTTCGTCTCGAGGACTGCGGTGACGCGGACGGCATCTTCATCAACGCCGATGAGGCGGGCATGATCGAGCCGTTCCCCGACCGTCTGTTCGGCCGGGTGGCCGCGATGGACGTCGACGATCCCAAGACCAAGCAGCGCATCGTCTCCGTCGGAGGGGATATCGACCGCGACACCGCGAAGGCGATCGCCGCCGCGGGCGTCAAGCGGATGCGACTCCGTTCACCGCTGTCCTGCCACGCGAAGTACGGCATCTGCCGTGCGTGCTACGGACGATCCCTGGCGACGGGCAAGCTCGTCGACTCAGGCGAGGCCGTCGGCATCATCGCCGCACAGTCCATCGGAGAGCCCGGCACCCAGCTCACCATGCGTACGTTCCACACCGGTGGCGTCGCGGGTGAGGACATCACGATGGGTCTCCCGCGCGTCGAGGAGATCTTCGAGGCCCGCGTGCCCAAGGGGCTTGCGGTCATCTCCGAGATCGACGGCATCGCGGAGATCGTCCGCGACCCGGATGGGTCACGGAAGATCGTCGTCCGCAACATGCAGGAATACACGGTCCCGATCTCCGTGCCCGCCGGCTACGTCCTCAACGTGGAGGACGGCGCCCACATCACCGCAGGCGAGGCGCTCGCCAAGCCCGAGCGTCGCACCAAGGGCAAGATCGACATGCCGTCGCCGGTGTCCGGCACGGTCCACGTCGTCGGTGACGGCCAGCTGAACATCGCCATGCAGGAGGTCGAGGAGCGCGTCTACGAGGTCCAGCACCAGGCGCGCCTACGGATCGACAACGGCAAGCAGGTCTCGGCCGGCGACTTCATGACCGAGGGCTCCGCGAACCCCCAGGACATCCTGCGCATCTCCGGCCGTGAGGCCGTGCACCGCTACATGGTCGCGGAGGTCCAGAAGGTCTACCGCAGCCAGGGTGTGACCATCAACGACAAGCACATCGAGATCATCGTCCGGCAGATGCTCCGCAAGGTCCGCATCGAAGAGCCGGGCGACACCGAGCTCCTGCCGATGGAGCTCTTCGACCGCTTCGAGTTCGAGGACATCAACGCCCGCACGATCGCGGCGGGTGGCGAGCCGGCGACGGCGCAGACGGTGCTCCTCGGCGTGACGAAGGCGTCCCTCTCGACGTCGTCGTTCCTCGCGGCCGCGTCCTTCCAGGAGACCACCCGCGTCCTCACCGAGGCCGCGACCATGGGTCAGAAGGACCGCCTGCTGGGCTTGAAGGAGAACGTCATCATCGGCAAGCTCATCCCGGCGGGTACGGGCCTCCTGTCCCGTCGCGAGCAGCTCGACTGGATGCCGAAGCCGAAGGCGCTCGCCGGACTCTTCGGTGCCGACGAGGACGAGGAGCTTCCGACGCTCCCGCCGGAAGAGGTGATGAGCCTCGAGGACCTTGACGACGACGACGAGGAAGAGGACACCGAGGCCGACATCCTCGACCTCGAGGGCCCCGACGGCGAGCTCAAGGAAGTGCCCGCGACCGAGTGATCCAGCCCTGTCCGACATGCACCCACAGGAGGGCCGCCGAGAGGCGGCCCTCCTTCTATAAGGTGGTTTATGGACCGGCCCGCCCTGATCTGGGGCACCCGCGTTGACGGGCTTGCAGCCCACCCGTCATACTTGTCGTCCAGGCTGTCTTTCGAGACGGTGACCGCCTTCCCGAGCGGGGTAGGGCGGTCATTTCGCGCATCGGCCAGTCGCTTGTTGTGACATCGGTCGCGCTGTGCCGGGGGCCCTCGCCGAAAGGCAGGCGCTCTCGTCGGGGAGAACCAGTAATAGGCGGGCTCAGACGTTGTTGTCTGCGCGCGCGTGTTGCGAACGTGGGAAATCATCGCGAAGCGATGACAAAGGGGAAGTGATGCCGACGATCTCGCAGCTGGTCCGGAAGGGCCGTAAGAGCCAGAAGCCGAAGGTGGACACGCCCGCGCTGCGCACGACGTGGAACTCGCTCGATCGCCGCTTCGTGCAGCTTCGCAAGGGCGCGCCCCAGAAGCGTGGCGTCTGCACGATCGTTCGCACCATGACCCCGAAGAAGCCGAACTCGGCCCTCCGGAAGATCGCCCGTGTCCGCCTCTCCAATCACATGGAGGTCACGGCGTACATCCCAGGCATCGGCCACAACCTCCAGGAGCACTCCGTGGTCCTGGTCCGCGGTGGACGAGTGCCGGACCTACCGTCGGTGAAATACCACATCATCCGCGGCACCCTCGACACCGCCGGCGTGAAGGATCGCAAGCAGGGTCGCAGCCTCTATGGGGCGAAGAACCCGAACGCGAAGAAGCGGGCTCCTAAGTAATGCCGAGGCGAGCTCGTCCCACCGACCGTCCGAAAGTTCCCGACCGCAAGTACGGGAACCTGACCATCCAGCAGTTCATCAACAAGGTGATGCGTGACGGCAAGCGTTCGACGGCCGAGGGCATCGTCTACGACGCGGTCGATCGCGCGGAGCAGGCGACGCGGAAGCCCGCGGTCGAGGTCTTCGAGACCGCGATGAAGAACGCCACGCCGCTGCTCGAGGTCAAACCCCGCCGCGTCGGTGGCGCCACCTATCAGGTCCCGGTCGAGATCCCGGCCGCCCGCCGTGGGTCGCTCGCGATGCGCTGGCTCATCCAGTCCGCGCGCAAGCGCCCGGGAAAGTCGATGGCCGAAAAGCTCGCCGGTGAGCTGATGGACGCGATGAACAACACCGGCGCCGCCGTTCGACGCAAGGAGGAGACGCACAAGATGGCCGAAGCCAATAAGGCGTTCTCCCATTACAAGTGGTAGCCGGGTAGTCCAGGAATGACCATCGAGACCAAGGCCGGGAAGGCGGGCGCAGCGCGCGAGTATCCGCTCGACCGTGTCCGCAACATCGGCATCATCGCCCACATCGACGCGGGCAAGACGACCGTGACCGAGCGGATCCTCTTCTACACGAAGAAGATCTACAAGATCGGCGAGGTCCACGAAGGCGCCGCGACGATGGACTGGATGGAGCAGGAGCAGGAGCGGGGGATCACCATCACCGCCGCAGCCACCACCTGCTTCTGGGCGGACCACCGCATCAACATCATCGACACGCCCGGACACGTGGACTTCACCGTCGAAGTGGAGCGCTCGTTGCGCGTCCTCGACGGCGCGGTCACCGTCTTTGACGGGGTCGCCGGCGTCGAGCCGCAGTCCGAGACCGTGTGGCGCCAGGCCGACAAGTACGCCGTCCCGCGCATCTGCTTCGTCAACAAGATGGACCGGATGGGCGCGAGCTTCGAGCGCTGCTTCGACATGATCGTCGACCGTCTCGGCGCGAACCCGGTCGCGATCCAGATCCCGATGGGTGCCGAGGCCGCATTCAAGGGCGTCATTGACCTCATCCAGATGAAGGCGCTGTTCTGGGAGCAGGACGTGCCGGCCGACGCGGTCATCAAGGACATCCCGGCCGAGTACCTCGCCGCGGCGAAGACCGCGCACGACCTGCTGGTCGAGAAGGTCTCCGAGACCGACGACGACCTCATGCACAAGTACCTCGAGGAGCACGAGATCACCTCCGAGGAGCTCGTGAAGGCCCTCCGCACCGCAACGATCGCCGGCAAGATCGTGCCGGTCCTCTGTGGCGCGGCCCTGCGCAACAAGGCCGTCCAGCCCCTGCTCGACGCGGTCGTCGCGTACCTCCCGTCGCCCCTCGACGTCCCGCCGGTCACCGGCACGGACCCACGGAGCGGCGAGGAGCTCGTGCGCCGCCCGACCGACGACGATCCGTTCGCCGCGCTCGCGTTCAAGATCGCCGCCGACCCGTTCAGCGGACGGCTCGCGTTCTTCCGCGTGTATTCGGGGACGATCCGCGCGGGCGACCAGGTCTACAACGCCACCAAGGACAAGAAAGAGCGCATCTCGCGCATCGTCATGCTCCACGCCGACAAGCGTGAGGACGTGAGCGAGGTCGGCGCCGGCGAGATCGCCGCGGCCATCGGCCTGAAGCAGACCTTCACCGGTGACACGCTCTGCGACCCGGACAAGCCGATCATCCTCGAGGCCATCAAGTTCCCGGACCCGGTCATCCAGATCTCGGTCGAGCCGAAGACGAAGGCCGACGAAGAGAAGATGTCACTGGCCCTCGCCAAGCTCGCCGAAGAGGATCCGACCTTCCAGGTGAAGACGGACCCCGACTCCGGCCAGACGCTGATCGCCGGGATGGGCGAGCTCCACCTCGAGGTCATCGTCGACCGCATGTTCCGCGAGTACAAGGTCGCCGCGAACGTCGGCCGACCGCAGGTCGCGTACCGTGAGACCATCACGAAGACCGCCGAGGGCGAGGGCAAATACGTGAAGCAGTCGGGCGGTAAGGGCCAGTACGGCCACGTCGTCGCGGACTTCGAGCCGCTCGGTCGGGGCGCGGGCTTCGAGTTCGAGTGGAAGGTCAAGGGCACCGGCCTCTCGAAGGAGTGGGCCAAAGCGATCGAGCAGGGCATCCGCGAGGCGCTCGCGAACGGCATCATCGCCGGCTACCCGATGGTCGACATCAAGGCGACGGTCACGGACGGGTCACAGCACGAAGTGGACTCCAACGAGATGGCGTTCAAGATCGCCGGCTCCATGGCCCTCAAGTCCGCGGTGCAGCGGGCCGGCGGGGTCATCGTCGAGCCGGTCATGAAGGTCGAGGTCGTGGTGCCGGAGGAGTTCATGGGCAACATCATCGGCGACCTCAACTCGCGTCGCGGCAGCATCGGTGGGATGACCGAACGCGCGAACGCGCGGGTCATCAACGCGTTCGTTCCGCTCGCGACGATGTTCGGCTACGCGACCGACCTGCGGTCGGCGACCGAGGGTCGTGGCGTGTACTCGATGGAGTTCGATCACTACGAAGTGCTTCCGGCGCACATCGCGGCCGAGATCCAGAAGGGCAAGGGGGCTTAGGAAATGGCAAAGAAGAAGTTCGAGCGCAACAAGCCGCACGTGAACGTCGGGACCATCGGGCACATCGACCACGGCAAGACGACGCTCACCGCGGCGATCACCAAGACCCTCTCGCTGCGCGGAGGTGCCGAGTACCGGGCCTTC
>JBBRQB010000068.1:0-9129 GCA_038227105.1 Candidatus Limnocylindria bacterium | reverse complement strand
TCCGGATGGCGGCGAGCTGGTCGTCGTTCAGCTGGCGGACCTGCTGGCCTGCGAGGACGTAGGTCCCGGCATCAGGGACGTCGAGGCAGCCGAGGATGTTCATCATCGTCGACTTGCCGGATCCGGACGGACCCATAAGGGCGACGAACTCCCCGGGGTGGACGTCGAGGTCGGCCCCACGGAGGGCGTGGACGATGTTGTCCTTCCCCATGCGGTACGTCTTGGCGACGCCGCGGAGCCGAATGACCGCGGCCGCGGTGCTCCCGGGTCGTGAGTCCGTGGCGAGCGTCATCGGCCGGGCTGTCCGCCGCCACCGATCTGGACACCACGGTTCGCGCCGCTCGCAGCCGCGCGCGGCTGCGGCAGGACGACGACATCGCCTTCGACGACGCCCGTGACGACCTCGGTGACGGTTTCGCTACTGATGCCGAACGTGACGTCGGTGTCGACCTGCTGGCCGTCCTTCATCACGGTGAGGTAGCGGCGGCCGGTCGCGGTCTTCACCGCCAGGTTCGGCACGACCAGCGTGTTGGGGCTGCTCGCCAGGATCACCTGCGCGGTACCGCTCATGCCCGGCTTCACCTGCGCGCTCGGGAGGTCGATCGTGACGTCGATGCCATAGACCGGCACGCCGGAGGCGATCGTCGCGACCGGATCGATCGAGGTCACCTTGCCGGTCATCTTCGCCGTGCCGACCGCATCGACCGTGATGGTCGAGACCTGGCCGAGCTTGAGCTTCACAGCGTCGGCCTCACCGACGGTCCCGTGGAGCGCAGTCGAGCTGCTGTTCGCGAGGACGATGAATCCGGTGTTGGCCGAGCTCGACACGTTCTCGCCTACCTGGGCGCTGATCGAGACGACGACGCCGGATACCGTCGCCTTGATCGTCGAGTTGTCGAGGTTGGTCTGGGCCGTTGCGACGGCGTTCTGTTGGTTGAAGACGGAGTTCTGCGCGCTCTCGATGTTCGAGGGCTGGTTGTTCACCGACGTCTGCGCGCTTTGGATGCTCTGTGCCGCCCGCACCTGCGCGGACGTGACGTTCTGCACCGCCGTGGCGTAGCTGCCGCCGATGAAGTCCCCGATGGGGGTGAGCGTCGTGCCCGTCTGGCTGATCTTGCCCTTCGCGTTCGTGGCGGCCTGCTGCTCGGCGGTGAGCGTGAGCAGGACAGCGGCGACATCCGCGCGCGCGGCATCCTGGGTAGAGTCAGCCTTCGCGTTCACGGTGCTCAACGAGTTCTGCGCCGCCGTCACCGAGCCGATCGCGCTTCCGACCTGGCCGTTCGGCGCGTCGATCGCGCTCGAGAGACGGCTGGCCGCGGTGTTGTACGCGACCTGCGCGATAGCCATCTGCTGGGTCGCCGGTGCCGTATCGGTGCTCGAAGCGACCGCCGCGTCGAACGCGGCGATCGCGTTCAGGACCTGGTTGACGGCCGAGATGTAGTCGCCTTCGGCGGAGGCGAAGATGCCCTGCACGTAGTTCTGGGCGTTGCCGAGGGCAGCCGCCGCCTGATTCATGGAGGTCTGCGCTGACTTGTTGTCGCTGATCTGGCTCGCCGTGGAGAGGTCACTCTGGGCCTTCTGGACCTGTTGCTGCGCGACGCTCAGCTGGGAGACGTAGGTGCCGAGGTCGTTGATGAGCGAGCCATAGAGGCTGGAGAAGTTCGTCTTCGCGGCGGCGTAGTTCGTCTTCAGCCGCGAGAGCGCCGTCTGCGCGGTGGCAATGTCATTGGCGGTCGATTGCTGCGTCTGCGCATACGAGCTCTGCGCGTCGTTCGCCCCGGCGAACGCTTTGTCCAAGTTGGCCTGCGCGGCCGCGAGGTTGTTCGAGGCCGTCGCGAGCGCCGTCTGCAGATCGGCCGTGTCGAGGCGCGCGAGCGGCTGCCCGGCGCTGACCTGCTGCCCGACCGAGACGAGGAGCTGCGCGACCTTTCCGTTCGTGGCCGGATTGAGCTTGATGGTGCCTGCCGAGCTCACCGAGCCCGAGACCGCGACGGTCTGGGTGACCGAGCCACGCGAGACCTGCGCGGTCCGCACCTCCGCGACCGCCGGCGTGCCGCCACACGCGGCGATGACGCCGCACGCGGCCACCGCCGCAACGAACCCCTTGAGCTTCGACGACATGTCCCTCTTCCCTTCATCACGCGACAACGCGACGGTCACTGATCGGCCCGCATGGCCAGCGGGCTCGGTCCGAGCCGCGCGACGACGACCGCACCAAGTGCATATGCCAGGACCACGATCCCGATCACCCGCCCGATCTCCGGTACCTGCGCGAGCACATAGAGGACGGTCGCGCCGAGCAGCGCGATGAGCGCGCCCGGCACGCGGGCAGCCCACCCGTTCATCGGACGTGCGCCGAAGATCGCGTCGCCCAGTCGCCACGACATCGCGGTGAATCCGATGAGCGCGATCACGAGGAACACCGCTCCGAACACCGCCATCGTCATGATCCCCACCTGGAGTCCAAGCTGGATCCCGGTGGGCGCGTCGCGGAACCCCGTGGCGACGGTACCAAGGAGGACCACGCCGCCGAGGAACGCCGCTGACGCGAGCAGGAGGAGCACGGCGAAGCCCGTGCCGAGGACGCGCAGCTGCGATCGCCATCCGCCGCCCGACGCGTGGTAGGCACCCAGCACCTGGCCCTTTCCAAGGACGAGCGCCGCTGACACGCCCATGACCACGAGCAGGTAGCCCGCGGCGTCACGGGCGGCGTCCGACACGCCACGCTGGAACGGGACGACCGCGCGCAGCGGCACCGGCACACCCGTGCCGTCGCCAGGCGCCGGCCGGACGGCCTGCGCTCCGCGCCCGGCGAAGTTGACGAAGAAGAATCGCTGCGCCGCGCCGTCCGCGCTCGCCGCGTTCATCGAGCCGACGAGGAGGATGACCGCGATCCCGATAGCCACGACGACCGCGCCGAGCGCGACGACCGAGTCGCGTCCCGTCATCGCGCGATCATCCGGTGCTGCTGCCGCTCTTGTTCTGGGCCGCGGAGCATCGCGTGCGCCGCGAGGACGCTGGCGACGCCGACGAGGGCGAACGACATGATCGCGAGACCGTCGACGACGACGTCCGCGCCGCCGCCCAGACCGACGCCGGCCGCGGCGCTCAGGATCGACGTGATGGAGGCGAGCAGCTCGCCGCCGTTCGCCGTGAGACGCCAGGCGAGATATGCGAGGCCGGGTACCGCGAACGCCGCCGCGACCAGCCACTCCCACGTTACCGATGCGCCGTCGCTTCGGACCTGCCGCATGACCGAGTCGCGGAAGCCGATCGGCAGCGGCGCCGGCTTCACCGCGCTCAATAGCCGGTGGATCCCCAGCTCGTCGTTCTCGAGATCGTTCATCAATTGATCCTCCTGGCTGCGAGCTTCGCCTTGAGCGCGGCGCGCGCGCGATGCAGATGCGTCTTGACCGTTCCGATCGGGATCCCGAGGGCGTCTGCCACCTCTTGATACGAGAGCTGCTGCATGTGGCGGAGGGTGAGTGCCGCGCGGTACGCCGGCGGCAGCTCCGCCATCGCCGCGAGGACCTCCTCGACCTCCTCCTTGCGGACGGAGACCAGCTCGGGCCCCGCTTCGGGCGGCTCGGGGTCCTCGGGCAGCTCTTCGACCGTGATCTCCCGCCCGCGGCCGCGCTGGATGAAGTTCAGGCTGGCGTTGGTCGTGATCCGGAAGATCCACGGGCCGAACGGGTACGCCGGGTCGTACTGGTGGAGCGCGCGGTAGGCCCGGATGAAGGCGTCCTGGGCGCAGTCGTGTGCGGCATCGGGGTCATGCGTGATGCGCAGCGCGACGTTGTACACCCGTCCTCCGTATCGCTCGACCAGATCGGCGAAAGCGTTGGCGTCGCTCGACAGGCACCGCTGCACGATCTCCTGGTCGGTCCGTGTCAGCACGGACCTCCAGGCCGGCACCTGGTGCGGCCATGACCGAGTACCCCGCCCACCATCACCATGTTTCGGCGTATTCTCATCCTCTCCATGGACTTGACCTGGCTGGGTCACGCGTGCTTCCGGCTGCGTGGCCGGGAGGGCGTGGTGCTCACCGATCCACCCGACCCGAAATCCGGCGCCGCCATCCCGAAGACGGCCGCCGATCTTGTGACTATCTCCAACGACGACCCCCGTCACAGCAGCCTGAAGTCGGTCGGCGGCGAGCCGGTCGTGCTCCGAGGCCCCGGCGAGTACGAGGTGCGGGAGATCCTGGTCACCGGTGTTGGGACCTACCGGGACGAGGACAAGGGCGCGAAGCGCGGCCGGAACACCATCTACACGATCCGGCTCGATGACCTGGTCATCTGCCACCTCGGCGGCCTCGGTCACGTGCTGCCGACCGCGGACCTCGAGAAGCTCGGCGACATCGACGTGGCGCTCGTCCCGATCGGCGGCGCCGACAACGACCTGAGCGCCGCCATGGCGGCCGAGATCATCCATCAGCTCGAGCCGAAGGTCGTCGTCCCGATGTCCTATGACCCGGACAACGCGAAGAAGGACAGCCCGTACGAGCGCCTGCTCCACGAGCTCGGGGTGAAGGACATCACGCCCGTGGCGAAGCTGTCCCTGTCCCGGAGCTCGCTCCCCGAGAACATCCAGGTGGTGGCTCTGGACTCGCGCGCGCGGTAATGGCAGGCTCTCCTCGGCATCGCGAGGAGGGAAGGCAATGACCGCGGACAGGGCTGTCTACCGCGCGTTCCAGTTCGGCCTCGGCATCTTCGGACTCACCGCGCTCCTCGGGCTCGCGAACGCGACCCGCATCTTCGGCGCCCTTTCACAGGACACCCTGCTGACGCACCTGCATTCCGGCACCCTTGGGTGGATCACGATGGGCGTGATCGGCGTGACGATCTGGCTATTCGCGGGGACCGGCGGGAATCTGACGCGGAACGTCGGGATCACCGGGCTCGTGACCGCGCTCTACGTCCTCGCGTTCTGGTCCGGGAACTTCCCGGCACGCGCGATCACCGGCACGCTCGAGCTGCTCGCCATCCTCTACTGGTGGTGGTGGGCCTTCAGCGCGGCGCTCCGTGAGGGCTTCGGCCACATCGACGTTCCCCGGCTGTCGCTCGTGCTCGGTCTCACCATCCTGTCGATCGGCGCGATCGTCGGCGTCACGATCCAGCTGTTCCTGGCGCTCGGACTCGCGCTGCCGACGTCACCGGAGCTCATCGGCACCCACGCCTCGGCGCAGATCGGTGGATACCTCGTCCTCGTCTCGGCCGGCATCGCCGACTGGTGTCTGTCCGGTCCGGGCAATCGCTCGCGCGCCGGTCTCGCGCAGGCCTGGATCCTGTTCTTCGGCGGCCTGCTGCTCGCGATCGGCGTCGGGATGAACATCCAGCCGTTCCAGGGCATCGCGACCCTGCTCCAGGTCATCGGCATCGTGATCGTCGTCGTGCGCCTCGGGATGAAGGCGGCCGGCGCACCATGGACCCAGGCGGGCGGGATACGCCACGTCGCGATCTCCGTTCCGTTCCTCGTGCTCGGCCTGATCCTCGAGATCATGTTCCTCGCGGCGATCATCCAGGCGCAAGGCGACTTCACCAAGATCTCGGTCGGTCTGAATCACGCGCTCGACCACTCGTTCTTCGTCGGGGTCATGACCAACTCGCTCTTCGGCATGATCTTGATCGCGACCGCGTCCCAGGGCGCGGCGCGCGTCTGGCCGTGGGCCGACAACCTGATCTTCTGGGGTCTCAACATCGGTGCGGCCTCGTTCATCGCGGTCCTGCTCACGGTCGGCTCCGGCTACAGCGCGCCTGGGCCGTTCCAGCACCCGGTCGCGTACACCGCGTCCCTCATGGGCCTCTCGGCGCTCCTGGGCATCGTGACCCTGCAGCGGCGTCTCGGGGCGGCCCGCCGGGCCTGATATCGCACCGGATGGCCCGCGCGGTGCGGGCCATCCGGTATACTTTCCTCAACGTCGTGTCGGGCGGACACGGCGACTTTTTCTGTAACGGATGGTCCACCCCTTGTACGCAGTCGTCCGCAGTGGCGGTAAGCAATATCGGGTCGAAGAAGGCCTTCTCCTGACCGTGGCGAGCCTCGAGGGCGAGCCTGGTAAGAAGGTGACCTTCGGCGAAGTCCTGCTCGTCGCCGACGGCGACGCGGTCAAGGCGGCTGCCAAGGCGACGGTCACGGGCGAGATCGTCGCTCACGGCAAGACCGAGAAGATCACGGTCTTCCGTTACAAGAACAAGACCCGGTCCCGCAAGAAGACCGGACACCGCTCGAAGACGACGACCGTCCGTATCACGAAGATCGAGGCATAGAGATGGCACACAAGAAAGGCGGAGGTTCGACCCGCAACGGCCGCGACTCCGCCGGACAGCGGCTCGGTGTCAAGGAGTACGCGGGCAGCGTCGTCGACGCCGGCGCGGTCCTCGTCCGCCAGCGCGGCACCAAGCTCATGGCCGGTGAGAACGTCGGTGTCGGTAAAGATCACACGCTGTTCGCGCTCGTCGCGGGCACCGTCAAGTACAGCCCCGCGCGTGACGATCGCCGCAAGGTGAACGTACTCCCGCGAGCGAGCTAAGGAGACCCAGCGATGAAAGCGAAGATCCACCCCCAGTACGTCGAGGCAACGGTGACGTGCGCCTGCGGCAACCAGTTCAAGACCGTGAGCACGAAGCCCGAGCTCCACGTCGAGGTCTGCGCGAAGTGCCACCCGTTCTTCACGGGCAAGCAGCACCTCATGGACGTTCAGGGCCGCGTCGAACGCTTCAACAAGCGATACGGCAAGAACGCGGAGCAGCCGGCCGCTTCCGAGGCCGCCCCAACGCGTTAGCGCCCGTCCGACCTCCGGTACCCATTCGTTGGGTGGCCTGGAGGTCGTCGTCGGGAGCATGTTCAGCGGAAAGAGCGAGGAGCTCATCCGTCGCGTGAAGCGCGCGGTCATCGCGCGCCGCACGGTCCAGGTGTTCAAGCCCTCGATCGACGACCGCTATGGCACGGAGCTGGTGCGGTCACACGACGGTGACTCGTTCGTCGCACGCCCGGTGCGCTCGAGCGCCGAGATCATGCCCCTCCTCTCGCCCGACACGAGCGTGGTAGGTGTCGACGAAGTGCAGTTCTTCGATCCCGGCATCATCGGCGTTGTGCGCGAGCTCGTCGCGAGCGGCCGCCGGGTCATCTGCGCCGGCCTCGACCTGGACTTTCGCGGCGAGCCGTTCGGTCCGGTGCCCGTCCTGCTCGCCCTCGCGGAGCGTGTCGACAAGCTCGAAGCGATCTGCGTCGTGTGCGGTGAGTCGGCCACGCGCACGCAACGCATCGTGAACGGCGTGCCCGCGTACTACGAGGATCCGATCATCGTCGTTGGCGCGCAGGAGGCGTACGAAGCGCGCTGCCGCACCTGTCATACCGTTCCCCGCCGATCGACCGTGTCCGCGTGAGCGGTGCGGTGAAGCCGACCACGTACGGGGGCCAGGCGGTGATCGAGGGTGTGATGATCCGGGGCAAGCGCACCATCGGCCTCGCCTGCCGCAAGCCCGATGGCGGGATCTATCGCTACCGCGAAGCGCTCGACTCGCCGCTCATGCGCTCGCGCGTCGCCCGCGCGCCGTTCGTGCGCGGCATCTTCGTTCTCTGGGAATCGCTCCGCTACGGCATGCGGATGCTGATGAAGTCCGCCGACGTGCAGCTCATCGAAGAAGGCGAAGCGGAGCCCGCGCCGAAGACCGCGTCGGGCACGCTCGCGATGGGCCTCGGCCTCGTCGCGGCGCTCGGGCTGTTCGTCGGCGTCCCGTACCTGCTCACCGGCTTCCTCAAGTCGACGATCGAGTCGTCGCTCGCGCTGAACGTCGCCGAGGGCCTGCTCCGACTGGTCCTCCTGCTCGGGTACCTGATCGCGATCTCGTTCCTGCCTGACATCCGCCGCGTGTTCGCGTATCACGGTGCGGAGCACATGACGATCCACGCCTTCGAGCATGGCGATCCGCTCGACGCTCGCCACATCGAGCCGTACCCGACCGCCCATCCGCGCTGCGGGACGGCCTTCTTGCTCTTCGTCGTGGTCATCGCCATCGTCGTGTTCGCGTTCGTGCCGCGGATCAACCTCGTCGTCGACCTCGTTGTGCGGCTCGCGCTCGTGATCCCGGTGGCGTCGATCTCATACGAGGTCCTCAAGCTCGGGGCCGGCCATGAGGGCAATCCGCTCATGCGCATCGCGATCGCGCCGGGGCTGCTCCTCCAGGCGATCACGACGCGCCGGCCGGACAGCGCGATGATCGAGGTCGCTATCGCGTCGCTCGAAGAGGCGCTGGCCGGGGACGCCGCGGCATGACCGAGCTGTCGGAGAAGATGCGGCGGCGCCTCGGCCAGATCGAATCGCGCCACGACGAGCTCGGGCGGTCGATGAGCGATCCGAGCGTGACCGGTGATCGCGACAAGCTCCGCGCGGTCGGCCAGGAATACGCGGCGCTCGAGCAGATCGTCGACACCATCCGCGCGCTCGGCGCTGCCGAGAAGCGGCTCACCGAGGCGCGTGAGCTGCAGCAGGGCGACGATGCCGACCTCCGGGATCTCGCGCGTGAAGAGGAGGGCACCGCCGCACTCGAGGTGGACCGGCTCACCGAGAAGCTCCGCAGCCAGCTCATCCCGCGCGACCCGCTCGATGAGAAGAACGTCATCGTCGAGATCCGCGCCGGTGAGGGCGGGGAAGAGGCAGCGCTGTTCGCGGCCGATCTCTACGCGATGTACCTCCGCTACGCCGAGCGCCATCGCTGGAAGACCGAGGAGCTGTCCGCCTCCCGCTCCGAGAAGGGCGGGTACAAGGAAGTCATCTTCCGGATCGCCGGTCAGGGTGCGTACAGCCGCCTCAAGTTCGAGTCGGGCGTGCATCGCGTGCAGCGCGTGCCGTCGACCGAGGCCCAGGGCCGGATCCACACCTCGACCGCGACCGTCGCGGTCCTTCCCGAGGCGGAGGAGATCGACCAGAGCATCGATGATGGCGACCTCAAGATCGATGTGTACCGCGCGGGTGGCAAGGGCGGCCAGGGCGTCAACACGACGGACTCGGCCGTGCGCATCACGCACATTCCGACCGGTGAGGTCGTCATCCAGCAGGACGAGCGCTCGCAGATCAAGAACAAGGCGAAGGCGATGACCGTGCTCCGCTCGCGCCTCCTCGCGCGC
>JBBRQB010000067.1:0-9211 GCA_038227105.1 Candidatus Limnocylindria bacterium | reverse complement strand
GGCCCCGGTGGCGCGCAGCGGGCCCGCATCCTGAACTTCAAGGTCATCGGGATGCTCGAGACGAAGGGAACGACCTTCGGGTTCTCGCGCGACGATCAGATCCTCGTGCCAACGACGACCGGGCAGCGGGTGCTCACCGGCCGCACGAACTCAGTGAACGCCATCGTCGTAAAAGCGGCCAGCAGCGAGCAGATGTCGAACACGACCGCCGACGTGTTCGACGTCCTGCTGAGGCGCCACAAGATCACCGATCCGGCAAGCGCCGACTTCACCGTGACGAATCAGAACGACACGCTCGCGGCCCTCAACCAGATCACCGGGACATTCACTCTGCTGCTCGGTGCGATCGGCGGCATCTCGCTCCTGGTCGGCGGCATCGGGATCATGAACATCATGCTGGTCTCGGTGAATGAGCGGACGCGCGAGATCGGCATCCGCAAGGCCGTCGGAGCGCGACGCCGCGACATCCTCAGCCAGTTCCTGATCGAGGCGGTCGGCCTCACCGGCCTCGGCGGGATCCTCGGGATCCTGCTCGGCCGGGGCATCACCCTCGTCGTCAAGCAGATCCCCGCGGCGTCGCAGATCCCGATCCTCATCACCCCCGGCACCGTCGCCGTGGCGGTCGGGGTGTCGGTCGCGATCGGCGTCGTCTTCGGTCTCTATCCCGCGATGCGGGCGGCGCGCCTGCATCCGATCCAGGCACTGCGCTATGAGTAAGAACAGCCGCTACGCGGCTGTTCTTGCTGCTTCGCGAACACGACGCGGTAAGGGAGAACAGCGATGAATGTGTTGACCAGGCGTCCGGTCCAGATCGTCGTCGGGGTCATCGTGGCCCTCGCATTGTTCGGTGGCGGCTATGCGTTCGGTTCCTCGAAGACGCCGGCGACGACGGTCGCGACGACCACAGGCGCAACGGGCGCGACCGCCCGAGGCGGGCAGGGTGGCGCCGGCGGCGCGGCGAACCGTGGCCTCACGACGGGTCAGATCATCGCGGTGAACAGCGACTCGATCACGGTCCAGGTCCGGACCGGCGGCCAGAATGGCGCGAGCCCGACCGTGACGACACAGCTCGTCCTCGTGGGCACGGGCACGCGCGTCGTGAAGACCGCCGAGACCGACATCAAGCTGAGCGACCTCAAAGTCGGTGACCAGGTGAGCGTCGCCGGGACGCCCGACACCGCGAGCGGAACGGTCTCCGCGCAGGCGATCGTCCTCGGCGGCACGAACATCTTGGGCGACATCCTCGGCGGGACGCAGTTCCCGGGCCGCGGCGGCGCCGGCGCGAGCGGGAGCCCGAGGCCCAGCCCGACCAGGTAGCCGTTGCGCCGGGATCACATGGATTCGGGCGCGGTCACTCCAAGCAGTCCAAGTGTCTGACGGAGCGTGAGGCCGACCGCTTCGACGAGACGGAGACGCGCCTTCGAGCGCTCGGCGTCCTCACCGACGACGCGGTTGCCCTTGTAGAACGCATGGAACGCACCGGCGAGCTCGAGCGCGTAGCCGGTGAGCAGGTGGACGTTGTGTTTGTCCCGGATCTCTTCGACGAGCTCGGGGAACCGGAGCACGAGTCGCACGAGGTCCAACTCGGCAGGATCCGTGAGGCGCGAGACGTCGGCGCCGGCTGAGCCGAGGCCCTTCTCGGCCGCCGTGCGGAAGATGCTCGCGATCCGCGCGTGGGCGTACTGCACGTAGTAGGCGGGGTTCTCGTTCGATTGCTGTACCGCGAGCTCGAAATCGAACTCCATCGTGCGGTCGGCGCTGGTCATAAGGAAGAACCAGCGCGTGACGTCCTTGCCGACGGCGTCGATGACGTCATCGAGCAGGAGGAATTGCGCAAGGCGCTTCCCCATCTTCAAGAGGACGCCCTCGTGGAGGAACTTCACGTACTGGTAGAGCACCACGTCCCAGCGATCGACGAGACCGAGCGCGGCGAGGGCGGTCTTCATGCGCCGCAGATGTCCGTGGGTGTTCGCGCCCCAGATGTCGATCTTCTTGTCCAAACCGCGCTCGAGCAGTGCGTGACGGTGATACGCGATGTCGATCCCGAGATACGTCGGCAGACCGTTCGAGCGGACGACGACGCTCTCGATGTCCTCGCCAAGCTCCTTGGACTTCAGCCAGACCGCGCCGTCGCGATCCTCGAGCGCGTCGACACGGCGAAGCTCGTCGAGCGTCTTCTGGACGTACCCCGACTCCACCATCTCGCTCTCGAAGAAGAAGTCGTCGAAGCGGACGCCGAGACGCTCGGCGGTGACCTTGAACCCCTCGACAAAGATCCTCTGGGCCGTCTTGGTGAAGATCTTCGACTGCTCCTCCAACGAACGTGATTCGTACGCATCGCCGTCCTCGGCACGGATCCGCTTGGCGACATCGGTGATGTACTCGGCCGGATAGCCATCCGTGGGGAACGGCACGCTGGTGTCGCCGCCGAGCTCGCGGTAGCGGACCGCGACGCTCTGGCCGAGCACATCGACCCGGCCGCCGCCGTCGTTCACGTAGTGCTCGCGCGTGACCGTCGCGCCGTGGAACGCGAGCACGTTCGCGAGCACGTCGCCGATCGGACCACCGCGAGCATTTCCGACATGCATCGGACCCGTCGGATTCGCCGAGATGAACTCGATCTGGATCTTCTGGCCCTTGAGCGCGTCGGTCCGCCCGAAGCGGTCGCCGGCGCTCGCGATGATCTCGACCTGCCTCGCGAGCCACGCGTGATCGAGGTGGACGTTGATGAACCCGGGTGTCGCGACGTCGACCGCGGCGATCACGTCGCCGATCGGTACACGCTCGGCGATGGCTTTCGCGATCTCGAGCGGCGGCTTCTTCAGTGGCCGGGCCAGGCGCATCGCGACGTTGGAGGCGTAATCGCCGTGGTTCTTGTCCGCGGGCCGCTCGATCTCCACCGCGACCGCGTGTGCCGCGTCGCCCCAGCCGAGCGCGTCGCTCGCGGCGAGGAGGCCGCCTGCGATGGCGGCGTGGATGATCTCGCGTGCGGTGTCGGTCATGCGGTCGAGTCTGACGGAACGACGGCCGCGGCGTCACCGCGCGGCTCGTGCTTCCTGAAGAAAACGAGCATGAGGACCGCGGCGACGATGTAGGACGCGACGAGCGTGATGAGGTTCGCGGTGTAGCCGGCCGCGCCGAGCTCGGCCCGCACGACCCCGGAGAGCGCGGCCCCCGCAGCCGACGCGCCGTTCCAGCTGATCGCGAACACGGCCACCGCACCGGCACGCTCGACCGGCGCGAACGACGACAGCTCGATCGCGGTGAAGTTGGGGGTCGACCCGTACATGAGCGCCGCGCGCAGCGCGAGCGCCGCCCAGGCGAGGAGCGGATCGCCGACGACGGCAGCGAGGAGCGCGAACGGAAGCGATGCGAAGATCGGCACGACCATCGCCAGCACCGGCGACAGCCGGGTCACCACGAAACGGCCGTTCAGGATCGCGCCGAAGCTGCCGGCGATCGAGAGCGCCCCGATCGCGAGCCCGACGCCGGCGATCGGGAGACCGAACCGATCCGCGAAGAACAGGTTCATGAATGGCAGGAAGCTTCCGGCACCGAAGCCGAACGCGGTCTCGATGCACATGAACCGCAGCAGCAGGCTCCGGCGGTGCGGGGCGTCGAGGACGCCGGCGGCGACCGGAGCGGAGCGCACGAACAGGATGGGCACCGCCGAGGCGATCGCGAGCACGCCACCGATCGCGATGACCGCGCGGATCGTGAGCGCATCGTTCTCCGGTCGTCCGAGGTAGCGACTGACCGGCGCCGCGAGCGCGCCGGCGATGGTGATGGCCGCGAAGCTGGCGATCGCGCCGAGCGCGATCTGGTTGCCGAACATGCGCGGGCGATCGAAGCCGCTGGTGGCATCCGCCACGAGCGCACTGCCCGAGGAGGCAACGATGATCCCGCCGAAGCCCATCAGGGCCGCAGAGACGAACATCGCGGGCAGCGCGTCCTGGGTGAGGATGCCGATCACGCCCGCGGCGGTGACGAAGCCGCCGATCAGGATCGCGTTCCGCCGCGGCATCCGGCGCGGGAGCATCGCGGCGGGCACCGCGCCCACCAGCGCACCGATGGCCTGTGCGCCGCCGAGCACGCCGATGGCGCGCGCATCGAAGCCCAGCGCGCGATAGAGGAAGTTCAGATAGAAGAGCGCGATCCCGAGGCCGAGGCCTCCGAGACCGCTCGCGATGACATAGAGCGAAGCGTCCTGCCGGCGCAGCGCCGGCCGCGCGTCAGCCCTGCCGGCCGAGGGTGACGTCGACGGTCTGCTGCTTCCCATCACGGATGATCGTGAGCGTCACCTTATCGCCCGGACGGGTGTGCAGGAGGATCGAGCTGATCGGATGCGGCCCATCGATCTGCTGGCCGTTGATCTTCGTGATCACGTCGTTCGTGCGCAGTCCCGCCTGGGCCGCGGCCGAGCCCGTGATGATCTGGGTGACGATCACGCCTTGCGTCTGCGTCGGCAGCGCCAGCACGACGGCGTTGCGAGGAGTCATCAGGTTGTAGCCGATGCCGATCGCACCACGGTCGATCTTGCCGGACTTGATGAGCTCCGCCGAAATGTCGCGCACGGTGTTGCTGGAGATGCTGAAGCCGAGACCCTCGGAGCCGGCCTGCCGGTTCACGAGCGTGTTCATCCCGACGACCTGCTTGGTCGCGCCCCAGATGAGCGGACCGCCGGAGTTGCCCTCGTTGATCGCGGCGTCCGTCTGGATGAGGTCCTCGAGCACGATCGTGTCGGTCTCGGGAACGCGCCGGCCCTTGGCCGAGACGATCCCGGTGGTCACGGTGTTCTGGAGCTCACCGAGTGCGCTGCCGATCGCGACCACGATCGACCCGACCGGCACGTCGTCGCTGTTCGCGAGCGCCGCCGCCTTCAGACCGTCCGGCGCCACCTGGAGGACGGCGACATCGGTCTTGTCGTCGCGGCCGATCAGCTTCGCGCCCTTCACGACGCGGTTGTCGCTGAAGATGATGTCGAAGGACGCGCCAGCATTCGTGTCCCGGACGTTCTCGACCACGTGGTTGTTGGTCACGACGTAGCCGCGAGCCGCGTCGATCACGAATCCGGAACCGCTCGACTGCGCCTGGCCGCTCGGCAGCCGGTTGATGACCGTGACGACCGTCGGCAGAAGCTGGTTCACGACCTCGACGACGGCCTCGCTCCCGGGTGCGGAAATGACGGTCACCGGGCTCGCGGTCCCGACGGGCGACGCCGTATCGACGGGCGCGATGCCGCGGATCGCGACGTACCCGCCGGCCGCACTGCCGATCGCCCCGATGAGGATGCCAATGCTGAGGATCGCGCCGGTTCCCAGACCGGTGCGGCGCGGCGGCGGCGGAGCTCCGTATGGGCTGTGCATCGGTACCTCGGTCACGCCAGGACCCCCATGTCGCGGACTAGCGCTTGGCTCGTCCCGCCGCGTCAGCGCCGCCGGATGCGACCGCGGTGCGCTTGCGGCGCGCGGCCGGCTTCACGAGCTCTGGCTCGACGAGCTGGCCGACGGTCGTGCACCGGATCTCGAGGTCGACGTGCGAGTCGGGCTCGATGGTGACGTTCCACGAGCATGAGATCTCGGTCTGCTCGTAGAGGCGCTCGAAGCCCTCTTCGGAGTTCGCGATCGCGTAGATCGGCTGCACGGTCGTCTCGGCCGGCGGGTCGATCGCGAAGGTGATGTCCCATTGACGCGCCTCGGAATGCGCCACGACCTCGGTCACGTTGCGCACGCCCTCGAGCGCCTTGCCCGGTGTCGTCTTGCGCGTACCGAGCGTGATGAGGTCACCGGTGTTGGCTTCGCCCACGAACGCGACGTTCGAGGCGCTCGTGAACGTGAGCTCGATGGTCTCGTCGCCGTCGTTGCGCAGGCGGTACCGCACGCCTGCCGCAAGGCCCTCGTCGGCGATGCGGATGTCCTTGCGGATGCCGAGACCGGGAACGCTCGCGAGCGCGCGGGCCGGCGGTTCGAGGATCAGGCTGACGGTGCGCGCCTCGCGCTGTGGCGTGAGCACGTATGGGAGCGCACGGAGGCTGACCGGTTCCTCGCGACCGACCCGGAAGCTGTCCTGGAAGAATGCGCGGCGGGCGTCGTCGTAGTCGAGGAGCTTGACCAGGCCGCGCTCCTTCGCGCGCACGACCTCGTGGATCGACTTCGAGTCCTTGTCGACGGTCTTCCCGACCTTGACCTTGCCGGCCTTCTCGGCGCGGCGGAGCGTCTCGTGCTCGGCCTCCGGTCGGCGGGCCATCGTGTCGATGAGGTTCGCCGCCGGTGCATAGACGTCCCACTCGATGATCGAGCCGCCCTGTACGTGCACGAAGACCGCGCCGGCGTTGCCGCGGAAGATGTATTCGTCATGGCCGTCAACGTCGTAGTCGCGCTGCTCGCCGGATGCGACGCGCCGCTCCGCGAGGAGACGTTCGGCGCGCAGGAGCGAGCCGTACGCGTCGGCGCGAAGGTGCGGCAGGTAGAGCCCGCCGAACACGCCGTGCCAGTAGACGTCGTTGGTCTGCGCGCGCCAGAGGTTCTGCTGCGCCTGGCGCACCTCGGGGGACGCGTCGAGGATGCTGCGGCGCGCGAGCTCCTCGGACACGATGAGCATCCGCTTGTGCAGCGCGTTCGCCTCGGGGTACTTCGCGAGGAAGTTGCGCCACGGCGGGAGCGCGATGAGCGACGAGAGGTCGTCCTTCAAGGCGTTGCGTGCCTGGGAGAAGCGGCGCGCCGCGGCCGCGTCGAGCGACCATTCGCCCATCTCGTGATACGTGCCACCCGGCAGGTACACGCGGCGTGACGGCTTCTGGAAGATCCAGGCGTCCTCGAGCGTCGTGGTCTCGATGAAGTCAGCCTGCGCGATCTGCGTGAAGAAGTCCTCGAGCCAACCGTCCTTGTGCACCCGCTGGTGGGTGCCCGGCCACGCGCCGAACTTCTCACCGTCGTCCGCATAGACAACGAGCTTCGCGCCGGCAGCCTGCCGCTCGCGGAGCTCCTTCATGGTCTGGCTCACGTCGCGGAACGGGATGAGGTACCGGAGGCGCGTGTTCGCGGGATAGAGGACGAGCGGGAAGCCCTGGTCCTCGGTGATGAACGATTCGCCGAGCTCGTCGCGCCGCAGGCCGACCTGGAGGAAGTGCTCCTCGTCGAGGACCGTGTACGCGACGCCCGCCTCGGCGAGGACCGAGGGTAGGTGTGGCTCCCAGACGCGCTCGGTGAGCCAGGCCCCGAGCGGACGGCGGCCAAAGATCGCCGCGACGCGGTCTGTGAGGGAGCGGATCTGGCCGACCGCGTCGCGCCGGGGGATGCCCACGAGGATCGGCTCGTAGTAGCCGCCCGAGAGGAGCTCGATCTGGCCGCGCTTCACGAGATCGGCGAGATCGCCGATCACGTCAGGACGGTTGCCCTCGAGCCAGTCGAGGAGCGGGCCGGAGAAGTGGAGGGTCGCCTTCACTTCGGGGTGCCGATAGAGCGCAGCTACGAGCGGCGCATACGCGCGCTCGGCCACGTCCGCGAACACATGTGGGAAGTTCCCCGCTGGCTGGTGCTGGTGGAAAACCAGGGCCAAACGGAGCTTGTCGGCCACTTAGAGGGCATTCTACCAAATTTCGTAGCGACGTACGCTCTGCGTACAAATCTGCTCAATCCTTGTATCGAATCTCGACAGAGCGACCGGTTCGCGTCACACTCGGCGAGTGATCGGCCGTGTCCTTCTCATCGGTGCGCTGGCGGTGATCGTCGCCATCGCGGTCGTCGCGGCGCTCCAGCCGCAGCCTGTGGCCGTGCCTCCGTCGACGCCCACCCGCTCCGTGACCCCGAGCGCGACCGTCGCGTTGCCCAGCCCCACCCCGGCACCGACCGCCTCGCCGTCGAGCAGCCCATTGCCGAGCCCGAGCCTGGGCTCCGCGCCGCCGGCTGCGTGCCCGGCGCTGAAGGGCGGCAACGCATCCGCGCAGGCGCAGATCACGGCGATCCGCACGGCGCATCAGCCCGGACTGGACCGGATCGTCTTCGAGTTCGGGCCGTCCAGCGTCGGCCCCTACGGCCTGCCGACCTGGTCCCTCGAGGTCACGAACGCCTTCATCGGTACGAGCGGCAAGCAGGTCCCGGTCGACGGCAACGCGTTCTACGGCGTGGTCTTCCACAACGCCTCGACGGTCGATCCCGCGACCGGGAAGCAGACCTTCACCCAGACCGACATCCGCCCCGGCCTGCCGCTGGTGCGGCAGATCAAGCTCATCGATGACTTCGAGCGGGTCATGAGCTGGGGGGTCGGGCTCGAGCGGCTCTCTTGCGCGACGGCGACCGAGCTGGCGAGCCCCGCGCGCCTCGTGGTGGACCTGCCGACCCCGCCCTGAGATAATCACATCTCCAACGACGCGTAACAGGGGGAGCGTTCCTGCATGGCTGAAGCACCGAAGCTCGAAGTCCGTTCACGCGCCATCCTCGGCAAGAAGGTCGGCAAGCTGCGCCGCGAAGGGCGCCTGCCTGGCGTGATCTTCGGTGGCCACGTGGACTCGACCCCGGTCGAGACGGACACCGCCATCTTCCAGAAGGGCTACCGCCGCTGGGGCCAGACGACCCTGCTATCCCTGACCGGTCTCGACAGTGGCGAGGTGGCTGTGCTCGTTCACGACGTCTCCCGCGAGCCGCGCACCGGCTCCCTGCTTCATGTCGACTTTGCCCGGGTGTCGCTGACCGAGAAGACCCACGCCATCGTGCCGCTGCACTTCGTCGGCGAGTCGCCGGCGGTCAAGACCTTCGGCGGCGTCATGGTCCACGCGCTGTCCGAGCTGCGCATCGAGGCGTTCCCCCAGGACATCCCGCACCAGGTCGATGTCGACCTTTCGAAGATCGAGCAGATCGAGGACACGCTCTACGTGCGTGACCTCGTCGTCGACGCGTCGAAGATCGAGATCCTGAACGACGCCGACCAGGTCATCGCAAAGGCTGTCGCGCCGCGCGCCGCGGAAGAGGTCACGCCCGTGGCGGCTGCCGCCGTCGAAGGCGAGGCCGCCGAGGGCGAGGAGGCTGCCGAAGGTGCCGCACCGGCCGCCGGAGCAGCGCCTGCCGCTGCGAAGGGCGCCGCGCCTGCAGCGAAGGCACCGGCCGCGCCGAAGAAGGGCTAGCCGGACTCCCGAAAGCGCTCGATCTTCGCGTCCGGGAACGGATTGTCCGCGCGCTCGAGGCTCAGGAGCTCCACCTCATCGTTCGCTGTGCCG
>JBBRQB010000066.1:0-9350 GCA_038227105.1 Candidatus Limnocylindria bacterium | reverse complement strand
CTGTCATCGGGCTCGCCATAGTCAGGTCAGGACCGACAGCGGACATGCCATCGTTCGATTCCGTCAACGCCTGAAGGTCCGCGCCGTCGCCGCGACGGGCGGGGCCTGTACCGGCTGCGGCTTTCGTGAGCCGATCGCGGCGCTCGAGTTCCATCACCTCGATGCAGCGACGAAGGAGTTCGGGATCTCGACCGAGGGTATCCCGCGCCGCTGGGAAACGATCGAGGCCGAGCTCGCCAAGTGCGTCCTCCTGTGCGCCAACTGCCACCGCGAGGTCCATGCAGGCGCACGCCAGCTCAGCGAGGCCGAGGCGCCGTATCGGGCGTGTGCGAGCCGGCCGGACGCGCTACACAAGAGCTGTGCCTGACGTCGACCTCACGCCGCGCGAGCTCCGCACCCTCACGGCATTGAACACGCCGGTCAAGGTGCAGCGGTACCTCGACGACCTCGCGTACAACACAGAGCACGGCGGCGCGACGTGCCGTTCACCGCGCCGCGTGCTCCGCGACCAGACCGCGCAGTGCGCCGAGGGAGCGATCTTCGCTGCCGCCGCGTTCCGGCAGAACGGCCGCCAGCCGCTCATCGTCGACCTCGAGTCGGAGCGCGACGACGATCACCTGCTCGCCGTGTACCGCGATCGCGGCCTCTGGGGCGCGGTGGGGAAGTCGAAGTTCGCGGGCCTGCGGTACCGCGCTCCGGTGTACCGGACGGTGCGCGAGCTGGTGCTCTCGTACTTCGAGGACTACTACAACTACGGGGGAGAACGGACGCTCCGCCGCTACTCGCGGCCGGTGTCCCTCGTCCAGTTCGACCGGATCGGCTGGATGACCAGCGAGGCCGACATCTGGCCGGTCATCGACCACCTGGTGGCCCTGCCGCACGTGCACCTCATGCCCCCCGGGATCGCGAAAACGCTGCCCCGCAAGGACAAACGCTCCTTCGGGGCCGGCCTGCACGGCGCTCCGCCCCACTGATAGGCTCCGTTGACCACATGGGGGAGGGTTGATGCTGCGGACCGTCGCGGCCTACCAGCCACGCCCGTGGGTCCTCCTCGCCTCGGTCGCGTTCGGGACCCTGCTATTCGGTTTCGTCACCCAGGCCGCCGGCAGCCTGTATCTGCGCTGGACCGCCGACCCGATCACCCTCAACTACCGGACCACCCTCTCGTACACCTCGGCCATCGTGGGCGACGCGTTCCTTCTCCCGATCGTCAACACGTTCATCGTCAGTCAGCTCGCCGTATGGCGCCGCCGCCCGCATGTGGCCGAGATCATTCCCGCGATCCTCGGTGGCGCGGTGCTCACCGTCGGCGTCCACCTCTACCAGGCGACGCACGCGCTCCTCAACTGGACGATGACCCAGCCGTACGAGTGGTCGCCGCTCGGCTACGTCCATGCCGCGTTCATGTTCAGCGAGCTGTCGCTCGTGCTGTTCTTCTGGGGTCAGGTCGCGCAGGTCGCGCGCGAGCAGCCGCGGGCGATCTTCTCGCACCGGATCGCGATCGTGGTGCTCTCTTCGCTGTTCTTCCTGCGACTGCTGCTCGGGGACTACGGCTACTTCGCTTAGGAGCGAAGCGACGTTCGCCTAGGAGCGAAGCGCGGCGCGCGTGCGGGCGCTCGCCCGGCTACGCGCCGTAGATCTTGCCCGGGTTGAGGATCCCCTTCGGGTCGAACGTGTCCTTGAGCTTTTTCATCGCGTCGAGCGCCGGCCCGTGCTCGAGGCGCATGTACTGCTGACGGACGGCGCCAGTCCCGTGCTCGCCGGTCACCGTCCCGCCGACCTCGACCGCGAGCCGGTGCAGGCGATCGGCGAGCTCGTCGGCGCGCCTCACTTCGTCGGCGTCGGTCGGGTCGATGAGGATCGCCGTATGGACGTTGCCGTCGCCGAAGTGGCCGTAGAAGAGGACCGCGATCTTCAGCTCGGCAGCGATCTCGCGCGAGGCCCGGATGGTGCGGGGGATCTCGGAGAGCGGCACCGCAAGGTCCTCGCCGGCGAAGATGCGGTGCTTGTCGGGATGCATGAGCGCCGACGCGGCGGCCATGCCGCCGCGCGCGGCCCAGATCTGCTGGATCTCGGCTTCGGCCTCGGCGAATCGGGTCGTCGTCGCATGCTTCTTCACGATCCCGTCGACGTAGCGGACCGCCGACGCGACGTAGTCGGGCGTGCCTTCGACCTCGACGATCAGGAGACAGTCGCCGTCGGGGAGACCGAGGTCCGGCCGGTAGCGCTGGATCGCCTCGACCGCACTCCGGTCCAGGAGCTCGGCGGTCGACGGCAGGATCCCCGCGGCGAAGAGGTCGTCGAGGGACAGGACGGTGTCGTCGATGCTCCCGTACGCCGCGAGGCACACCGCGCGCGCGGCGGGTCTCGGCTGCACGCGCAGGCGCAGACGGGTGAAGACGCCGAGCGTGCCTTCCGAGCCGACGAACAGCTTGGTGAGATCGATGCCGCTCGATGATTTGAGCGCTTTGCTCTTCATGCCGCCGGTCACGATGACCGAGCCGTCGGCGAGCACGACCTCGGCGCCGAGCACGTAGGCCGAGGTCGTGCCCCAGCGCACGGCGTGCGGGCCGCTCGCATTGTTCGCGGCCATGCCGCCGAGGGTGCAGGCGCGTCCGCTGCCGGGGTCGGGCGGGAAGAACAGGCCTTTGTCCCCGAGCGCGACCTGGAGGTCCGCGAAGACGAGGCCGGGCTCGACGACCGCCTGCAGATTCGGGCGGTCGATCTCGAAGATGCGCCGCATCCTGGCGAACGAGACCACGATGCCGCCGCGCGCGGCGACGGCGCCGCCGGTCTGGCCGGTGCCCGCGCCGCGTGGAACGATCGGCGTGCCGGTCGCCGCGGCGACGCGCATGGTGGCGACGACGTCGGCGGTGGACTCGGGTACGACGACGACATCGGGCCGGTGCTGCGCGCGGAGCGACCAGAACGATGCGTCGTAGGAGTAGGGCTCCAGCGTCGCGGGGTCATCGATCACGCGATCGGGCGGCAAGACCTCTCGCAGCCGCGCGGCGATGGTCGTCGTCGTCTCTGTGGGCATTCGGCCCCGGTATCGTAGGGACATCTCCACCCAAACGGCGCCCATCAATCTCTCGACGCACGTCCGCACCGAGGACCTGTCCACGTGCATCTCGTGCGGCCTCTGCCTCAACGACTGCCCGACCTACCGTGTGCTCAACGACGAGGCCGACTCACCGCGCGGCCGGGTGCAGCTCATCCGCCAGCTCGTCTCGTCGACCGGTCCTGCGGACGACGCCATGGCCGGTCACCTCGAGGCGTGCCTCGTCTGCCGGGCGTGCGAGACGGCGTGCCCGTCGGGCGTACCGTTCGGCCGGATCATGGAGGGGGCACGCGAGGAGCTTCGCGAGCGTGAGACCCCGCGCGCGGTCGCGAGGGCCGTCCGGCGCTTCGGCCTCGGCACGATCACCAAGCCAGGCCGGCTCCGCGTCGCGACGCGGCTGCTCGACCTCTACGTGCGCAGTGGCGCGCAGCGCGCCGTCCGCGCGACGGGCCTGCTGCCCAAGCGTCTCGCCACGATGGAGACCCTCGCGATGAAGGCCGAGGGCACCCCCTACGCACTCGTCGAGCGCCCGGAGGCGGACACGAACTTCTTCGCCGGCTGCATCATGCGCAGCGCCTTCGGCGAGACCGAACGCGCGACGGTGCGGATGCTCGAGCGCAGCGGCAAGGTCGTGTCGGCATGCGCGGAGCAGACGTGCTGCGGCGCGCTGCACGCGCACGCGGGCGACGGCGAGACGGCGCGCGAGCTCGCGCGGCTCAACATCGACGCCTTCTCCGGCGGTGATGCGCCGATCGTCGTCAACGCGGCAGGGTGTGGCGCGCACCTCAAGGCCTACGGCGATGTCCTCGCCGGAGATCCCGCGTGGGCGGATCGCGCGAAGGCCTTCGGGGCACGCGTGCGCGACGCGTCGCAGGCGGTGACGCCGTCCGGCGTGACCGCGCCGGCCCCGCGGCCGATCCGCGTCGTCTATCAGGATGCCTGCCACCTCGCGCACGGGCAGAAGATCCGCAGCGAGCCGCGGGCGTTACTCGCGGCGGTGCCGAACGTCACGATCGTCCCCATCGTCGACGCCGAGCGATGCTGCGGAAGCGCCGGCATCTACAACCTCACGCATCCCGAAGTGGCTGGGGAGCTCCAGCGGCAGAAGGTCGCGGCCATCCTGGCCGCCCGGCCGGACGTCGTCGTGTCGGCGAACCCGGGTTGCATCCTCCAGGTCCAGGCCGGGCTGCGCGAGGCTGGCTCGGACGTCCCAGTGCTGCATTTGATGCGTTTTTTGGATGATCCGAGCGCCAGCTTGGGCGCTTCCGGGGCCTAGACCACGAACTTCGAGACGGCGGGGCGAAGGTATGCGAAAATAGTCCTACCGAATGAGCGTTTCTCGTAGCACCTACCGTCACCGTCTCAGCTCCGAAGACGTCCGCAAAGGCCGGATCCTCATCACGAAGGACGCGTGGAAGCTGTTCCCCGAGCCAGGTGCACCTGTGCACCTCCGCATCGGCGCGCGCCGTTTCGACGCCGAGATCCAGGCCGAGAAGTGCATGTGCGTTCCCCCGGAGCACGAGCACCTGCACCTGTTCTGCCGCGACCTCAAGGGCCAGAGCGGCTTCAAGAATGGGGCGCTCGTCGTGATCGCCAAGGACTCGGACGGGGGCTATCGCTTCGTCGAAGAGCGCGGGTAACATCGGCGATATGGGCACCGGAACGGCCCCGGCCTACATCCTCATCCACGTCTTTGGCACGGTTCGCGACGAGCTCGACCGCGCGGATCGCGGAAAGCGCAGCTACTCCGGGTGGCTCCGCGAATTCGTCTCCGACACGCCGCAGCGCCTCACCGAGATCGCGCGGCTGGTCGATCTGTTGACCGAGAACGGCTGGAGCCTCGCTGGCTCGCCGTACGACTGCGACGTCATGCTCGAGCGCGCCGTCGATCGCGCCACCGCCGAGCAAGAGCTCCGCCGCGCCGAGGTCTGGGACCGTCTGCTCCAGGTCTGCTCGGCCGACGACGATGGCCACGCGATCTGGCGCTCGCATCCCGAGGGCAAGTCCTCCCGTCCCCGCCGCCGTCGTCGCGTGCGCCGTCCGCCAACAAGCAGAGAACAGGGCAGCTAGCGGCTCTTGCCGCATCCCCTCGGAGACGAGCTCACTGAGCTCCACGTCCACCTCGGTGGCGCCGTCGATCCAGCGGCGATGTGGGGCATCGCGCACTCGCAGGGCATCCGGCTCCCGACAAAGGACTACTGGGAGTTCGTTGACCTCATCACGGTGCATCCAAAGCGGCGCAAGTCGTTCGAGGACTTCCTTGAGCTGTACCACTGGACGGAGCTCATTCAGGCAAGCCCCATCGCCGTCGAGCAGGCCGTCTACGCGGTCATCGGCGGCGCGTACCGCAAGGCGAACATTACGACGCTCGAGCTTCGCTACAACCCGCTCAAGCGCAACCGTGGCGGGGAGCAGGACCTCGACCACATCATCATGGCGTCGATCCGTGGTCTCGATCGCGCGGCGCTCGAGTACCCGGTGAAGGCTGGTTTCATCTTCTGCCTCGACCGCACGTTCAGCCATGAGCTGAACGAGATCGTCGTCGAGAAGGCGATCCAGTACAAGAAGCGCGGCGTCGTCGCGATCGACATCGCGGGGCCAAAGAGCGCCGACTTCCACTACAGCGACTACGCGACGCTCTACAAGAAGGCCCGCAAGGCTGGCCTTGGCCTCACCGTCCACGCCGGCGAGGACGAGGACTGGCACTCCGTCGACGAGGTCGTACGCCACCTCGAGCCCGACCGCATCGGCCACGGGATCCACGCGGCGCAGGAGGCTGCGCTCTGCAAGCGCCTGGCGGAGCGGGGCATCCACCTCGAGATCTGCCCGTCGTCGAACCTCGACACCAAGGTCGTCCGCGACCTCGATGAGCTACGCGAGCTGATCGCCGTGTTCCGGAAGCACAAGGTCCGTTTTAGCTTCAACACCGACGGTCCCGAGATGCTGCAGACGACCCTCCGCGATGAGCTCAAGCTCGCCGTCCGCGCGAACCTCGTCTCGCGTGAAGAGCTGGCGCAGTGCGGCCAGTGGGCCCGCGAAGCTTCATTCCTGCATGAGGGCACGGCATGATGCCTCGCGAGCGGACCGCCTGGATCCGCTTCGTCATCGTGGTCGTAGCCGCCGCCGTCGGCGAGACCATCGGGATCTGGCTGCGGCTGCCGTCCAGCGGCATCCTGCTGCCGCTGCTGTTCGGTGGCGCCGCGTACTACCTCACGAAGGGGCTGAACACTCCGCGCCACGGGCGCAACGGGAACGTGCGGTACTGGCGCGGACGCCGGATCGACGACAACTGAATCACCGCGGCCTTCGGCCGGGTCCGCTGAAGGCTCTCGGGCTATTTGCCCCCGCCCTCGTCCTTCTTCTCGACCGCTCCCGGCTTGACTCCCGGCTCGGCGCCGAACGACTTGGCGCGCAAGAGGTCCATCTCGGCCGGGTTGTCGTGACGCATCACGAACGGCGCGAGCGCCCAGACGATCGAGCGCAGCGCGTCCGGATCGGCGTTGGTCTTGCCGAAGCGCCCGGTCGTGAACTCCAGGAACGCGTTCGGTCCGACCAGGAGCTTCACCTCACGACGGTCGGTCGCGCCGGCCGGGGCGCAGGCGAGATGCGCGAGGGTGAAGTCGTGCTCGCCGCGGGTATCGGCCACCCACGTCACCAGCGCGTCCCGCGGCTCGACGGTGATCCCACAGATGTCGCAGACCAGGTCGTACTCGCTCATCGGTTCCACGATAATCAGAACTGATGAGCGAGCGCTACGGCAGCTGGGGCAAGGTCCTCCGGGTCGACCTGACCGCGGGCACCACGGCCGTCGAGGAAATGGACGAGGCGACCTTCAGGCGGCATCCGGGTGGCCGCGCGCTCATCGCGCACTACCTGCTCACCGAGCTGCCCACGGGTGCGGATCCCCTCGGCCCGGAGAACATCCTCATCTTCGCGATGGGCGTCCTGACGGGCACCCCGCTATCCGGCGCCTCCCGTCACGCCGTCGGGGCCAAGTCGCCGCTCACCGGTGGCTTCGGCGAAGCGGAGGTCGGCGGGTTCTGGGGCGCGGAGCTCAAGCGTGCCGGGTGGGACGCGATCGTCGTGATCGGCGCGTCGCCGAAACCGGTGTACCTGTACATCAAGGACGACCAGGTCGAGATCCGCGACGCGTCGCACGTTTGGGGTCTCGAGATCATGGACACCGAGGAGACGCTCAAGGCCGAGGTGGGCGAGCGGCTCGCGCGCGTCTGCGAGATCGGGCCGGCCGGCGAGAACCTCGTGCGGATCGCCGGCATCGTGAACGACTACAAGGACATCGCCGGCCGCGCAGGCCTCGGTGCGGTCATGGGCAGCAAGAAGCTCAAGGCGATCGTCGTGAAGGGCTCGCGCGCCGTGCCGCTCCACGACGCGGCCAAGGTCAAGGAGATCGGCCGCTGGGTCGCCGACACCCTGCAGGAGAATCACTGGGCGTTCCACAACTTCGGCACGGGCATGGGCCTCGACGGCTACACCCGCGTCGGGGGCATGGCCGTGCGTAACTACAACGGCGGACCGTTCGAGGGCGCAGCCGAGATCAGCGCCGAGGCGCTTGTCGAAAAGGGCTATCGCGTGAAGATGGAGGCCTGCTGGGCTTGCTCGGTGCGATGCAAGAAGGTCGTCAAGATGGAGACGCCGTACCAGATCGACCCGAAGTACGGTGGCATCGAGTACGAATCCATCGCGGCGCTCGGCGCCGACTGCGGTGTCGATGACCTCGCGCTGATCTCCAAGGTGAACGAGCGGTGCAACGCCCTCGGCCTCGATACGATCTCGCTCGGCGCGACGGTCGCCTGGGTCATGGACCTGAGGCAGCGCGGCATCCTCCCGGACGCCGAACTCGACGGGCAGCCGGTAGAGTTCGGCAATGGCAAGGCCGTGCTCGCGTCACCGGACGCGGTCGCGTTCCGGCGTGGCCTGGGTGCCGTGCTCGCCGAGGGCTCGGTGCGTGCGGCGAAGACGCTCGGCGGCGCCGAGCACCTCACGGCCGTGCGCGGTCAGGAGCTCGCGATGCACGACCCGCGTCAGCGGACCGAATACGGGAAGCAGGTGCGCGTCAGCTACGCGACGAGCCCGACGGGTGGCGACCACATGAACTCGAACCTGCCGTCACGGTCGGCCAAGAACACCGTGGGTATGTGCTTCTTCCTGCGCTACGACGACCCGAAGCTCGCCGACATCACGAACGCGGTGACCGGCTGGGGCCTCGACGCCGCCGGCATCACCGACATTGGCGAGCTCTCATTGACGCTCGCGCGGCTCTTCAACATCCGCGAGGGCTTCGGCGCGGCGGACGACGTCCTGCCGGAGCAGGCGATGAAGCCGCACACGTCCGGGGTGCTGTCGCGCGTGCGGCTCGATGCCGACGATGTCGCCGAGCAGGTGCGCGCGTACTACCGGAGCCGCGGCTGGTCCGACGATGGTGTTCCGACCGCTGAGACGCTCGCGAAGCACGGCCTGCAGGAGTATGCGGAGTAGCTGACCTGGCGCAGATCCGGGTCGTGCGCATCCTGCTCACAGGCTTCGAGCCGTTCGCCGGCCGTGGCGTCAATCCGTCGTGGGACGCGGCGCAGCAGCTCGCGGGCGTCAAGGCCGGACCGGCGCGTATCGATGTCCTGCGCGTCCCGGTCGTGTGGCGCGAGTCCGTCGCGACGATCGCACGAGAGCTCGAGCGGGAGCCGGCGGACGGACTGATCATCGGCGGGCTCTCCTTCGGGCGGCCGGCGATCAGCGTCGAGGCGATCGCGCATGCCGTCGGCGACGTGCCGTGGCAGTCGGACAACGCGGACCGCGCCCTCGCGAACGAGCGATCCGACGGCGACGCCGGTGGCCCCGATGCGCTGCTCGCGACCGCACCGGTCCGCGCGATCGCGAATGCCATCAATGCGATCGGGATCCCCGCGCAGGTGTCCTGGGACGGCGGCGCCTACGTGAGCAACGCGACGCTCTACGGCATGCTCCGCTACGCGCGCGACCGCGGGCTCACGCTGCCCACGACATACCTGCACGTGCCCGCGACGCCGACGATGACGACCGGTACCGCGACGCCGTCGTTGCCCCTCGACCTGATCGTGAAGGCCTTTCGGGTCGGCTGCGAGACGCTCGCGACCCACACCGGACCTGACGCCGCTCTCCGCCGCTGGCCGAGCGCCCTCGAGCCGCTAGCGCACTAGGAAGTCCTTGACCGCGGCTGCGACATCATCGGCCGCGTCGCCGATCACCTGGTGCTTCGCGCGAACGGACTTCACCTCGAGGAAGTCACCGAGCTCGT
>JBBRQB010000065.1:0-9589 GCA_038227105.1 Candidatus Limnocylindria bacterium | reverse complement strand
GTGAGTCCGTCGCACCGATGGTGAATACCGGAACGATCTCGGCCTTCCCCACCTTGCGCGTCACGTTCTGCATCACCCGGAAGATCGACGTGTCGGTCTTCGACATTGTCGACGGGTTGTCGTCCTCAGCGAGGATCTCGCACTGATCCCAGAGATCGCCGATCGCCTCCTTCAGCATCCCGCGGACGGCTGGACCTTCGTCGCCCGGAACGGTGCGGATATCGATCTCCATGACCGCGCCGTCGGGAATGATGTTCGTCTTCGTGCCGCTGTGCATGATGTTCGGTGAGAACGTCGTGTGCGTCGACGCGTCGAAGATCTTCGCGAGGCCGACCGGCAGCTTCTCAAGCGTCTGACGGAATGCCGCGTCATGGAGCAGGCCTGCCTCGAGCTCGGGAGCGAACTGCATCGTCTTCACGAACTCCGCCCATGCGCCATCGAGGTGCAGCTTCGGCTGATACGCAGCGATTCGCTTCACCACCTCAGCGGCCTTCACCAGGGCGTTATCGGTCTTGTACGGCATCGATCCGTGACCGGGCGTGCCCTTCACCTTCAACCCGACCCAATGCGAGCCCTTCTCGCCCACGACCATCAAGGCCTTCGGCCCGCCGCGCGTGGGGATCGGCAGTGGTGGCTCGCCGGACTCGGTGAGCACCGCGTCGGCCTTCACATCGTCCCAGTGGTGCTCGACGAGATACTCGGCACCCCAGGTCCCGAGCGCCTCCTCATCGGCCATGCCGCTGAAGATGAGCGTGCCCTTCGGCTTCCAGCCCTCGCGAAGCATCTTCTTGACCGCGACGGCCATCGTCACGGTGATGCTCAGCATGTCGAGCGCGCCGCGGCCCCAGATCTCGCCGTCGACGAGATCGCCGCAGAAGGGATCGCGCTTCCAGCCGTTCGGGTCGGCGGGGACCACATCGATGTGGCCCATCAGCAGCAGCGTCGGCGCCTTCTTGTCGCTGCCCTCGATGCGGACCGACATGCTGCCCCGACCCGGATGCGATTCGTACTGCCTGATGTCGATCCCAGGTCCGGCGAGGTACGCGCCGAGCGTCTTCGCGTTGCGGACCTCGCCGCCTGAATCCGGCGTGCCGTCGTTCACGCACTTGTTGCGGATGAGCTGCTGGAGGAGATCGGTCGCCTCGTCAAGGGGTGTCGCCACGCCGCGAGTCTAGGTCGCGCGGGCGCGGATGGCGGTCGAGGCGAAGACCCACACGATGCCGGCGATGGGGACGGCGAACAGCGCGCCGACGACGCCGGCGACCTCGAACCCGACGAGCAGGACAAGCATCGCGGCGAGCGGATGCAGGCCGACGGCATGGCCGGAGATGCGCGGCACCACCAGGTTCGATTCGATCTGCTGGAGGACGATGAACGCGATGACCACCCAGAGCACGAGCGGGAAGGGCTGGAACAGGGCGACGAGCACCGCCGGAACCGCGCCGAGGATCGGGCCCAGCATCGGGATGAGCTCGGCGAGCCCCGCGAAGAGGCCGAGGACGAGCGCATACGGGACGCCCAGCAGGAGCAGCACCACGGTCGCCGAAGCGCCCACGATGACCGCCAGGATGAGCTGGCCGCGTACATATGCGCCGAAGACGCGGACGACCTCGACCTCGGCGCTCTCGAACTGCTCGCGCCAGCGCCTGGGGAGGACCCGCAGGACGCCGGTCCGGATGCGGCGCACGTCGAGCAGGAGGTACAGCGCGATGATCAGCACGAGGAAGAGGTCGACGAGGCCGCTCACGAGTCCGACCACGACGGTGACCGCCTCTGCCGCGAGCGAGCCGCCAACGCTCCCAAGCGCGGCGCCGGCCTGCGCGCGCACCTCGTCCGGGATCCGGTAGCCGAGGACCGTCACGGGCGCGGTGCTCTGCAGCTGCGCGACATACGTCGGGATCTGATCGGCGAGCTTGCTCGATTCCGTCACGAGCGGTGCCGCCACCAGGGCGATGAGTCCGAGGAGCACGAGCAGCACGAGCAGGATGGTCAGGATGACCGCCGGCGCGCGATGGTGGATCGCGCGTTCGAAGCGCTTGGCGACCGGCGCAAGGATGAAGGCGACGACGATCGCAAGGAGCACGACCAGGCCGAGGTGCGCGAGCGGCGCGACGAATCGCGTGACCGAGTCGATCGCCGCGATGACCGCAACGACCGCCGCCGCGCCCACGAGGATGTACGTCGCCCACCAACGCTGGATCGGCGGGCGTTCGTTCACGCGGTGACTCTAGCGGTCGTAGTTGAGGATCGGCGCGAGCCAGCGCTCGGTCGTCGCGACATCCTGACCCTTGCGGCGGGCGTAATCCTCGACCTGATCTCGCTCGATCTTCCCGACGCCGAAGTAGTGAGCCTGCGGATGCCAGAAGTAGTACCCGGACACCGCCGCGGTCGGGAGCATCGCGAAGCTCTCGGTCAGGGTGATGCCTGCGCGTGCTTCGGCATCGAGCAGCTCGAAGAGCGTCTTCTTCTCGGTGTGGTCGGGACACGCGGGGTAGCCCGGAGCGGGACGAATGCCCTGGTAGTCCTCGTGGATGATGGCGCGGTTGTCGAGGTGCTCAGCTGGCGCATAACCCCAGAGGTCACGGCGGACGCGTTCGTGCAGGCGCTCGGCGAAGGCTTCCGCCAGCCGGTCCGCGAGCGCCTTCAGCAGGATCGCGCTGTAGTCGTCTCCCGCTTTCTCAAGCGCGGCGACCCGGGCGTCCAGGCCGATGCCGGTGGTCACGGCGAACGCGCCGATCCAGTCCGCCACCGGTGACCCAAGCGGTGCGACATAGTCCGCGAGGGCGAGGTTCGGCTCGTCGTTCGACTTCAGCATCTGCTGCCGGATCGTATGGATGACCGCCCGCGGCGGAGCGATCACGTCATCGCCGTCCCACACGCGGATGTCGTCGCGGCCGTCGGACGCGGCGCGGAAGAAGCCGACGACGGCACGCGCCGTGAGCCATTGCTCGTCGACGACGCGGCGCAGCATCGCGCGGGCGTCGGCGAACAGCGAGGTGGCGGCCTCGCCGACCGTCGGGTCGTCGAGGATCGCGGGATAGTGCCCGGCGAGCTCCCAGGTCTGGAAGAACGGCGTCCAGTCGATCCGCGGGACCAGATCGGCGAGCGGCTCATCAATGGTCCGCACGCCTCGGAACGTCGGGACAGGCGGAGCGAGCGGCTCGAGCGTGAGCCGGTTCGCGCGCGCGGCGGCCAGCGGCTGACGCTTCACATCGGACAGCCGCTCGGCGCGGCGGGCGCGCAGCTCGGCGTACTCATCACGGATCCCACGGACGAACGCCTCGCGGCCGGTGTCTGAGAGCAGCGCGCTGGCGACGCCTACCGCGCGCGACGCGTCGATCACATGGACCACCGGGCCCGAGTAGCGGGGCTCGATGCGCACGGCAGTGTGGGTCCGGCTGGTCGTCGCGCCGCCGATGAGTAGTGGAATATGCAGGCCTTCACGCTCCATCTCGCCGGCGTTGTACGTCATCTCCTCGAGCGACGGAGTGATGAGCCCGGACAGACCGATGAGGTCGGCCTTCTCCCGGATCGCGGCCTCCAGGATCTTCGGCCACGGGACCATGACCCCGAGATCCACGACCTCGTAGTTATTGCACTGGAGCACGACGCCCACGATGTTCTTCCCGATGTCATGCACGTCACCCTTGACGGTGGCCATCACCACCTTGCCCTTGGCACGCGTGTCGGCGTTCCGTTCCTTCTCGGCCTCGATGTACGGAATGAGGTGTGCGACGGCGCGCTTCATGACACGGGCGCTCTTGACCACCTGCGGCAGGAACATCTTTCCGCTGCCGAACAGGTCGCCGACGATCTTCATCCCGTCCATGAGCGGTCCCTCGATGACCTCGATGGGGCGATCGGTCTGCAGACGGGCCTCCTCGGTGTCCGCGACAACGTAGTCGGCGATCCCGCGCACGAGCGCGTGGGCGAGCCGTTCCGCGACCGGAGCCTCGCGCCAGCTGAGATCGACGGCCTGTGCCGCGATCTCACCCTTCACGCTCTCCGCGATCTCGAGGAGGCGCTCTGTCGCGTCCGGCCGGCGGGCCAGTACGACATCCTCGACCCGCGCCAGCAGCTCCGGCGGGATGTCGGTGTATCGGGCGAGCGCACCGGCGTTCACGATGCCCATGTCCATCCCCGCGTCGATGGCGTGATAGAGGAAGACCGTGTGGATCGCCTCGCGGACCCCGTTGTTCCCGCGGAACGCGAAGGAGACGTTGCTCACCCCGCCACTCACGTTGACGAGCGGGAACCTGACCTTGATGCGGCGGGTCGCCTCGATGTAGTCGAGGGCGTAGCGATCGTGCTCCGCCATGCCGGTACCGATGGCGAAGATGTTCGGATCGAAGATGATGTCCTCGGGCAGGAAGCCGACCTCTTGGGTGAGCAGGGTGTACGCCCGCTCGCAGATGCTGACCTTGCGCTCGACCGTGTCGGCCTGACCCTGCTCGTCGAAGGCCATGACGATGACCGCCGCGCCGTAGCGACGGACAAGGCGAGCCTGGCGGAGAAAGGCGGCCTCACCCTCCTTGAGGGAAATGGAGTTCACGATCCCCTTCCCCTGCAAGCATTTGAGGCCCGTCTCGAGCACCGACCAGCGCGACGAATCGAGCATGACCGGCACTCGCGCGATGGCAGGCTCGCCTGCGGCGAGGTTGAGGAATGTGCGCATCGCCTCCTCGCTGTCGAGCATGCCTTCGTCGAAATTCACATCGATGATCACGGCGCCGGCGTCGATCTGCTGCCGCGCCACTTCGACCGCACCTTCGTGATCGCCGGACAACACGAGCTTCTTGAACTTCGCCGATCCAGTGACATTGGTGCGCTCGCCAACGTTCACGAAATTGGTTGACTCATCGATGGTCAAGGGCTCCAAGCCGCTCAGGCGCAGTGCGGGCTTCGGCCTGGCAACGACGCGTGGGGGCATGCGCCGGACCGCCGCAGCCAGCGCGCGGGTCGTCTCAGGTGTGGTCCCGCAGCAACCGCCAACGATGTTGAGCAGGCCGGCGCGGGCGAACTCGGTGAGCACTCCGGCGGTGAATTCGGGCGTCTCGTCGTAACCGCCCATGTCGTTCGGAAGGCCGGCGTTCGGATAGATGCTGATGCGGTGCGGAGCGATCCGCGCGAGCTCCTGGATGTACGGGCGCAGGTCCTGCGCGCCAAGAGCGCAGTTGAGGCCGATCGCGAGCGGCCGGGCGTGAGCCACCGAATTCCAAAATGCCTCTGTCGTCTGACCCGACAGCGTCCGTCCGCTCTGATCGGTGATCGTTCCCGAAACGATCATTGGCACTCGCTCGCCGCGAGATTCGAAGAGACTCTCGATGGCGAAGATGGCCGCTTTCGCGTTCAGCGTGTCGAACACCGTCTCGATGAGGAGCAGATCGACACCGCCGTCGAGCAGCGCGGCGGCTGCCTCCGTGTACGCGGCAACGAGCTCGTCGAAAGTGACGTTCCGGAAGCCGGCGTCATCGACCTTCGGTGAGATCGAAGCAGTGCGGTTCGTCGGACCAAGGCTGCCCGCGACCCAGCGCGGCCGGCCATCGGCGCGCTCGGCGTCATCCGCGACGCCGCGTGCGATGCGCGCTGCAACGAGGTTGAGCTCGGCGGCGACGTCGCCAAGCCCGTACTCCGATTGCGAGATCCGCGTGGAGTTAAACGTGTTCGTCGAGAGAATGTCCGCCCCCGCCTCAACATACGCACGGTGGATCGCGATGATCGCCTCGGGACGGGTGATGTTCAGGAGGTCGATGTCGCCGCGCAGATCCGACGGCCATTGCGCGAACCGCGCACCGCGGAACGCCGCCTCATCCGGGCGCAGGGCCTGGACCTCGGTCCCTTTCGGGCCCTCGAGCACGAGGATGCGTCGATCGAGCTCGGGCTCGAGGAGCGCGAGGCGGGAGGCCCGATCGAACACGGCGATGGGTGTGGCGGGTGGCGACACGTTCGGGCCTCTCTCTCATCTTCCCTGGTGATCCAGGCCGGACGTGGCACCTGCTGCGGGACTCCGCCGGTTGCCGAGGCTTCAACGGGCCGTTCCCTCAGCCTCTCTGGATGAAAGCGCGAGACATCAATGTATCAGCGTGTCAGCATGGGGCCATGCGTTTCGGTGTCATGACCCTGCAGGCCTCGCCATATGCGGCACTTGCCGAACGCTGGCAACGGATCGAGTCGATGGGCTTCGACAGCATCTGGATCGCGGACCACTCGACGTCGCAATACCCCTCCCTCATCGCGTACGAGGCCTGGTCGCTCCTCGGCGCCCTCGCCTCCGTTACCACGCGCGTCCGGTTCGGTCCGCTCGTCTCGCCTCCCACCTTTCGCCACCCGGCGATGCTCGCGATGCACGCCGTGACCGTGGACCACATCTCGGGTGGCCGGCTGGAGCTCGGCCTGGGTGCCGGCGGCGGTGCTCCGGATGCGGGCTTCGTGGGCCAAGAGGCGCCGGCCGCGCGGGATCTGGTCGACCGGTTCGGCGAGTACCTCGCGATCGTGGACCGGCTGCTTCGTGGCGACACCGTGACCGTGGACGGCCACTATTACAAGGCGAACGGCGCGGTCATCGTGCCGTCGATCCAGCGGCCGAGACCCCCGTTGGTGCTCGCCGCGCGGGGACCGCGCGGCCTGCGCCTGGTAGCGCGGTATGCGGACACGTGGAACACGATCGGCGGACAGCCGATGCGCGGTGCCGGTGCCGACCCGGTCACGCTCGATCAGGCCGTGGCGGCAACGCGGTCGCAGATCGATGCCCTTGATTCAGCATGTAAGGCGATCGGCCGCGACCCAACGACTGTCCGCCGGTCCGTCCTCGCGTATCGGACGCAGGTGTTCACGTCGACGGATACCTTCGAGGAGTACGCGGCGCGCTATCAGGAGCTCGGTTTCGACGAATGCATCGTGTACTGGCCGGCGAAGCCAGGAACGTTCGAGCCGCAGCCGGAGCAGGAACTGGTCATGGAGCGCGTGGCCGCCGAGGTCCTGCCGCGGTTCCGAGCACGCGCCGCCAAGACCTAGACTGCGGCTATCCCAATGGCTGATCGACTCGTTGAACGGACTCTGCGCGCCTTCAGCGATGAGCTGGCGTCGGCGGCAGCCGTCCCCGGTGGGGGCAGCGCGGCGGCGTACTCAGGCGCGCTCGGCGCGGCGCTCACGGCGATGGTCGGGCGGATCGCCGAGCGCAAGGACAAGAACGACGCGACGACCGCATTGATCGCCGAGGCCGACAATCTCCGTTCCGACTTCCTTCGCCTGGTGGACGACGACAGCGCCGCGTTCGCGACCGTGGCGGAGGCCATGAAGCTGCCGAAGGCGACGGAAGACGACAAGAAGGTCCGCAAGGAGCGCCTGCAATCGGCCCTGCTCGCGGCCTCCCGCGTACCGCTCGAGGTCGCCAAGACAAGCCGCCGGCTGCTGGAGCTCTGCGAACGGGCCGTCGAGAGCGCCCCGCCCGCGACGGTCAGCGACATCGGTGTCGGGGCGCTGATGGCCGAGGCCGCGCTCAGCGGCGCAGCGCTCAACGTGATGATCAACCTCGCATCGATCACCGACGCGGCGCAGGTGAAGGCGCTGTCCGAGGACCTCGACCGCGCGATCGACGGCGCGGAGGCGCAGCGGAAGCGGATCACCGACTTCGTGGAATCGCGGATCGCGCGCTAATGGCCCGGCTGCTCCACGGGCGGCCGCTCGCCGAGCGGATCAAGACGGACATCCGCACTCGCTCGGGCGAGCTCAAGAGCCGCGGCGTGCACCCGAAGGTCGCGATCGTCGGCGTCGGCGGCGATCCGGCCGCGCACTCGTACGTGCAGCGGCTCGAGCGGAGCGCGGCAGAGTCGGGTATCGCGGCGGCAGCGGAGTTCCTGCCGCGCGACACAGACGAGGAAGGACTCATCACGCATCTCGAGCGGCTGTCGATGGACCGGACGGTCCACGGCATCCTGTTGCTGACGCCGCTCCCGGGCGTCTTGGACGAAGCGCACGTCATCGACCACATCGCGATCGCAAAGGACGTCGAGGGCATGCACCCGTTCAACATGGGATTCCTGGCGGACGGGCGGCCCCGGTTCGTGCCCTCGACAGCCGATGCGGTGGTCGAGCTGCTGAAGTTCTACGAGGTGCCGCTCGAAGGCGCGCATGCCGTGATCATCGGCCGCAGCACGGTGATCGGACGGCCCGCCGCGTACCTGCTGCTCGCCGAGAACGCCACCGTGTCGATCGCCCACCGCCGTACGACGGAGCTCGAGAAGCTCACGCAGATGGCGGACATCGTCGTCGTGGGGGTCGGCCGGCCCGGCTTCCTGACCGGGACGATGGTGAAGCCCGGCGCGACCGTGATCGATGCCGGCATCAACATGACTCCGAACGGGCTCGCCGGCGACGTCGAACTCGAAAGCGTTGCGAGCGTCGCCGGCGCGCTCAGTCCGGTGCCCGGTGGTCTCGGCGCGGTGACCGCCGCGTTGCTGCTGCGAAATGTGCTGACCGCGACGGAGCGCCAGACCAGCTAGCCGACTACCCCGGGGCAGACGTCCAGCATGAATCGAAGGACCGATGCGGCAGACGCAAACATCAAGGCACGGAATCCCATCATTTCGTGGCACCTCCCTTCTTCCGTTCTGACTGATAGGCCTTTCGGGAGTACTCGAGAGCCTCTTCCGTAAGGCCGTTTTGAGACAGCAGGTCGCTCAGCTGCGAATAGACCTCCGCATACGGCAGCCCGTCCGAAGCGCGTGCCCGACTGGCGAGTTCGCGAAGCACACCTTCCGCAGCCTTCGGGTCCTGATGCTTGAGTGCTTTGGCGAGTTGCACCCTTGTGATGGCAGACAGAAGCGGGTCTCCGAGCCGATCGGCGGCTGCGACGGCGGCCGAAGTGGCAAGCACCCCATCCTCGATCCGACCATCGTCCGCCCAGTACCCCGCCTGGACGCTGGCGATCTCGACAGCCAGCCTCTCGGACGCTGACTGCGTCGCTTCGGTCAGCGCACTCGTAAGCAACTCATCAGCCTTCGCGCGTTGGCCCAGCGCGCGAAGGGACATCGCGGCACGCAGTCGGCTCTCGACGGCGCGCGTCTTGTTGTTTATCGCCTCGAAGAGAGCTTCGCTCTTTCGTAGGTAGTTCACGGCAGCCTCGAAGTCCTGGAGCATCGAGTACGACATGCCCATCCCGGCAAACAGCCCTGCTTGCCATCGGAGGTCACCGACGTCAGCCCCTTCGCGTTCCGCTCGATCGAACTGCTGCGCGGCGGATTTGTAGTCGCCGCGCATGTAGAAACTGACGCCGAGGTTGTAGAGAGTGTGGACCTTGAGAAGAGGATCCTTCACTTCCGATTTCGACATGAATGCGAGGGCGCCTTCAAGCTCGGCTTGCGCCTCGACGTACGTACGCAACTCGAGCATTGCCGCGCCGATCTGCGATCGAGTGCGGGCGATCTGTTCCGAATCGTCGATAGATTTGAAGAAGCGCAGAGCGTCGTTCAGGATGTCTACTGCCTGACTGGGTCGCCTGTCCTGCGTGTACGCACGTCCCAGCGAGCGCTGCAGCACGGCACGTTCAGCGGGGGGAGGATTCAGTCGCAGGAGCGCCTCGAGGGGTTCG
>JBBRQB010000064.1:0-9752 GCA_038227105.1 Candidatus Limnocylindria bacterium | reverse complement strand
TCTCGACGAGCTCGAAGAGCTGCACGGTCTTCGCGCGCGTCGCGGCGCGCAGCTGCTCGTCCGCAACGTCAGTCAGGAACCGGTCATACGCGAGCACGTCGACCCACGAGTACATGAGGACGCAGTCGCTCTCGAGCCCGTCGCGGCCGGCGCGTCCGATCTCCTGGTACCAACCTTCGAGGCTCCGCGGCAGATCGCGATGGATGACGAAGCGCACGTTGCTCTTGTCGATGCCCATGCCGAACGCGACGGTCGCGACGATGACGTTCGCCTCGTCGCGCGCGAACGCGTTCTGGTTTTCGGCGCGCTCGGCGTCCGAGAGGCCCGCGTGGTACGCCCGTGCGGGGACGCCGTTCTGCCGCAGCCAGGCGGTGAGGTCGTCGACCGACTTGCGCGAGAGGCAGTACACGATGCCGCTCTCGCCCTTGTGCTTGCGGATGAGCGCGAGGATGTCCTTGCGCGTCTCGCGGCCGGCGCCCTTCTTCTGCGTCGTGATGACGAGGTTGGGCCGGTAGAAGGAGCCCTTGAACCCGTCGGGCTTGCGCATGCCCAGCTGGCGAATGACGTCGCCCACGACCTGCCGCGTCGCCGTCGCGGTGAGTGCCAGGATCGGGATGTCGCCGAACTGACCTTTGAGACCCGCGAGCTGGCGGTAGGCGGGGCGGAAGTCGTGGCCCCAGTGGCTGATGCAGTGCGCCTCGTCCACGACGATGAGGCTGATGTTCGCGGCGGCGAGCGCGGAGCGGAGATGCTCGCCAAGCGCCTCCGGTGCGACATAGAGGATGTCCAGCTCGCCGGCGCGCAGTGCGGCGAGCGTCGAGCGGCGCTCCTCGGGCGTGAGGGTCGAGTTCAGTACCGCTGCGCGGTAGCCGGTGCGGACGAGCGCGTCGACCTGGTCCTTCATCAACGAGATGAGCGGCGAGAGGACCAGCACTGCGCCGCCGAGGATCTTGGCCGGGATCTGGAACGTCAGGCTCTTCCCCGCCCCGGTGGGCATGAGCCCGATGCAATCGCGGCCGGCGAGGACCGCGTCGATGATCTTGCGCTGCCCCGGCCGGAAATCGTCGTACCCGAAGACCGTGTGCAGCACGTCGTCTGGGTCGGTGAACCGGCGTGCCGGGTCAAAGGTCGACGAGCTGGCCATTGCACTGATTGTCGCCGCCGCGAAGGATCTCTTCACATGCAGCAAAATATGATGCATGATATGCCGCATGAAGAAGAAGCCCTCGCGCGCTACCGGCCGGGCGTCCGTACCGATCCCGGAGCGCGTCCGCGCCGCGGCCGGCTACCCCGAGCTGGTGGGTCTCGAAGAAGGCGCCTCGACGGCGGCGATCTACGAGCGCCTGATCGGGTACGGGTACGACGCAGCGATCCGCGCGCGGCGTCAGCAGCAGCAGCTCGCCGCGGCGATCGCCTACGAGCGCGACCCCGAGCGGCAAGAGATCGCAGCCGACCTCCAGCGCTCCGCGCTCAACAAGGATGTCCTGTAGTCGGCCGTGCCCGTCTACAGGGGCACGCTCCATAGCCTCGATGTTCCAGGACGTACGTCGCTGGGAGCGGTGGTCATCAGCAACGATCGGTGGAACGCCGCGATGTCGCAGGTCGCAGTCCTGCCCCTCGTCGCGTCGGTGCCTCCGGGGGAGCGCGACTATGCCTTCGGCTACCGGAACGGGATGCTGACCGCAGCGCGCCCTCTGGCTGTGCTGGCGCCGCCCCACCCCGAGTCCCCACTCGGGCCGCCGATCGCGAGCCTGACGACCGCGGAGCTCGGCACTCTCGAGGAGCTCCTGTGTCACTTCCTGCAGCTTCCGACGTTGCTCGGGGGCGTCCCGACGCCGTCGCGTCCGATCGGCGATGCGAGCGCGTATCCGGTCTGGGGCGACCTCTACCGTGGCCCTGTGCTCGGCGGTGAGCGAAAGCGTTTCATCGTGATCAGCCCGAACGAATGGAATCGCACCTCAGGTCTGGCAGTGGGCGTTCGAACCACGACGCGGCTCAAGATCGACGACCTGTGGTTCCCGCAGATCCTCAACGGTGAGGCGCGCGCGTGCTGTGGAGATGCCACGACATACGGGCATTCGCAGTGGCGCCTCGATCGACGGGAGCGTCCGATCCCATTTACGACGACCACGCGTGACATGGTTGCGGTCGGGCGCGGACTCGCCGACGTGTACGACCTCGACGCCGCGCTTGAGCGTCTCGCAAGCGCATGACCGTGTATCGCGCCCGGATCCTGAGTGGCGGACGCGTCACGCTTCCGGTAGCCATGCGCCGCGAACTCGACCTGCGGCCCGGCGACGAGATCGCGTTCGACCCGAAGCGCCGGCGTTTCTCGGTCATTCGACACCACACGCGTTCGACCGGAGCCCGGCGCTAGGCGATCCCGAAGCTCCGACGCAGCGCTGAGCGCGCCGCGTTGTAGCCGTTCATGCCATGCACACCGGCACCGGGTGGCGTCGCGGCAGAGCAGAGGTAGATATCGGCGGCGGGTGTCGCGTACGGATCCATCGACCAGGTCGGCCGCGCGATGAGCTGCAGCCCGTCGTGTGAGCCAGCAGAGATGTCGCCGCCGATGTAGTTCGCGTTGTGCAACTCGACGTCCTTCGTGTTCATCACGCTCTTCTTCAGGATGAGCTCCTTGAAGCCGGGCGCGAACCGCTCGATCTGCGCCTCGATCCGCGCGCTCATGTCCTCGGTCGACCCGCTCGGCACGTGGCAGTACGCCCAGAGGGTGTGCATCCCGAGCGGCGCGCGCGTCGGATCGAAGAGGCTCTGCTGCGCGACGAGCACGAACGGCTTGTCAGGAAGCTGGCCGCGGTTCACCTGCTTCTCGCCGGCCGCGATCTCCTCGAGCGTGCCCCCGACGTGCACGGTGCCTGCGCGGCGGCACTCGGGCGCGGTCCACGGCACCGGCCCCGCGAGCGCGTAGTCGACCTTGAAGATGCCAGGGCCGTAGCTGTAGCGGCGAAGGGCGCGGCGGTACGTGGTGCCGAGCCGGTCGGCCGCGATGTGCTCGAGGGAGCGCGGCGATGTGTCAAAGAGATACGCGCGCGCCTTGTCGAGCTGCGAGAACGCGACGACGCGGTCGTTCGTGACGATCTCGCCACCGATCGTGCGCAGATACGACGCGAGCGCATCCGCGATGCGCTGCGAGCCGCCACGCGGCAATGGCCAGCCGACGGCGTGTCCCGAGATCGCGAGGAGGAGCCCGAACGCGGTGGTGAACGGCGCGTCGAGCGGCAGGAACGAGTGCGCCGCGAGGCCGGCCATGAGCGCGCGGGCGCGCTGTCCTTTGAAGAGCCGGCGCGCCGCGAAGTCCGTGGGGAACATCGACGGGATCCCGAAGCGCGCGAGCAGGAGCGGATGGCGCGGGACATGGAGCATCGGCCGCATGACCTCGGCGAGCAGCTCCTCCCAATCCGCGACGAGCGGAGCGAGGAGCCGCCGGTAGGCCCCGCCGTCGTCGCCAAGGCCGGCGGCGGTGTCGTCGATCGAGCGCCGCAGCACGGCCGCCGTACCGTCGTCGAGCGGGTGCGCGAGCGGAATATCAGGCTGGACCCATTCCAGACCGTGCTCCTTCAACGGGAGCGTGCGGAAGTACGGTGATGCCGCGCCGAGCGGATGGATCGCGGAGCACAGGTCGTGCACGAAACCGGGAAGCGTGAGCGCAGCGCTCCGGGCGCCGCCACCGATGGTCGACTCGGCCTCGTGCACACGCACCTTCAGTCCGGCGCGCGCGAGCTCGATCGCCGCCGCGAGGCCATTAGGCCCGCTTCCGATGATCTCGGCGTCAAAGCTCACGACGCGAGGCTAGAGCAAGCCCGTGCCGGTTACTCCGACGTGCGACCAGCAAGCACCGGCCTCGCGACCGCCTTCTTCCGCTTCTACCTGCTCGACACCCTGAGCACCGGTCCCGGCCGCCCGGCGACGATCCTCGCGCGCGTCGCGGCTGAGAAGCTGCCGTTCGCGACCGGCGCCTTCGCCCGAGCGCTGCAGTCGCTGCTCGAGGGCGGCCACCTCACGCCCGTGCCCGATGGATCGGTCGCGCTCACCGCACTCGGTGCCGCGGAGCGGATGGAAGAGCGCGAGCGGTGGACCGCCGTGATGCCAAGCGTCATGCGCCTGCTCGGGGACATCGCGCCACGACCAGCGCCTATCGTCGCTGAGCCCGCTCCCCTTCCGTACCGCGCGCGTGTCGCGGATGCGTACGCCGACCGCGTCCTCGTGGCGCACGTTCGCGAGCGCGTCGCCGGCGCGCGCGACGGTGGACGGCCGTTCTGCGTCGTGCTCGTCGCGATCGTCCTCCAGCACCCGAACGAGGCGAGCCGCCGGGCGATGGTCCATCGCGCGATCCGCGCGTCGCTCGGCGGCGCGACGACGCTCTTCGGCGGCGAGGTCACCGCCTATCGCTACGGCGACGACGGCGTCGCGCTCGTCGCGCCGTGCGCTGGTGATGCCGACCGGCTCGCGACGATCGCGCGGACGCGGGTCGAAGAGCTCGTGCGCTCGATGTCCACGAACGTGCGCGCGTTCCACGGCGCGCGCTGGCGGATCAGCGCCGGCGCCGCCCTGTGGTCGGCGGAGCTCTCCACCACCGGGGCGCTGCTTCGCGCCGCGGAAGACGCGCTCGGCGCGGACGCGGAGGCGACGGCAGCTGCGTAGTCCCGCGGACTACAATTCTCGGATGCCCGCGAAGCGGCGCGCTATCGCACCGGTCTCGCCGCTCAACTTCCGCATGCCGCGCGAGCTGCGCGCGCGGCTCAGGCGTTTCGCCGACGCCCGTAGCCTCGGCGAGTCGGATGCGCTCCGCCTGATCGTCTCGGAGTACCTGGACGGAGAAGTCACCGCACGCGAGCTCGAGCTGGCCGAACGGTGGCAATTCAAGCAGGCATACGCGACGTTCCGTCGCGCGATCGACGGCAAGGAGCCGAGCGTTCCATGGTCGGAGCTCGACCGGGCGTTCGACGAAGCGCGCGCGAAACACGTGTCGAGGCGCCGCTAGGAATTGGTCCGCGTCGAACAGAGTGCGACATTCCTGAAGGATGCTGTGACGCAGATCGGGATCCTCGCCGATGCCGAAGAGTGGTCACGGATCGAACGCCTGCGTGAAGACATCGCCGAACTCCAAGCGCGGCTTGGCATGTTCCCCGAGATCGGACGAGAGATAGCTCATGAAGAGAAGCTCACTCTCCGGCGCGTCGGTGTGGGACGCCTGCCCTACCTCGTCTGGTACTTCTTCGATCCGCGGGGGAACGGCTTCGTCCAGCTTCACCGGATCTTCCACGCGCGCCAGCGCACGCCGAGACCGAAGCTGCCGGAGTCGGGCTAACCTTTCGCCGATGGCCGAGCCGACACTCCCCCAGCAGGTCACGAAGCTCTTCGACCTCATCGCTGGCTACCACGCGACGCACCTCCTGGAGGTCGGGCGCGCGCTCGGCGTCTGGGAGGCGATCACCGCGCGGCCCGGAATCACCTCGGCCGAGCTCGCGACGGAGCTCCGGACAGACCCCTTCTACACGGAGGTCCTGGCGACCACGGCGTTCGCGTACGAGATCCTGGAGCGCGAAGGGACCGGCTGGCGCATGGGTCCGCACTTCGACGAGATCCTCGGCAAGCCGGGCTCGACCTTCTATCTCGGTGGCGCCGCGAAAACACACGTCCTTGTGGGCGCCGACTACCCGGATTACCCGCGCCGGTTCCGTGAAGGTGTTCGCGTGCCGTACCAGGAGCACGGCGAGGAGTTCATGCGCACGATCGCGGATGGCCTCCAGGCGCTGCCGCGCATCTTCACCGACCTCGTACTCCCCAAGCTGCCCACGCTGCAGGCCCGCTTCGAAGCCGGTGCCCGCATTCTCGACGTGGGTTGCGGCGGCGGTCATGCGCTCGTGCACTTCGCCGAACGCTTCCCGAACGTGAGCTGTGTCGGCGTCGACACCGAGCCGTACTCGATCGAGCTCGCGCGGACGCTCATCGCAGCGCACCACCTAGAGTCACGCTGCGAGGCGCGCGTCATGGGCGCGCAGGGCCTCGCGGAGGACGGCGCCTACGACGTCGCCACCACGTTCCTCGTGATCCACGAGATCGATCCGAAGGACAAGGCCGGTGCGTTCCAGGCGATCGCCCAGGCGCTCAAGCCGGGCGGATCGCTGGTCATCTACGACGAGGCATATCCGACGACCGATGCGGAGCTGCGGACGATGCCGACCCGCTTCGCCGCGATGGCGCAATGGTTCGAGCTCACGTGGGGCAATCGCCTGAACACGAAGCCGGAGCTCGAGGACCTCTGTCGCAGTGCCGGGCTCGAGATCGTGGAAGAGACGTCGTTCTCGCGCTTCTACATCGGAGTCGCGGTGAAGACCTAGCTTCCGGCTTTCCCCACGCGCACGGCGCCAAGATTCCGCTCGCGCTCCGCCGTGTACGGTCGCTGCTTGCGCGCGACGTACTCCTCGAACGGTACGTACTGCGGGTTCTCGGCGATGGTCGTGCCGAGGATCGTCAGCGGGTGCGTTTCGATGCCGGCGAAGATAAGCACGGATCCGGGCAGCGCCTCTGTGTTGTACGTACAGATGACGACTGCGGGATAGTTCTTCACGGCCTCGCTCACCTTCGCTTCAAAGGTCATGAGGTCCTGCTGCGGCGGCCAGTCCATGTCGCCCCAGCCGATGAAGCCAAGGAACCGAATGAGCTTCTTGTCGGCTGCGACGGCAGCGTCCAGCGCCTTCGCGATGTTGCCGAGGAGAAGATCCGCGTCCGGGGCCCCGGTGACGAGGACGATGCGTCCGGCCTTCATGTCGGCTTCGACGTCTCGACCGTGGTCGGCGACGATGTACGCGAGGACCTCATCGAGCCGCGACTGCTTGCCGAAGAGCACCGCGACCTGGGTGGGGTCGTCGAGCGTGTGGGCGAGGAAGCCCAGGCGGGCACGAAGCTCTTCGTCGTTCTCGTAGAAGAGGCAGATATGGCTCGGCACATCGACGCTGAGGTCAGCGAATCCGAGCTTGGCTTTGGTCATGTCGGCCTCCCTTGCTGCGTGTCGTATTCCGAACCGTCACGAAGGGACCGCCCCTGCGCGTACGCGGTCCGCCAGGCCGGACATTCGAACCCGAAGTCGCGAGTGAATGCGGGCTCCGGCCGCTCCGGCACCCCCATGCCGAGCTTCCGCAGCGCGAAGAACACGTGGCAGAGCGGCAACCCGACGACGTTGCTATAGCAACCGTCGTACCGGGCGACACGCTCCCCGCCGCCCTCCTGGATCGCGTAGGCGCCCGCCCGATCGAGCGGCTCGCCGGTCGCGACGTATGCCCGGATCGCGGCGTCGTCCGCGGGCTTCAGCTGCACCGTCGTGCGCACGCCGAAGCGAAGGGGCCTGCCGTTCGGCGCGATGAGCGCGACCTCCGTGCGCACGGTGTGCGGCCGGCCGGCCAGCTTGTGGAGCATCGCGACCGCGCCGGCCGCGTCCGGGGGCTTCCCGATGCGCTCGCCGTCGAGCTCGATGAGCGTGTCCGCAGCGAGCGTCAGCGTGCCGCGCTGCGCGACGGCCAGCGCCTTCGCGAGGGCGGGATGCGGGGTCGCGTTCTCGTCGACGTCCGCTTGAACGACCGTGAACGGCGCCCCGAGCAGCGACAGCAGCTGACGTCTGCGCGGCGATCCTGAAGCGAGCCGTATCATCTACCTAGATATGCCTGCCAGGAAACCTATGCATCAGCCACCGATCCGGATCGGCCAGGCCGCCGAGATCCTGGGCGTGTCGGTAGACACCGTCCGGCGCTGGGCCGCGGACGGCACCGTGAAGACGACGCGCTCCGACGGCGGGCAGCGCCTCATCGCCGCAGGCGAGCTGCGCCGGCTGCTCGACGCGCGCCGCAAGACCGCTCCGCAACAGGCCATCCGAGCCCAGTCTGCCCGGAATCGGTTCCCCGGTGTGGTGATCAAAGTGGAGAGCGACCGCGTCGCTGCCACGGTCGAGGTCCAGGCAGGGCCGCATCGGCTCGTCAGCCTCCTGACGGCCGAGGCGGTCCGTGAACTTGGCCTCAAGCCCGGCGACCAGGTCATCTGCGTCGTCAAGGCGACGAACGTCATGATCGATCTCCCGTCGTGAGGTTACGTCTGGTCGCGGCGTGCGTAATGACCGGTTTGCTTGCCGCGGGTTGTGGCGCCGCGCTCGCGCCTGCGGGCGCGAGCACAACGCCACCACCCGCCAGCAGGACCATTCTTCTCGCTACGACGACGTCTACGCAGGACTCTGGGCTCTTGGACGTCCTCGTCCCGGACTTCGAGAAGAGGACTGGGTACCAGGTCAAGACGTCGGCGGTCGGCACTGGCGCCGCGTTGGCCATCGGCGCACGAGGCGATGCGGATGTCGTTCTCGTCCACGCTCCGTCCCTTGAGGCGGACTTCATGAAGGCGGGCAATGGCGAGCGCCGGCTGTTCGTCATGCATAACGACTTCATCATCGTGGGTCCACCGGTTGACCTGGCGAAGATTAAGGGCAAGCTGGTCCTCGATGCGCTGAAGACGATCGCTGTGACGCAGAGTCCGTTCGTCTCGCGTGGCGACAACTCGGGCACCGACGTCCTCGAGAAGGCACTCTGGAAGCTGGCCGGCATCGTGCCTGCGAAGCCCTGGTACGTCGAGGCCGCGACCGGCATGGGCCAGACGCTCACGATCGCGTCCGAGAAGAACGCGTACACGATCACCGACCGGTCGACGTACCTGTCGCAGAAGTCGCATCTTCAACTCGACGTTCTGAACGCCGGCGATCCGCCGCTCCTCAACTACTACCACGTCATCACGGTGAACCCGACGAAGTTCCCGAAGGTGAACCGCGCTGGCGCGAACGCCTTCGCCGATTACCTCGTCAGCCCGGAGGCCCAGAAGCTCATCGCGAGCTTCGGCGTCGACAGGTTCGGCCAGCAGCTGTTCTTCCCGGACGCGGGCAAGCCCGACCCGAGCGGCTAACGACCGATGGGCCTGTTCATAGAGGGGATCGGCGGGGCGATCGCGAAGATCGCGACGCTCGATCCCGATGTCATCGACGCCGCGATCGCCTCCCTGGTCGTGAGCGGCGCGGCGACGCTCCTCGCGGTGGTCACGGGAATCCCCCTCGGCGCGATCATCGGACTCACCCGCTTCCGCGGGCGGCGGCTGATCTTGTCGCTGGTCAATACCGGCATGGGCCTCCCGCCGGTGGTCGTGGGCTTGTTCGTTGTCACGTTCCTGTGGCGCAGCGGCGCCCTCGGCGATCTGAACTGGTACTGCACGCGGCAGGGCATGGTCATCGCGCAGTACGTGCTCGCGGCGCCGTCCGTCGTGGGTCTCACGGCGATCGCGCTGCAAAGCATGGATCCCCTACTGCGAATGCAGATGCTCTCGCTCGGCGCGAGCCGGCGGCAAGCAGCATGGCTCCTGATCCGCGAGTCGCGGGTGCTCGTGTTCGGTGCGGTGATCGCCGGCTTTGGCGCGGTGATCAGTGAGGTCGGCGCCTCGCAGATGGTCGGTTGCAACATCAGGAGCGACACCCGCATCCTGACGACCGCGATCACCCTCGAGACAAGCAAGGGCGAGTTCGGCACCGCGTACGCGCTCGCCTTCATCCTGCTCGCGATCATCTTCGCGATCACCGCGTTCTTCACCTACACGCAGCAGCGCCGGCCGCATTTCGAGTGATGCTCGAGGCCACCGACCTCACCGCCTATCGCGGTGAGCGAGCGGTCGCGCACGCCGCGCGCATCGATCTCGCCGAGGGCGAGCAC
>JBBRQB010000063.1:0-9892 GCA_038227105.1 Candidatus Limnocylindria bacterium | reverse complement strand
CTTGAGGCCCTGCTTGAGCTTGACCTCGTAGTTCTCGCCGTTCTGCGTCGCGGACTCGGCGAGCCAGTTCTCCCACTTGCCTTCTGCCCACCGGTACACGGCGAGCGACGGAAGGAAGAAGTCGATGAGGTAGCTCCCTGAAAGGATCGTGCCTGCGGACAGGTAGTTGTAGTGACCCTTCGGCGGCAGATCCCATGGCCAGGCGGCATGGAATTCGCCGCCCTTCTTCGCTGTGCCCCCGCTCGCTGCCGGCGTGGTCCCCGGTGCACACGCGGCGGCCACGAGGCCGAGGCTGACGAGCGCCGAGTCACGCAGGAAGCGCCGGCGGTCCGGGCGATATCGCAAGTCGGTCATTGCTTCCTCCTCCTTCGCTGAACCACGGCATTGTGCTCCGACGGCATCCGCGGTGTCGAGAATCTGACCAGCGCCGCCACGATCGCCATGAATAGGAGACCGATACCCAGGGTCAGCGCGCTGACCACGAATTCGGCGGAATCGGGTGGCTCGAAGAACAACAGGATCCCGGCGACGAATGCGAGCAGCACCGCGACCCGGAATCCGGCCTTGAGAACCTGCGGATCGATGGCTCTAGCTGCTCCGGATCAGCTCGGCCGCGGGCTGACGTTCGCGGATCGCGACGTGACAGGCGACCTGGCGCGGCGTGTCGCCGGGCAACGGAAGGAGCTGCGGCATCTCCACGTCGCACAGGCCCGGCTCCGCGAGCGGACAGCGCGGATGGAACGTGCATCCTGACGGCAGTGCGAGGAGGCTCGGGACCTCCGCCGACTTGAGGGGCACGCGCTCCTTCCCGCGCGTGATCAGCGGATCGGCCTCGGGGATCGCCGAGATGAGCGCGGCCGAGTACGGATGCGCGGGATCGGACACGAGGGCTTCGCTCTGCGCCAGCTCGACCATCCGGCCGAGGTACATCACGCCGATGCGGCCCTGCTGCGCGAAGTACCGCGCGACCGCGAGGTCGTGCGTGATGAGCACGATGCTCACGCCCAGCTCGTTGCGCAGGCCGAGCAGCAGATTGAGGAGCGAGATGCGAATGGACACGTCGACCATCGACACGGCTTCGTCGGCGACGATCACGCGCGGGTCGACGGTCAGCGCGCGTGCGATCGCGACGCGCTGTCGCTGCCCACCGGACAGCTGATGCGGGTACTTCACCATGAAGTCGTCCGGCGGCGTGAGGCCGACCGTCTGCAGCAGCTGTCGCACGCGGTTCGTCGCGTCCTTGTTCCCGCGGGCCTTCTTGTGGCGGAAGATCGGCGCGGAGAGCGTCTGGTACACCGTGCGCGTCGGATTGAGCGATGCGTAGGGATCCTGATGGACGAGCTGCACGGAGCGGCGGAATGCCGAGAGCTCGTGGCCCTTCTTCTCCCAGACGTCCTGCCCCTGATACAGAAGCCGGCCGCCCGACGGCCTGAGGATGCCTGCGAGCATCCGGCCGGTGGTCGTCTTTCCGCAGCCGCTCTCGCCCACGATGCAGAGCGCCTCGCCCGCCGCGATCGCCAGTGAGACGCGATCCACGCCGGTGATCGTGCCGCCGGGCACCTTGAACGTCCGGCTCACCCCGTCGAGCTCGATGAGCGGGGTCTCGATCATCCGGCGACCTTCTCCGCGACGGCAACGTCCGCCGTACCGATCTTCGCGGCGACGTCCTTCCAGCGGATGCAGCGCGCGTCGTGCGCGGGTGTGTCCACGGGCAGCAGCCCGGGCTCGCGCTCGCGGCACGCGTCGACGACCAGCGGACAGCGCGCCGCGTACGTGCAGCCCGGCGGCAGCCGGATGAGGTCCGGTGGCGAACCCGCGATCGATTCGACCGAACCCATCGCGCCCGTGACCTTTGGCACCGCGCGCAACAGTCCGACCGAATACGGGTGACGCGGCCGGTAGAAGAGATCGTTGACCGTCGCGCGTTCGACGATCGTCCCGGCGTACATCGTGATCATCCGGTCGGCGAGCTCGGCCGCGATGGTGAGGTCGTGCGAGATGAAGATCATCGAGAACCCGAGCTTCTTCTTGAGGTCCGCGAGCAGGTCGATGATCGAGCGCTGCGTGAGGATGTCGAGGGCGGTCGTGGGCTCGTCGAGAATGATGAGCTGCGGCTTCAGCAGGAGGCTGAGCGCGATGAGCACGCGCTGCTTGGTGCCGCCCGAGAGCTCGTGCGGGTACGCGCGGAGCACGCGCTTCGGATCGAGCCGCACGAGGTCGAGCAGCTCCTCGGCGCGTGAATGGATCGCCTTGGAGTCATGCAACCCGTGGGCCTTCGCGGTGTCGCCGAACTGTTCCCAGATGTTGATGACCGGGTTGAACGAGTTGAGCGCCGCCTGGAACACCATCGCGCACTCGCTCCACCGGAACTGCCGCAGCTCGTCCTCGGCCAGCGTTCGGATGTCGACGGTCTCTTTGCCGTTCGTGTACTTGATCGCGCCCTTCGTGATCCGCGCTGCGCGCGGCGACAAACGGATGAGGCTGATCGCGAGGGTCGTCTTCCCTGAACCGCTCTCGCCGATGATCGCGACGGTCTCGCCCTTCTCGATGTCGAACGAGACGTCGCGGACCGCGTGCACCGGACCGCGGCGGCTGCGGTAGTCGATCGAGAGGTCGCTGACCGAGAGGATCGGCGTCATGTGGACTGCAGTCGCGGATTGAAGATGTCCTCGAGCGCGTTCACGAAGAGCACGAGCGAGAGCTGCAACAGGACGATCGCGAGGATCGGGCTGAAGACGAACGAAAACGCGTCTCGCAGGTAAAAGGCGCCTTGCGTGTTCGCGAAGTAGATCATCAGAGCCCAGTTCTTCCCACCGAACGGCACGAGTCCGAGGATGATGAGCGCGACCTGCGCGTAGATGGCGCCGGTCATCGCGAGCACGAAGCTGATCACGATGTAGCTCCGCATGTTCGGCAGGATCTCCCGGAAGATGATGTGCATCGTCCCGAGGTCGAGGGACCGCGCCGCCTCGACGTAGTCGCGCTCCTTGAGGGTAAGCACCTGCGCCCGCACCTGGCGCATGAGGCCGGCCCAGTTGAGGCTCGAGAGGATCAGCGCGAGCGCGACGAAGTTCGTCGGGCGCGCGAGCGCCGACACGACGATGAGCACGATGAGCGCCGGCATCGTCAGGACGACATCGGCGATCCCGACCAGGGCCGTGTCGATCTTGCCGCCGACAAGGCCGGAGAACGCGCCGAGGAACGTCGCGATGAGCGTCGTCAAGAACGCGGTGATGAGCGCGACGCTGATGATCTCCTTGCCACCCTGGATGACCTGATTCAGGACGTCCCGGCCGGCGTTGTCCGTACCGAGGATGTGCTCGGCCGACGGTGTCGCATAGATCTGCGTGATGTCGCCGCTCTCCTGGCTCGGGACGAAGATCGGGACGACGAACGCGAGCAGCAGGAAGAACACGATGCCGATGAAGCCGATGAGGCCGCTCGGGCGTCTCGCCAGCACGCGAAGGAACTCGACGGCCGCCTCGACCGGTCGCGGAAGCGTCGTCTCGTCGCGGTGGGGGAGCGTCGCGGCGGTCACGACCCGGTCGCCCCGCCGGCGCGCCCGATGCGCGGATCGAGCTTCGTGTAGACGACGTCCGCGAGCAGGTTGGCGACGACCACGGAGAGCGTGACCATCAGCAGGATGCCCTGCATGACCGGGTAGTCACGCTGGAGGATCGCTGCCTGCAGCCGCAGGCCGACGCCCTGGTAGACAAAGTACTGCTCGATGAGGATCGATCCGCCGATGGCGAGACCCGCGGTGATCGCGAGCTGCGTCACGAGCGGAAGCACGGCGTTACGCCCGACGTAGGCGGTCATGATCCGGCCGTCGGACAGGCCGCGGGCGCGCGCGGCGTTCACGTAGTCCTCTTCGAGCGCGTTCACGGTGGCGCTCTTCATCCCGAGGATCCAGTGGCCGAGCGTCGCGAGGAAGTACACGCTGATCGGCAACACCGCGTGGTAGAGCACATCGCCGATGAACTGGAATGTGAATCCGGGCTGGATGCCCGAGCTCGTGGCTCCACGCATCGACGTGAACGGCACCCAGCGCAGCTGCACGCCGAGCACGACGACGATGAGCAGCGCGATGAAGTACTGGGGGACCGCGCTGATGATCGAGCCGCTGAGCGACAGGATGTGATCGAGGGCCTTGTTCCGGTTATAGGCCGCGAGGAGGCCGAGGAACACGCCGACGCTGAAGCTCAGCAGAAGACCGGTGCCGACGGAGAACAGGGTCCACGGCAGCACTGCGAGCACGATCGACATGACCGGTGTGCCCTGCGATACGAACGAATAGCCGATGTCTCCGTGCGCGAGATTGCCGACGTATGAGAGGTACTGCTCCAGGACGGGCTTATCGAGGTCGATGCTGAAGAGGCTCGCCGCCTGCGCGCGCGCATCGGCGTACGTCATCAGACCGTCTTTGGTGAGCTCGTCGATCTTGATGTCGATCGGATTGCCCGGCATCAATCGGATCAGGAAGAACGTCAGGCTCGTCGCGATGAACACCTTCAGCAGTGCCTTGAAGACCGCCTGCAGGAGCGGATGCCGCCACTGGCCCAGGAGGCGGCGCATGCGGCGCGAGGACGGCGATGTCGGGAACTGCTGCGCGACGAGCTTCATGTCGGCGGGGGTCGTGGTCACGCAGGCATCCTAGGACCGCGGCTGACCATCGAACGCGTCCAGCAGGACCGGCAGCGAGACCGACGCGAGCGACTCACACCATCCGCGCCGGACAGGTCCATCGCCACCGTGAGCTCGTTCGGTACGACGACGCAGCGCATGCCGGCCGCCTGCGCCGCCAGCATGCCGTTACGCGAATCCTCGAACGCGATCGCCTCGTCCGGACGCACGCCCAGGCTGGCGCAGGCCGCGAGGTACAGGTCGGGTGCAGGCTTGGCCCGCAGCTCGGCCCGGTCGCGGCACTGGATGTGATCGAAGAGGGTCGCGAGCCCAAGCCGCTCGAGGTGACCGACGACCCACCTCGGCGTGGAGCTCGAGCACACGCCCAGGCGCAACCCGCGCTGTCGGCCGTCTGACAGCAGCGCGCGCAACCCCGCGCTCTCGCTCGCCGTGAGGGTGAGCTCCGTCTTGCGCGCGTCGCGGCGCAGCTGGAGCGCGTTCCGGTCCGGAAGCGGCCGGTCAGTCCGTCGAAGTCGAAAACGAGCGCGCGGATCGCGCTCATGCGCGCCACCACCGTTCGTCCGGTGGAACGCCTAGCTCGGTGCGCGCCTCTCCGGCGAGTGCGAGCGAGCCGGTCACGCAGACGAGCCCGTCCGCGCCGGCGCGCGACCGCGCGATCCGCAGGGCAGCGGCGACATCCGAGGCGACCTCGACCGACCGGTGCGTCGCGCGGCCGGCCAGGCGAGCCACGTCCGTCGGGTCGGCGGCGCGCGGGCTGTCGGACCGCGTCACGACGATCGTTGTCGCGACAGACGCGAGCGGACGCAGGACGGCGCGCGCGTCCTTGTCCCGGTTGATGCCGATCACCAGCGCGAGCCGGCGGCCGTGCCGCTCGGTGCGGAGCGTCCGCGCGAGCGCCGCCGCCGAGTCGTCGTTGTGCGCGCCGTCGAGGATCACCGTCGGCCGCGACCCGATGCGCTCGAAACGGGCCGGCCACACCGCGCGGCGGAGGCCCTCCACGTGTGCGCGCTCGGGGATGGCGAGCGCGTGCGCCGCAGCAACGGCGAGCGCGGCGTTCTGCCGCTGGTGAACGCCCGCGAGCGCGAGCTCCGCTCTCGCGCCGAGGGGGCCGATCAGCGCGAGCTCCGCACCTTCGGTCCGGCCCGTGCGGCGGATCGCCGCGAGCGCGACGGGCCGTTGCGCCGCGACGAGCAGGGGCCGGCCGCGGCGCGCGATGCCGGCCTTCTCGGCCGCGATCGTTGCGAGCGACAGACCGAGGATGCCGGTGTGGTCACGGCTCACCGGTGTGAGCATGGAGATCGTGGGGTCAAGGGCGTTCGTCGCATCGAGCCGCCCACCGAGTCCGACCTCCACGATCGCGACCCGGCACGTCCGTTCAGCGAACGCACGCAGCGCCAGCGCGAGCGTGAGCTCGAAGGTCGTCGGCTCGCCGGCCGCGGGATGCGTGCGACGGAGACCTGCCACGACCGGCCGCAGTCCGTCGATAGCCGCGTCGAACGCGCCGCGGCTGAGCATCGCGCCGTCGATGCGGACGCGCTCGCGGTAGTCCTGGAGGTTCGGTGACGTGAACAGGCCGGCCCGGACGCCGGCCGAGTGGAGGATCGAGGCGAGGAACGCCGCGGTCGAGCCTTTGCCCTTCGTGCCCGCGATGAGCACCACCGTGAGCTCGTGATCCGGATCCCCCATGAGCGAGAGGAGCGCGCGCATCCGGCCGAGCCGCCATCGCGCCGCGTGGCTCGCGCGCGGGTTCCATCCGACACCGAGGACGGGATCGGAAAAGCCGAGGAGCCAGCGCATCGCTGTCGTCGTCACGAATGCGGATTGTGGCGGGATACCATTTTGTCGGAGTAGGACGGCATGATCGAAGATCTCGACGTCATCGTCGAACAACGGCCCACGCTGCGGGACCGCTGGCTGCTGCCGGTGCTCGGCACGATCGCTGTGGCCGCCGTCCTCGTGTCCAGCTTCTCGCAGCTCGCGCCGCCGCTCCGACCGATCGCGGTGCTGAGCACGCCGGCGCGCGTCAGCGTGCTGCACCCCACGGGCCCCGCGAACGGTTTCAAGTCGCTCGAGCTGCCGCGCACGATCGCGACCGCCGCGACCCGCACGCAGTTCTCGGGCGTCACCGGCCTGATCCCAACGGCGCTGAGCGACGGGTTCCGCGATCTCTATCGCTTCCCCGATGGCCGGGCGCTGTTCGTCATCGAGTATCCCGACCTCACGAACGGCGCGCTCACGACGCCGGGCGGTGGGCCGGGACGCACGGTCGACGTCCGCGGCAGGACCGGTCGGGCCTACACAACGGACTCGACGAGCATGCCGCTGGTCGTCGGCTGGGTCGCCGACGGGATGCAGTACCAGGTCGGCGGAGCGGGATTCTCCACCGACGAGCTTGTGCGGTTCGTCGAGGCGCTCCGCTAACCTGCGCTCTCGCGGACCGAGTAGGGGAGGTTGACCGAATGGCCAAGGTGAAGGCGGCGCTCGTGCAGGTGGCCTGGACCGGCGACAAGGATTCGATGGTCGAGCGGCACCTCAAGCACATCGACGACGCGGCGAAGCAGGGCGCGCAGGTGATGTGCCTGCAGGAGCTCTTCTACGGCCCGTACTTCTGCCAGGTCGAGGACCGCAAGGGCTACCTCTACACCGAGAAGATCCCCGACGGCCCGACCACGAAGCTCCTTCAGGAGAAGGCCAGACAGCACAACATGGTGCTCATCGCGCCGATGTACGAAGAGGACCAGCCGGGCGTGTACTACAACACCGCGGCCGTGATCGATGCCGACGGCAAGTACCTCGGCAAATACCGGAAGACCCACATTCCGCACCTGCCCGGCTTCTGGGAGAAGTTCTACTTCAAGCCCGGCAACATGGGGTACCCCGTCTTCGATACCGCCGTCGGCAAGGTCGGCGTGTACATCTGCTACGACCGCCACTTCCCGGAGGGCGCGCGCATGCTCGGTCTGCACGGCGCCGAGATGGTGTTCATCCCGTCGGCAACGTCGCGTGGCCTCTCGATGCACCTCTGGTTCATCGAGCAGACCGCGCACGCGATCGCGAACGGCTACTGGGTGGGCACGATCAACCGTGTGGGGATCGAGGGTGAGTTCGGAAAGAACGAGTACTACGGCTCCTCGTACTTCGCCGATCCGCGCGGCAAGATCGTCGCGCAGGCGTCCGACAAGGAGGAGGAGCTCCTCGTGACCGACCTCGACATGGATCTCGTGCGCGAGGTCCGCGACACCTGGCAGTTCTACCGTGACCGCCGCCCCGACATGTACGGGGACGTGTCGGCGCCGTAGTGGCCGTCCGTCCGGCGCTCAATCACATCGGTGGTGCCTGGGTCGGCTCGTCGTCGAACGCGACGGTCGAGGATCGCAACCCGGCGCGTACCGCTGAGCTTCTCGCGAATGCCGCCGCGTCGACGGCCGACGATGTCCGGCACGCGATCGATGCCGCGGAGCGCGCGTTCCCCGAATGGCGCGCGACCCCGGCGCCGCAGCGCGGCGACATCGTGCGCAAGGCCGCCGACCTGATGGAGCGCCGCCGCGAGCAGCTTGCGACGCTCTGCACGCAGGAGGAGGGCAAGGTCCTCGCGGAGTCGTACGCCGAGGTGGATCGCGCGATCGCGAATGTCCGCTTCTCCGGCGGGGAGGGCCTGCGACTGACCGGCGAGACCATCCCCTCCGCGCAGCGCGGCACGCTCATCTACACGCGCCGCGACCCGCTCGGCGTCGTCGCGTGCGTGACGCCATGGAACTTCCCGATCGCGATCCCAGCCTGGAAGATCGCGCCCGCGCTCGTCGGTGGCAACACGGTCATCTTCAAGCCGGCGTCGCTCACGCCGCTCTGTGCGACCGAGGTCGTGCAGTGCTTCCTCGATGCGGGTCTGCCCGACGGCGTCCTCAACCTCGTGCTTGGCTCGGGCGAGGCGCTGTCGAGCGCGCTCGTCGACGACGAGCGCATCAAGGCGATCTCGTTCACCGGCTCGTCGAGCGTCGGCCGCGCGCTGTACGCGCAGGCGGCCCGTCGCCTCTGCAAGGTGCAGCTCGAGATGGGTGGCAAGAACGCGGTCATCGTCCTCGCCGACGCGGATCTCGAGAAGGCCGCCGAGAGCGTTGCTGCGGGCGCGTTCGGCGCCACCGGCCAGCGCTGCACCGCCACGAGCCGCGCGATCGTCGCGAGGCCTCTGCTCGCGGACTTCATCTCGCTCCTCGGGTCGAAAGCTGAGTCGTTCATGCCCGGCGACGGCATGACCGCGGGCGTGAAGATGGGACCGCTTGTCGACGCGTCGCAGCTGCAGAAGGTCCGCGCGAAGATCGCCGACGGGAAGCGCGAGGGCGCCAAGGTCGTCCGTGATGGGACTGACGCCGGCATCGCTGGCGGCTACTTCGTCGCGCCGACGATCTTCAGCGAGGTCGACCCGCGGATGAGCGTCGCGCAGGACGAGATCTTCGGCCCGGTCGTGAGCGTGATCCCGGCCGGCGACCTCGAGTCCGCGCTCGCGAAGGCGAACGCCGTCGGATACGGGCTGTCGTCGTCCATCTACACGCGCGACCTCCATTCGGCGTTCCGGTACGCGGAGTCGTCCGAGGCGGGGATGCTCCACGTGAACCTGCCCACGCTCGGCGGGGAAGCGCACGTGCCGTTCGGCGGTGTGAAGGACTCGGGCTTTGGTGACCGCGAGTGCGGCACGGCGGCGTTCGACTTCTTCACCGAGCTGCGAGTCGTCTACGTCGGGTATTAGCGACCCGCGAGAGGAGCGCGGCGTCGTGAACGACGCGCTGCGCCTCGCGCTGCGCGAGGCCGAGGCGTACCTCTCCACCATCGATGCCGATCGCGTCGCGACCGGGGCGACCTTCCCGACCGCGGAGGCGTTGGGCGGGACACTGCCGGAGCACGGTGCCGGCGCGCTCGCGGCGATCCGCGAGCTCGCGGCCGCGCACCCCGCGGCGCTGCGCTCGTCGGGACCGCGGGTCTTCCACTGGGTCGTCGGCGGCGGCACGCCGGCCGCGCTCGCGGCGGACTGGCTCACATCGACGTATGACCAGAACGCATTCGCCTGGGAATCGTCGCCGCTCGGCACTCGGCTGGAAGAGCTGTCCATCGAATGGCTGAAAGATCTGTTCGCGCTTCCGCCGGCCTGGGGTGGCGTGCTCACGACAGGCGCCACGATGGCGAACTTCACCGGCCTCGCGGCAGGCCGCCGCTGGTGGGCCGATCGTCATGGCACCGACATCGACGCACGCGG
>JBBRQB010000062.1:0-10987 GCA_038227105.1 Candidatus Limnocylindria bacterium | reverse complement strand
GCTAGCAAGCGAGCGCTCGCGACTAAGCGTTCCGGCCACCCTGATGCATTGCTACATAGATGGTGGCGATCGGCCCCGAGCGGTGGGGCGAGTTGTACGACCAGGCGTTCCCGCAGGTCTATCGCGCGCTCGTTGCGGCGACGTTCGATCGTGAACGTGCTCTCGACGGGCTACACGACGCCTTTGAAGAAGGGCTCCGCCATCCACCGCAGGAGGATCGCAACCTCGAGGGCTGGCTGTATCGCGTCGCGCTTCGAAAGACACGACGAGGCCTGTTCCAGGCGCGGCGGGAGTCGGAGCCGCGTGCCGGTGCCGTCAGCGACGACGTCGCGGCGATCATCGACCGCCTCGAGGTCGGCCGGCTGCTCGCGTTCCTGACGGAACGGCAGCGCGCCATCGTCGTCGCGCACTACTACCTCGGCCTCACGCAAGAGGAGATCGCGGACGCCCTCGGCGTCAAGCGCGGGACCGTGAGCGCCACCGTGTCGCAATCGCTCGCGCGCATGCGCCAGGAGGGGATCGCCCGTGAATGACCGTGACAAGGATCTGACCCATCTCTTCGTACGGGATCTCGACGAGATCCCGCTGCCCGCGCGCGGCGTCTGGCGTCCAACAGCGAGGAAGGGAACCATCCTGATGCGTTCATCTCGCAATCTCTTGACCGCGGGCGCGGTCGTGGCGGTGCTCGCGATCGCGCTCATCGTCGGATTGCAGCTCAACCAGCGGCAGCAAGGCGTCGCAGTACCGTCGAGCTCTCCGACCGCGACGGCACCGATCGTGGCGACCTCCGGCCCGACCGGGAAGGACAACCAAGTGATCACCTGCCCCCAGCCGAACGCGAGTTGCGCGGCGACCGGGACGCCGTCGTCGTCGAACGGGATCTACGACGACGCCTTCGGCTTCATCGTCACTGAGAACCTGCAGGACAAGATCCGCACGGAGTCGAGCAACGCGCGCGGTCCGTCGTTCTCGAGCTCGGGCTACGCGGTCTCGCCGGATGGGACCCGCCTCGCGTTCTGGACCCAGGCACCGAGCGAAGCCGCCGGCGGACCGCAGCAGCTCTTTGTGTACGACCTTGCCCGACCCACCGTTCTGGTCGCTTCGAGCGCCCTCGGCGCGAACGAGCGAGGCGGCGGCATCGTCTGGTCGAACGACAATCGCGGCATCACCTACGCGATCCAGACCGGTCCGCAGCCGACCTCGTCCGTCATCTGGGCCTGGGATCTCGCATCCGGCGGTCCGGCAAAGGTGGCGCTCAGCTCGACCCAGCCCGGCGCGTTCTACGTACCGATCGCCTGGGACCGGACGCGGCTGAGCCTTGTTGCGGCGGGCCTGAGCGGCCCCGGCGGCTTCATGACCGACTACGTGACCGTCAACCCTGCGGTCGCCGGAAGCGCGCGATCGGTCAAGGTCCAGTTCGATCAGCTCATCCGCGTGTTCTCCGTACGTGCCTCGTCCGACGCGGCGTTCGCGCTCGCCCTCGATGCGACCGGCTTCACTTATTGGCCGATCGACACGATGACCGGCGCGGGCAAGCACCCGGCGGAATCCAAGTACGGCCTGAGCGGCGGCGCAGTGTGGCGGCCGGGCACGCACGAGATCGGGTTCATCGGTCCGTCGAATCAGTTCTGGTTGTGCAACGTCGAGCGGGAAACGCCGCTCGGCTGCGGCACGACGGCCTTCTCCGGGGTGCCGGATGGCGCGCACGTCCAGGCATTCCGTGCGGACGGCAGCGCGGTCCTGCTCGGGGTCTCCCTCAGCGGCTCGACCAATCCGACGAGCTACACGCTCGTGCGCTTCGGGTCCGACCCGAAAGCCACATCCGGCGACCGCGTCGCCTTCACCGACGTCAGCGGGATCACCGCATCGGTGCGCCTTCGCTAGGGCTACTCCAACTCGACTGCGGGGAGGCGACGGACCATGCGGAGCGTCATCGCCTGCATGAGGACTGCAGCGCCGATGGCGATGGCAAAGGCCGCGAGGCCGACCGGCTCGAGGAATAGCGCGAGCATCAGGTAGAACGCGCCGAAGCCGAAGAGCCCGTATAGCAGTCCGCGCCACACATCGATTGCGGCACGCGGACCGACGAGCGTGTGCGCGAAGCCGGAGAGGATGCTCGCGTAGAGGGGGATCGTCGCGAGGATACCCGCGAGCCGCGGACCGAGCAGCGTCGCGCTTCCCGTGATCGTCAGCACGAGCGCCGTCGCGAGGATCATGCGTGCCGGCAGATCCCACCGCGGCATGTGCACCCCGTAGTGGCGCGACGACGTCGGGACGAACCGGATCGACACGAGGAGCACCACGACGAGCGCGAGATAGATCGGGAACGGTCCGACGGAGAGCTCGCGCACGGATGCGCCGGCGACTGCGAACACAGCGAGGCCTGCGAGCACGCACGTGACCAGCCGCGCGCCGCGCCACGCGAGCGCCGAGTACGCGAGCGCCCAGGCGATCGTCGCGAAGATCCCGAGCATCGAGCCCAGCGCGGCGTTCATCGCGAACGTTGGCCCGTGGTCGAGATACAGGAACAGCGTGATCGGACCCGATGTGAACGGGATGCCGACGAGCCAGCCACTTACCGCATGTCCCCAGCGGCGGCCCGCGAGGCTCGCCGTCCCGATGAGCACCGGCGTGAGGACGAGCTTGAGCGCGAAGGCGGGGTCGATCAGGGGGAAAAGATCTGCGCCACGACGAATGCGACCGACATCAGGCTCACGAGCACGGTGATACCCCAGCCGATCGTCTGCAACACCTTGCCACTGGCAAGGTCGCCGAGGAGCTTGCGATCGCCCGCGAGAAGCATCACGAAGACGAGGATGATCGGGAGGAGCAGCCCGTCGAGCACCGCCGAGAGGAAGATCACCTGGATGAGCGGGAGGCCGGGGATCACGACGAACAGCGCGCCGAATCCGACGAACAGGGCGAGCAGGCCATAGAACACCGGCGCCTGTCCCCACCGCCAGTGCAGGCCGCGCTCCCATCCGAACGCCTCACAGGCGAAGTACGCGCTGCTGAGGGGCACGACACCAAGGCCAAGGAGCGATGCCGCGAGCAGTCCGACGCCGAAGAGCACCGTCGCGCTGTGGCCGGCCAATGGTCCGAGGGCCTGCGCCGCATCGGCGGCGTCGGTGATCGTTCCGCCAACTTTCCAGATGGTCGCTGCGCACGCGAGCACGATGAGCCCGCCGACGACATTTGTGACGAGCGCTCCGAGCGTCACGTCGACGCGCTCGTGCGTCAGGTCCCGCGGGCCGAGTCCCTTGTCGGCGACGTACGACTGGATGAAGGCCTGTCCCCACGGGGTGATCGTCGTTCCTACGACACCGACGAGGGTCAGGAAGTACGCCGCGGTCCCGCTGATCTCCGGCACCACGAGGGCTTTCGCCGCGTGTGCCCAGTCCGGTTGCGCGAGCGTGGCGGACACCGCGTACGCGATCGAGACCGCGCCACCGATGACCAGGAATCCGTACTGGACCAGACCGAAGTTGCTCCGCGCGAGCACGACCACGACGATCGCAGCGGAGGCGATACTGCTGATCTGGGGCGGAACGCCGAACAAAGACAGGGCCGCCGCGATACCCGCGAACTCCGCGACGGTCGTTCCCAGGTTCGCGATAAGCACCACCGCCACGGCGAACGCCGTCCACCGCACGCCGAAGCGCTCACGGATCACGCCCGACAGTCCCTGACCCGTCGCGATGCCAAGACGCGCGCCGACCTCTTGGGTGAAGCCGAGTGCGATCATCGTCACGAGCAGCGCCCACATGAGGCCGTAGCCGTACCGCGCACCCGCGAGGGAATAGGTCGTGATGCCGGCAGCGTCGTTATCGGCGAACCCGCTGACGAGACCGGGTCCGAGCACAAGAAGAAGGCCACTCATGCGCGGCCTGCGCAGACGTCTCCGGCGGCGCGCGATCGGGGCCTCGGTCATCGCGCCGAGCTACGGCCTGAGCGCTTCTTCCACCCGCGCGGCATCATGAGGTCGACCACGTCGTCGATGGTGACGAGACCGATAAGCCGCCGGCGCGCGTCGATCACCGGCAGCGCCAAGAGGTCGTACTTGGCGATGAGGGACGCGACGTCTTCCTTGTTCGTCGCGGCATCGACCTTGAGGACGTTCGGATTCATGATCTCCGCGAGGGGCGTCGTGGGTGAAGCCACGACCAGGTCGCGCAGCGAGATGTTGCCATCGAGGCGGCCCTCCGTATCGATGACGTACAGGTAATAGATGAGCGCGGGATCCGGCTGCAGCTCGCGAAGGCGGTCGATTGCCTGGCCCGCCGTGAGGTCGCGCGGCAATGCGAGGAAGTCGGTGGTCATGATGCCGCCGGCGGTGTCCTCGGGATAGGCGAGGAGCTCCTCGACATCCGCGCCTTCCTCTTCGTCCATGAGCTCGATGAGCTCTTCGCGCTGCTCCTCGGGCAGGTCCTGGAGCAGGTCGACGGCCTCGTCGGGATCCATCTCCTCAAGGATGTCGGCCGCGCGCTCCTGATCGAGGTCGCCGACGATCGATGCCTGCATCTCGGGTTCGACCTCGCCGAGGGTCTCCGCGGCGGTCTCGACGTCGAGCTCATCGAACACGACCCGCCGCTCGTCGGCGGTCATCTCCTCGACGATGTCCGCGATGTCCGCGGGATGGAGGAGCGCGAGCTTCTGATGGGGGAGGGTCAGCCGCACGTTCTGCTGGCTCGACTCGAGCGGCTCGACGAGGTGCCACGGAATGATCCCGCGCGGCAGCTTGCGCCCGACCAGACCTGCCGCAACCTCGGCCGCGCGCTCGCTGCCGAGCTGCCGGAGGATCCCGCGCAGGCCGACGTCCGCACCGACGAGGCGGAGCTGACCGCCTTTGTCCTCGAGCTGGAGGTCGTTCACGCGCACGACCTTGGCGCCATGGGTGTCCACGATCTGCTTGTCCAGGAGGTCGCGGCCCAGGCGGATCGCCTCGGGCGGCAGCTCGCCTGCGGCGGGCGGCACGGCACCGTCCTTCAGCTGGTACCGGCCGTCGGTCCGCTCGAGATCGGCCCAGCGGACGATCCGCTCCCCGTCCGACGACCGCAAAATGGCCCATTGCACCAGGGGGAACTGCTCCTTTGGGACCACCGCGACATCAAGCAAGCGCCCGACCTCGGCACCGGCCGGATCGACCACTTTCGAGCGTCGGATCTCCGAGAGGTACGGCATCGCCGGAGCGTAGTCCGCGAACCGCTAGAATTCACTCATACCCAAATGGCCGCGACGCCTTCTGTGCGTCTGCGTTGGAGGCAATGACCCGTGAAGACCATGATCGAACCCGGTGTCCGGACGCGTGCGTTCGCCGATCAGGCGGTCCAGGCCGCTCTCGAGGCGGACTGGACGCGCGCGGTCGACCTCAACACCCGGACCCTCGAGGCCAACCCCGAGGACCTCGAGGCCCGCAACCGGCTTGGCCGGGCGCTCCTCGAGACCGGCAAGCTGGAAGAGGCCAAGGCGGCGTACGCCGAGGTCCTGAAGGCCGAGCCGAACAACCCGATCGCCCTCCGCAACGTCGCGCGGCTCGCGACCCTCATCGAGCACAAGACCAAGATCAACATGACCAAGTCCAAGACCCAGCCCCGCCTCTTCATCGAGGACATGGGCAAGACCGGGATCCTGCGTCTCATCAACCCGGCGCCGCCGCACGTCGTGGCGAAGTACTCGCCCGGCGCCGAGGCCGAGCTCCGCGAGCGCGACGGCCTCATCGCCGTCCACGCGCGCGACGGTGAGCTCCTCGGCTTCCTCGAGCCCAAGGTCGGCCGCCGCCTGCTGGACCTCATCAACACCGGCAACCAGTACGTCGTCGCGGTCGTGAGCAACGACCAGACGAACCCGCGCATCGCGATCCGCGAGACGCTGCAGAGCCCCGAGAACGCGCAGCGCATCTCGTTCCCCGGCCACCACCGTCCGGCCGAGACGAAGGAGCGTGCCTACATCAAGGGCAACTTCTTCCGCTTCGGCTCCGAGGACGAGGAGGGCGAGGAGGCCGGCGAGGAGACCGAGGAGTCCGAGGCGACATCGGCGGCGGACGACGATGGGGCCGAGCCCGCGATCGTCGAGGAACCTCTTGCCGTCGAAGCCGACGACGACGATGACGATGAGGATGAGGACGACAAGTAGCGGACTAGCCCGCGTCGCGGTCTGCCTCTTCCTTCTCATCACGAGCGCGTGCGAGCCGGCACCGAAGGTGGTGCCGAGCGGCGACGTCGTGGACGCGCCCAAGATCGCCCGCGCCACGGGCGCGCTGCTCCTGCAGCTCTCGGCCTACGACTACGCGCTCGCCGGAACGTACGCCGGCGAGAAGGTGCGAGTCGTGTCGCCCGACCGGTACGTGACGGTCGCCCGCTCGCTGCTCCCGCGGCTCGCGGATCTGACCTCGAGCACACTGTCCGCGTCGTCGAACGCCGCGGGACCGGTGCGCGACGCGGTCGTGTCGCTCGCCGACTCGCTCAACGATCTGTCAAAGGACGCGGGCACCTACGCCGGCGCAGGCGATACCGGCGTGTTCGCGAAGATCACCGGCGACGTCGCGCTCGCCTGGGACAAGCTCAAGGTCCTCGAGACGAATGTGCCGGCCGACCCCGAGCTGCGGAAGTCGCTCGCGCGCGGACCGACGATCAACGTGAACGCCACGTCGAAGCCGCGATTCGCCGTCTCGGCAGGGCCGTACGCGGCCGTCGCCGACGCGGATGCGGCAGCGAAGAAGATCGGCACGGTCATCTCCGTCACGCGCGCGTCGCCGTTCGTGGTCCGCGTCGCGACGTACCTGACGAAGGCCGAGGCCGACACCGCGGCCGCGACGCTCCGGACCAAGGGGAACGACGTCGTCACGGTGACCGAGGAGAAGGTCTACACGTTCGTGCGGTCCGGGACAGCGCCTGACGTCGAGCTCTGGCGCGAGCCGGCGCGTGTCGTCGACGGTCCGGGGGGCGCACGCAGGGTCGCGCTGTCCCCGGATGGCAAGTGGATCGCGATGGGCGCCGACGACGGGACCCTCGCGATCTTCTCGGCCGATGGTGCCCTCGTGGCGCTTCCGAAGTTCCCGGTGGCCATCAATGCGCTCTTGTTCAGTGGCGACAGCGCCTGGCTCTTCGCGGGTGGTGCCTCGGCCACGGTCCTGTTCGTCCCATCCGGCCAGTCCGCCCTCAGCATCGCGAACCAGATGCGGTTCCCGGCCGCGATCACCCAGGTCCTGTACGTCGGTGTACCCACCGCGCGAGCGTTCGTCGCGATCTCCAAGGGCGGCAACGCCGCGGGCACCGCGACCGGCGGCGGTGGTCTCGTCGGCGCGCGCGCGCCGGACGGCGCGTTCCTGGGCGACCCGTTCCCGATCGTCACGCCGCCCGCCGGCGGACTTATCGCCGTCAGCGACACCGGCGAGGTCCTCATCGCCACGACCACGAATGGGACCACCGCGGTGGATCTGCTTCGGCTCGGCAAGGAGCGCGTCGTTCGCGGCATGATCAAGATCCCTGGCATCGCAGTCGACTTCGCGATCGATCCCAAGGGCGACCGCGCGGCGCTCGTGACCGATCAGGGGACGTACCGGTTCTCCCCGCACGCGCCCGATCCGGGCGCGACCCTGCAGAAGATCGGGCCGGCCGTACGCGACGTCGCCTTCGGTGCCGACGGGACCTTCTATCAAATGGACAAGGACAAGGTCACCGCCACCGCCGTGGACGGCAGCCAAAAGTGGCAGGCGCCGCTGACCGATGGCCGCAAGCTCCTCCCGGGCACCCGGACGCTCGTCTGGGATGGCCCCGACGCCATCTGGGCCATCGCGCCGGATGGCGCCATCGACGCGCTCGGTATCGACGGCACCATCCAGGACCTCGTGACCTCAGCCGACGGGAAACGCGCGGCTGTGGTGCTGGATGGCCGTCGGGCTCTAGTGTTCGAACTGCAATGACGGTCGAACGGCTCGACAGCTTCGTTCCCGTCGAGACCGTTCCCCTTCCCAGACCCCTTCACCGGTTCGGCAGCGCATTCCCCCTCGGCGTTGCGGAGGCCTACGTCACTGCGTACACCGAGGAGCGCGCCGCGGTCCTCGATCCGCTCGCGCATCCATATTCGGCAGCGGACGCCGCCCAGCGGAAGGACCGCGCCGGCCTCGCGCGCTCCCCACAGGCGATCGGGGCATGGGCCCGCGGGGTCATCGCCGCGGCTCCCTCGCTTGCCGAGGTCACCGCCGCGCTCGAGCTCGTCGGCGACAGCACGCTCGCCGGCGCGCCGCACCGCGCCGTGATGCGCGACCTCTACGCATCCCATTGCGCGACGTGCCGCGGACCGGTCGTCGTGGAGGCGTTCCTCTGGGAGCGCGATGCGCCGGCGCCCACCAAGAAGGCGTTCCGCTGCACGATCTGCGCGCGCGAGGGCCGCGCCCTGCTCATCGAACCGACCGCCGTGGAAGACGAGGAGCGCGCGCGGCGCGTCGAGGGCGACGGCCTCGCGTACTGGCAGTTCGTCGAGCGCTTCGGGCCGGGCGAGGAGCGGCGGGTGCTCGCGCAGAGCATCGCCGCGCTGTACACGCCGCGGAATCTCGGCGCCCTGATGGGAACGCTCCGCGCGATCGAGACGGCGCTGCCGGACGGCCCGCCGAAGCTGTTCCTGCGCCTCAGCCTCCTTGAGGTCATCGTCTCCGGCAGCCGGCTCAACGCCGTCGCCGGCCACGGCGCGCCGCTGCGCATCGAGAAGGGCCGCGCGCGCAAGGGGCAGGCGGCGCAGTCGCGTGAAGTGAATGTCTGGCTCGAGTTCGAGCGCACGGCGCGCGAGCTCGCGTCGTGGCTGACGGCGAACCCGCCGGCCCGCTCGACGCCGACGCTCAAGACGCCCGCGGATCTCGTGCTCGTGCAGGCGCCGGCCGAGGACGCGCTCGGCGGCTGGGCCTACGTCGCGAGCGTCGTGCTCGCCGGCGCGCAGGAGGATCCGAGCGCGGATTCCGACGGGCGGCTCGCCGCGCGCGAACGGCTGCTGCGCACGCTGCGCGGCGCGCTCATGGACGCGCACCGCCAGTCGAAGGACGGCGCCCCGTGCGTCATCTACCTCCCGCACGCCGACGGCGCGACGATCGCCGCGTGTGCGCTCGCCGGCACCGGCGCCGGCTACCGGCTGCGCGGCATCCTGTATCAGCGCGACGCGCTGCCGACGGCGACCGGCGGCTCCACCGGTGCGGTCGCGGTGCTCGATTTCGATCGCGAGGTCCCGCTCCTGAAGGACCAGCGCAGCACCGATTCACTGACGCTCGAAGAGACGATGCGCATGGGCGTGCACGCGGCGATCGTCGCGCGCGGCGAGCCGATCGGCAGCGACCGCGCGGCCGTCGCCGCGCTGAACGCGCTCGCCGACCGCGGCCTCCTCGCCTCGCTCGCGATGGCCCGCGCCGGCGGCGTGTCCGAGCTCGAGCTGTTCCTGGACCACTTCCGATCGGCGCTCGGCGACGCCCGGCGCACCGGAATCGAGCGGCTCGACGGACCGGACAAGGACACCCCGCTGTTCGGGCTCATCCAGGGCGGCGACGATCACGCGCCGCTCGACGATCGCGTGGAGTGGGGGGTCTGGGGCGTGCTGTCGGCCGCCCGCGATGCCGACACCCGCTCGCTGCTGAAGCGCTCGTACAGCCTGTTCCGCGGCGTCGAGACGCCGGACCGCGAGCTCGTCGAGCGTTGTATCGCCGCGTACGCGGTCCAGGGCGACGATGGCCGCTGGCGCCTTCGCGACGAGGATCCGCTCGCGAAGCGGCAGCTCGAGCAGACGCTGCTCGCGGCGAGCCTCATCGATGCAGGGCACCGCATCGGCTTCAAGGTCCAGATCGGGCGCGAGCTGCGCCGGCGGCCGCTTGGCGCGGGGTACGTCGGGAAAGCGAACGTGCTCGCCGACCTCCTCACCGATCAGGAGAAGACGACCCCGCTGGCGCGCGCGCTGCGCGGGCCAGCCGATGTCCTCGATGCCGTGGATCTCGCCTGGTACGACCGCGGCAAGATGGTCTTCCTGTGGCAGCTCGACTGGACGGCGCGCTTGCATCGCAGCCTCGTCGCCATTGGCGAGCAGATCCCCGATGACGATCGCGTGTTCCGGTTCCTCGCCCTCGCCGACGAACGGAGGCCGCTGGCGGCCTTCAAGCTGGAGCGCTCGGCGGCCCTCCGGCAGGCGGTTCGACGGCGCGGCTGGCGGTTCGTAAAGTGGACCCCACTGCGGTCCTTTGCTGCCGATCCCGAAGCGGGCCTGGATGGGCTCGAACCGGTCCTCGGCCTTGAACCTGCAGTGGAACAAGCAGGACAGCAATTGGCGTTCAAGTGGTAGCAGCGGGTTTTCCCGCGACCTCGATCAACTAAACGTAAGGAGCGCTACAGAAGATGGGAAAGCCCACCGTCGTCACAGACCAAACATTCGAGCAGGAGGTCCTCAAGTCGGACACTCCGGTGCTCGTCGATTTCTGGGCAACCTGGTGCGGCCCCTGCCGCATGGTGGCCCCGGTCCTCGAGGAGATCGCCTCTGAGAAGGACAACGTCAAGATCGCCAAGCTCGATGTCGACGCCAACCCGATCACCGCGGGCCGCTTCGGCGTCCGCGCGATCCCGACCATGATCCTGTTCAAGGGGGGCAAGGAGGCCCAGCGCCTCGTCGGTTACATGCCGAAGGAGCGCCTCCTCCAGCAGATCCAGCCGCACGTGACCACCACCCCCGCGTAGTCGCACCGCGAGCTCCGCACCTCGATAGGCGTCGCCGTTCCGGGCGGCGCCTATGTCGTCCCTCCGGCGGGGGAGACCCACGACCAGGCACGCGAAGTCTCATACCAAAGGGGTAGCGGCTCTCCCCCTGGCAGCCGATGGAGCGGGGCCCGCTGGCGCAGATAGTTCCTCTCAGACACCGCCCTGGCAGACACGGCGGCGAGAAGGGACCAGCAGATGCGCAAGTCCACAACCCTCCTGGCAGGCATGGCGCTCTCCGCGCTCGTGCTGATCGGCCTCACCGTCAG
>JBBRQB010000061.1:0-11042 GCA_038227105.1 Candidatus Limnocylindria bacterium | reverse complement strand
TCAGCGTCATGGGTGAGATCGCTGGCCTGGCCGCCAACCTGATCTACGGAGTCGCCGGGGTCATGGGACTCCTGGCAGCCGCAGGCTTCGTCCACGCCTTCGTCACACCGAGGGAGAAGATCGTCTTCGCCCCGGTCGGAGGCGTCAGCAAGGTCCCGACTTCCGCATAAGGACGGATGCGATCGCGGATCGCCTGGCAACTGGCGGTCGAACACTGAAGCCCGGTCCGATCGGACCGGGCTTCTTCGTTGTCAGGAGATTCCGCGGGCTCTGTCTAGGAAGACGACGCAGTTGTGGATGTGGAAAGCTCGCGGAGGGCCGGAGCGACTCGGGTGCCGAGCAGCTCGATCGCGCTCATCAGCTTCTGGTGCGGCAGCGTGGCGGCGTTCATCATGAACGTGATCCGCGAGATGCCGCCGAGCGACTCGCTATGCCGCAACACCTTCGCGACGATGTCCTCGGGCGAACCGACCAGCAGTGCCCCATCCGGCGTGATCTGCGCGTCGAACTGGGCCCGGGTCGGCGTCGACCAGCCGCGCTCTTTCCCGATCTCGCCGAACGCGCGGGCGTAGCCGGGGAAGAAGTCATCGGCCGCCTCCTTCGCCGTCGGCGCGATGTAGCCGAGGGCGTGCACGCCCACCTTCAACCGATCCGGCCCGAAGCCGGCGACCCGGCCTGCCTCGCGGTACAGATCGACGAGCGGTCGGAAGCGGCGGGTCTCGCCGCCGATGATCGCGACCATGAGCGGGAGACCGAGCGCGCCGGCGCGAACGAATGAGCCTGGGGTACCGCCGACGCCCAGCCAGATCGGCAGCGGGTCCTGCATCGGCCGCGGATACACGCCCTGCCCGGCGAGCGGAGGCCGGTGCGTTCCTGACCAATGCACGAACTCGTTGTCACGAAGGGCGAGCAGCAGGTCGAGCTTGTCGGCGAACAGCGAGTCGTAGTCCTCGAGCTTGTAGCCGAAGAGCGGGAACGCCTCGATGAACGAGCCGCGACCGACGATCATTTCCGCGCGGCCGCGCGAGAGCAGGTCGAGCGTGGCGAAGCTCTGGAACACCCGCACTGGGTCGGCGGCGCTGAGCACCGTCACGGCGCTGGTCAGGCGGATGCGCTTCGTTCGCGCCGCGGCTGCTGCGAGGATCTCCGTCGGCGCTGAGTCGAGGAACTCCCTGCGGTGATGCTCGCCGATGCCGAAGACGTCGAGACCTAGCCGGTCCGCGTGCTCGATCTCTTCGAGGAGGTCGCTGAGCCGATCCGCAGGATCGCCGGCGACGCGACCTTCGCCGATCGAGGCCGCGAAGCTGTCAACGCCGATCTGCATGACGTCTGTCGAAGATCGTGATCAGACCTTCGACTTCAAAAGATCGAGCACCTCGCTCTGTCCCTTCAGGATCTCGATCTGCTGCGTGGCCAGCTGGTGGAGCGCGGTCAAGGTCTCGTGGTCGGCCTCCGCGCGTGCGTCCTGCGCCGCGGAGATGACGTTCTGTCCGACGATGATGATCGGCAGGAGGACGAGCTGGAGGAAGTTCGACGAGAGCCAGTTGATGAGTACGGTCGGCGAGCCCTGCTCGATCGCGGCCGGGAGCGCGACGAGCGCGATCAGGCTGAACGCATAGGCGCAGTACATCGTGCCGACGATCCTCGTGATGTGGACCGCCATCGCCGCGTTGAAGCGGCCCATCATCCCGCTGCCGTGGATCTGCGCCGCGATCTCCGCAGTCCGTATCTGCCTCGGAACGTGGAGGTGCGGTGCGGTCCGCGCGATGCTCAGTGCGATCTCGTGAATGCTGGTGCGCTCCTCCGTCGTCATGCGCTCCTCTGCGATGCCACCCATGCGTCGACCTTCGGGATGTACGACTGCGGTGACTTCGCGAACTTCGCCTGGCACCCCGCGCCGCAGAAGGCGTACTCGCGATCGGGCATCTCAAGCGTGAGGCCCTGGTCTCGGGCCTCCTCGATGTTCACGATCATGTCACAGATGGGGTCAAGGATCTCGGTCATGTCCTTCTCCTTAGCGATCTATGGATGCGCCACGCAGGCGGAGCGAGTTGCTCACGACGGTCACCGATGAGACGGCCATTGCCGCGGCGGCGAAGATCGGCGAGAGCAGCACGCCAATGAACGGGTACAGGACACCGGCCGCGAGCGGGATGAGCGCGACGTTGTAGAAGAACGCCCAGAACAGGTTCGTGCGGATGGTGCCGACGGTCTTGCGCGAGAGGCGCAGCGCACGCGCGACACCGCGCGGATCGCCACCGACGAGGACAATGCCCGCCGACGCGATGGCCACGTCGGTGCCGCTCCCGATCGCGATGCCGAGATCGGCCTGGGCCAGCGCCGGAGCATCGTTGACGCCGTCGCCGACCATCGCGACCTTCCGGCCGCTCTTCTGGAGCTCGGCCACGATCGCGGCCTTGCCGTCGGGTCGTACGCCCGCACGGACGTCGTCGATGCCAACGATCCGGGCCACGGCCGCCGCGGTCCGCGGGGTGTCGCCGGAGATGAGCAGCGTGCGCAGGCCCATCCGGCGCAGCTCGGCGATGGCCTCGGCCGCTGCTGCCTTTGGCACGTCTGCGAGCGCGAGGATCGCGAGGGGCGCACCATCGACCGTCGCGATGAGGGTCGTCTTCCCCGCCTCCTCGTGATACGCGAGCAGCCCGTCCCCGAGGTCCGCAAATCCGTGGGCCTCGGCGAACGCGCGGTTGCCGACGAAGATCTGCCGGCCGTCGACGACGGCGTGGATGCCCTGGCCGGGGAACGAATCGAAGAAGCTTGGCTCGCTCAACGCAAGGCGCTTCGCCTGCGCCGCTTCGACGACGGCCGCCGCGAGCGGGTGCTCGGACTGCTGCTCGGCGCTCGCGATGAGCCGAAGGGCCTCGTCCTCACCGACATCGCCGCAGGCGAGGATGTCGGTGACCTCGGGCCGGCCGACGGTGAGCGTGCCCGTCTTGTCGAACGCCACGGTGTCGATCGCGCGCGCGGCCTCGAGCGCCTGCGCGCTCTTGATGAGAATGCCGCGCGCCGCACCGCGACCGGTGCCCACCATGATCGCCGTGGGGGTCGCGAGGCCGAGCGCGCAGGGGCAGGCGATGATCAGGACCGCGATGAACGCGGTGAGGGCATGGGTGAGCGCCGGGCCGGGGCCGAAGATGGCCCAGGCGGCGAACGCGAGGCCCGCGATCACGAAGACGACCGGAACGAAGACGGACGCGACCTGGTCGACGAGACGCTGGATCGGGGCCTTCGAACCCTGGGCATCCTCGACGAGCCGCACGATCTGAGAGAGCATCGTGTCGCCGCCAACACGGGTCGCCCGCAAGCGCAGCGCGCCAGTCGTGTTGCGCGTGCCGCCGGTGACCTCTGCGCCGACGGTCTTCTCGACGGGGATCGATTCGCCGGTGACCATCGACTCGTCGACCGCCGAGGCGCCCGCGATGACGAGCCCGTCCGTGGGGATCGTCTCGCCGGGCCGGACGAGGATCACGTCCCCCACCTTCAGCTGATCGATGGGGATCTCTTCCTCCACACCGCCCGCCCGGCGGACCCGTGCGGTCTTGACCCCGAGCGCGAGCAGCGCACGGATCGCGTCGCCGGTGTGTGCGCGAGCCCGGGCTTCCATGAACCGGCCTGCGAGCACCAGCGCGATGATCGCGGCGGACGTCTCGTAGTACAGGTTCGCGTGCGGCTCCAGGCCGTTCGCGTAGAACAGGTTCGGCAGGAACGTGGCCGCGACCGACAGTCCATATGCGGCGGTCGTGCCGACCGCGATGAGTGTGTTCATGTTGCTGGTCCCGTGCTTGAGCCCGCTCCACGCGGCGCGGTAGAAGGGAGCGGCCGCCCACAGCTGGACCGGAGTCGCGAGGGCGAAGAGGAGGTAGACCCGCCAGTCGGCGTGCTCGAGCTCAGGGATGAAGTGCGCGGCCATCGACAGGACGATGGTGGCCGCGGCGAGTGTCCCCGCGACGATGAGCCGGCGGCGGAGCGAGTCGACGTAGCGGAGGCGCAGCGCACGTTCCTCATCGATCGCCTTCGCGCGAGCGGCATCCCCCTCGGGGATGACGAGCGCGCCATAGCCCGCCCGCTCGACGGCCCGTACCAGCAAGGCCATCTCGACGCCGGCCGGGCCCAGGCGGACCGTCGCGCGCTCGTTGGCCAGATTCACCTCCGCAGACTGCACGCCGGTGACGCCGGCGAGCGCCGACTCCACCGACTTGACGCACGATGCGCAGGTCATGCCGGTGATCGCGATGTCGCGCTTCTCGGACACGGTTGGGGTCATGCGAGTGCACCCGGCGCGATGTACGCGGTCGGATCTGCCAGGAACTTGCGCTTGCACGACGCCGCGCAGAACCCGACCGTGACGCCCTGGTACTCGGTCAGGTGGTCGGCCGTCGCGATGTCGACGCTCATCAGGCACACCGGATCCAGTCCGCTGATGCCGTCAGCTTCGAGCTCGGGCGCCGCGAACACGAGCTCGGCGTTCCCAAGGGGTGCCGGCAGGTAGCGCTGGTAGACGTGATCGCCGAGCTGCCGCGGCACCGGAAGCACGTGGCCCGCCGCCAGCATCGCCTCGATGTAGTCGAAGATCGCCGGCGCGAAGACATGGTCATTGAGATCCTTGAACCAGATCGACTGACCGAACAGCTGCAGGAGGGCGTTGTTGCCCACCGCGCAGGGCCCGAGGCACCCGGAAAAGGTCAGGTGGACCCGGTTGCGGATCTTCCGCCGCTCCCACTCGTCGGACCAGTCCTCGTTCGCGAACGCCATGCGCCCCTTCTCGATGCGCCCGCAGCAACAGTTGCCGTTGGCCATCGAGCAGACGAAGAGGTTGCCGACCAGCTGGACGATCTTGAATTCCTCGCCGCGCGCGGTGATGCGAGTGACCGGACTCACCGGACTCACTTGCGCGCCAGCTGGAAGAGCTCGCTGAGCTCACTGATCATGGCGTCGTTGCGGCCCTCCTTGAACCCCGCGGGCACGCACGACGACAGATGACCGCGAAGCATCTCGGCCTCGAACTTCTGGAGCGCGCGTTCGATCGCGAAGGTCTGCTTCAGCACGTCGACGCAGTACGTGTCCTCTTGGACCATCTTGCGGATGCCTTTGATATGACCCTCGATCGAGGCGAGGCGCGTGTCGAGGTCCTTCTTGTCGGCTTGCATGTCGCTCCCCCTTCCCGAGGGGAGTATACCCTCCCCCTGGGGGGTGGGGTCGTCAGTCCAGTGGCAGACGGATCGTCACCGTCGTGCCGATGCCCTCGGTGCTTGCCAGGTCTATCGATCCGTCGTGCAGCTCGATCATCCGCCGGGCAGCCTCGAGCCCGATCCCGGTGCCCTCGATGCTCTTGGTGTTGCCGCCGCGATGGAACCGGGTGAAGACGCGGGGAAGATCCACCTCGGGGATCCCGATGCCGTGATCGCGCACCGTGACGACCGCGAACGCCCGTCCGTGATCGGCGACCTGAGCGGCCGCGATGACGATCTCGCCGCCAGCTGGACTGTACTTGAGCGAATTGGACACGACATTGGTCACTGCGCGCTCGATGCGCTCGCTGTCCCAGCGCCCGATGATCGGAGCAGGCGAGGTGACGACTCGGATGGCGTTCGACTGCGTGTCGCGAGTCACTGCGTCCACGACCCGGTGGACGACGACATTGAGGTCGATCTCGCGGCGATCGAGGCTGAGCGTGTGCCCCGCCTGCAAGCGGGCCACGTCGAGCAGCTCGTTGATCAAGCTGTTCATCCGGCCGGTGGAGCGCTCGACGTGGTCCATGGACGACACGATGTTCGCCGGGACCGCGTCAGCCAAACGCCGCCTGATCAGCTGCACGTGGCCCTTCACCGCCGTGAGTGGCGTCTTGAGATCGTGCGCCGCCGCGGCGAGGAATTCGTCGCGGAGCCGCAAGGCGTGCTGGGCTTCCACCAGGGCCGCGGCCTGCGTCGCCTCAAGCCGACGCCGCGCGCTGATGTCCCGGACGAATGCCGTGAACGATCTGCCATCCTCGGTCTCGATCGCGGAAATGGCGAGCTCGATCGGAAACTCGTGTCCGTCACGATGGAGTGCTTCGATCTCGATGCGTCGGCCGAGCACCGGGCCGCGACCGGTGTCGAGATACCGCTTCAGGCCGTTGCGGTGCGCGTCACGGTATCGCGTGGGGATGATGGTGTCGGCTATTTCCCTGCCGAGAACGTCCTGGCGCCGCCAGCCGAAGATCTCTTCGGCGCTCGCGTTCCATTCAGTGATCAGCCCGTCGGAGCCCATCGAGATGAGCGCATCGAGCGCGACGCCGATCGTCGCGCGGAGCTTCGTCTCGGAGTCACGCAGCTGCATATGCTGCTTGGCGCGCTCGCGCTCCAGTGCCTTGATCTCGCTGATCTCCTGAAAGACGCTCAGCGTCCCGAGGAGCCGGCCGTCATCGGCGCGCAGGGCCACGCTGTTCATGAGGATCGGGACCTCGCGGAAGGGCTCGCGCACCCGCACCAGGAGCTCCTCGCCGCGGACCGATTCGCCGCGGCGCGCGCGAGCACCGGGAAGCATGTCCGGCGGATACGGCGTGCCGTCGGGGTGCAGGTACTCCGCCTGCGTCAGCACAGTGTCCAGGCTGCGGTCCGGCCAGGGAAAGAGCTGTTCCGCGGCCCGGTTCCTGAGGCTGAACGTGCCGCCCTCATCGGAGATCGTCACGCCCTCGGGTAGCTGGTCCAAGATCATCTGGAGCCTCGCCCGCTCGGCGCCCTGCTCGACCAGCAGCGCCTGGAGGCGCTCCCGCGCGCGGACCGATTCAGTGACGTTCGCCGCGAAGACCAGAACCCCCTCCATTGGCCCGGGGCCGCCGATCGGCGCGAAGACCGCGTTGAGGTAGGCCGCGTCCGCCTTGCCCTCGAACTCGTACGGCACCAGCAGCTCGTCGACCGTGACCGTCTCGCGACCGACGAACGCCCGATCGAGGCCGTCGATGGCCGCGTCGACCTCGACATGCGCGAAGGCGTCGCGAAAGGTCTTCCCCACCGGATCGCCGCCGGTCCCGGCGCGGAAGCGCGCGTTCGCAATCTCGATGATGTGGTCGGGGCCGCGCGTGATCGCGACCGAAGCCGGCACGCGCTCGAGGAGGTCGAATACGCGCCGGCGCTCGCTCGTTCCGGCGTCCGACGCGATCCGTGCCTCGCGGTCGCGCACGGCATCCCGTTCCGCGCGGCCGAGCCGCTCCCGCAGCAGTCCGGTGAGGATCGCGACGGCGAGGGTACCCAGGACGATCGAGACGACCCGAACCTGGTCGCTGCCGGTGTACGTGAGAGGACTGGCCGGGATGGAGAAGTAGAAGAGTGAGAACACGAGAGCCAGCGCGGCGCTGAGCAGCGCTGGGCGAAGTCCCCCGACATAGCCGGTGAACGCCACGCCAATCAGGAACAGCAATGCCGGATTCTCGATGCGCACCCCGGCGCGATCCAGGACGGCGAACGCGAGCAACATCGCGGCGGTGACTGCGGGACCAACGATCGCGCTCGAGCCCGACCCCATGGGTGGCCCAGTCTGCCGCACTCCGGTCATGTGCGCAGGCAGTTGGCCGGCAGCGACCGAGCTCGGCTCATCGCTCTGTGACGTTCATCTTGTCCTCGTACATGCGGGAGTCCGCGACGCGGAGCAGCTCATCGGGGCTCGATCCGTCTTCGGGATGGGCCGCCGTGCCGATGGCCACGCTCGCGTCCGGAATGCCTGCGCTCGCCGCTCTCTCAGAGAATGTCGCCCGGATCTTGCTCTCGATGAGTCGCACCCCCGCGGTACCGGTATCGAGCACGACCACGGCGAACTCGTCGCCGCCGATACGCGCCACGAGGTCGGAGTCGCGTGTCGATCGGCGTAACGCCTCCCCGAACGCCTGGATCATCGCGTCACCGACCGCATGGCCGGCAGCGTCATTCACCGCCTTCAGCCCATTCAGATCAGCGCTCAGGACGGAATAGCGCTGGCCGTATCGCATCGCGCGCGCATGCGTCGCCCTGAGGCCCTCGTCCAGGCCGCGGCGATTCAGAACACCGGTGAGTGCATCGACCGTGGAGCGTGCCTGTGCCTCACCGTGAGCCGCGTGCATGCGATCGAGCGATCCCGCGACGACCCACGCGACGACGCCAAGCACAAGTGTCACCGCGAGCGCGAAGGACGCGATCGCGAACTCGATCCCGATCAGTTCCTGTCGGTACGCGTTCAGGACGAGCCAGCCCAACCCCACGGGCACTCCGATGATGATCGGCACGAGCCGACGCGCGACCAGCCCACCATCGCTTGGACGGTCGAGTAGGGCGAATACGCCTCGCCGCCGATCCACACCGAGGCCCGCGGCCGCCCCGAGCTCGAAGGCGACCGCGGTGTGGATCGCCATCCAGGTCGACTGTCCGAACCCGTAGAGGTCGGGGACTCCGTAGACGTAGCCGGCGACGGCGATGAACGCGATCCCACCGGCGAGCAGCAAGAGCGCGTCCGCGAGATGCGCCGCGGTGGCACGCTGGGCGGGAATGAATGCGAGGCCTGATCCCATGGCCACGAAGCACACCGCGGTCAGAGCGGCCATCCGTCCGCCGATGGCCGTACCCACGGACGAACCATCGCGAGCGATGACCTCATCGATCCCGAGGCCGATGCCCTGATATTCAGCGATGGTCGCGACACCCAGCACCGCCACCGCGATCGCCGCCAGCCGGCCGAGCGTTGCTGTCCGCCCGGAGCGGGGCAGCGTGAGCAGGGCGATGCCCAAGAGCGTGAACCCGAGTGCCGTATTCGCCTTCATGTTCACCAAGCCCGGCACGATGTTCTTGAGCGGCTGAACGTCGAGCTTCCAGCCGATCAGCACGGCGACGCCGATGACCAGGACCGCGGCCGACGTCGAGCGGACCCAGACTGGTTCCGACGTCTTCACGGAGCGCTCGCCCGGGGCATCAGGACGAGCGCGTTGAAGAGCTTGTCGAGCTCGGCTGCGGGATCCGCGGCCAAGCCCGTATGCACGGCCGAGGGTTGGATCATCGTGCTCGACGGCGACGCCAGCGAGTAGAAGCGCTCACCCGGATCCAGCCTGGCGATCGGTCCGGCAGCCGGATCGCCACTCGCGACGCGCTCGATCGCCGCGAGGTGGGGCCGCACGCTCTCAACGTCGAGGTCTGGCCAGAGCGCGCGCAGCCGCGTCTCGTCGAGCGCGGTCCGCGCTGCAAGGTATTTCAGCGGTCGCGAGAACACCACGACGCCGACGTTCATCTGCTCGCCCCGCTCGACGCGCGGGACGAGCCGGTACACCGCGTACGAGAACGGGCTACCGGCGCCCACGGGCACGCTCCGCTTCCGCCGCGAACTCGCGCGGCGCGGCGATCCGGCGCTCGAGGTAGGTCACATACGTCTGCACGTCCCCATCATCGAGCCATCCGGCCGGTATGTCCGCTACGACCTCCCGCAACAGCGCCGGGGTGACCCGCGGCGCGAGGCGGGCGTCCGCTTCGGCGATCGAGCCGGCGAACGGCAGCAGCACGTGGTCCGCGATGAGCGGGAACGCCGTTCGCTCGTCGCCCGGCGTCCGCGCCGGTGCGTGGTGGAAGTACAGCGATGCGCCGTGATCGATGAGCCACAGCTGCCTGTGCCACAGCAGCAGGTTCGTGTTCTTCGCGGTGCGGTCCACGTTCGTCACGAGCGCGTCGAACCAGACGACGTCCGCCGCCAGCTCTGGCCCGGGCGGCGATCCGGCGGCCGGATTGAATGGCAGCGCGCCGGGAAGGAAGTCCACGCCGAGATTCGTGCCTGCGCTCCGGCCAAGCAGGTCCTGGATCTCCTCGTCGGGCTCGGCGTTCGCGAAACCTGGGTCGAGCTCGATGCGCACGAGCTCGGGCACGTTGAAGCCCAGCGCGCGGCCGAGCTCGCCTGAGACGACCTCGGCGACGAGCGCCTTGGGTCCCTGCCCCGCCCCGCGGAATTTCACGACATAGAGCCCGTCGTCACTCGCCTCGACGAGGCCAGGCAGCGACCCGCCCTCGCGGAACGGCATGACGTAGCGGGTGGCTTCGACGCTGCGGAGCTTCATGCACGCGAGCCTAGGGACACGAAGAAGAGCCCGCCTCGCGGCGGGCCCTTCGGTCGAGAGTCGCGTGGATCAGCGGCGGGTCTCGGTCTCCGTCACGCGCGTCTCCATGGCAGGACGGTCACCGCGCGTCTCGTAGTCGTAGCCACGGCGCTTACGGACGATGTCGCTCGCATCGCCGTAGCGGTCGTCGGCACGTACGGTCATGAGCGTGCCGCCCTCGCGGAACCGCTCGTCGTAGTACTTGGCTTCGTCCTCGGGGATCCCGAGCCCGAGCATGGCTCCGGTGATGCCGCCCGCGGCAGCCCCGGTCACTGCGCCGGTGAGACCACCCGCGAGCGCGGTCGCGAGAAGGCCACCGGACACGATCGGCCCGATGCCGGGGATGAGGAGTGCCGCGCCGGCACCGATGAGGCCGCCGAGCACCACACCGGTCCCGGCGCCGGATGCGGCCAGCTGACCGGACTTGTTCCCCTCGTGATGCGTCTTGCCGGCATCGTCCTTCCAGGCGTAGCCGATCTGATCGTCCTTGAAGCCCTTGTCGCGCAGGTCGCGCGCGGCGAGCTCAGCGTCGTTGCGGTCATCGAAGACGCCGACGTAGTGGGAGCGCGTGGTGGCATGCGGATGGGTGTCGTTCACGAATGAGACCTCCTGCGATTTCTGGCGCCATTGCAGGCACGTCGGATGCCTGGTCCCAGGTGGCTGCCCCGATCCGCGCACGGCATCGTGTCGATCGCGTGAACGGTAGCCAACGGTTTCCCCGCGACCGACAAGGGGGTCAGCGCGGACGCGGCCGAAGGCGCAGCGAATAGCGAACGCCCCCGGGGAGGAATCCGGGGGCGTCGCGTGCGTTGGAGGGCGGTGCGGGAGCTAGCGGGCGGTGCCGGCCAGCTGGGTGGCGGTGTAGGTGATCGTGAAGTCCTGCGACAGGTTCTGGAAGGTGTTGCCCGCGCCGACCGGGAGGCTGAAGTCGAAGATCAGGGTGTCG
>JBBRQB010000060.1:0-11295 GCA_038227105.1 Candidatus Limnocylindria bacterium | reverse complement strand
TACGTGATCATCTGCAACGTCGCGGGTCACTACCAGCTGGGGATGCGCGTCGGCCTCGAGGTGAAATAGCGCGGACTAGCCGGCTGCTATTTCAGCGTCTCCAGGAACTTCACGACCGCGAGGATCTGCGCATCGTCGAGCGTTCCGCCCGCGGACTTGGCGAACACCGGCATGACGATGCCGGGCTTCAGGCCCGGCGCGTTGCCGACCCACTTGATGAGGTTCGCCTCGTTCACCGTCAGGCCGGCGACGCCGCCGAGCGTGCCCTGCTTGGTCATGATGTGCGTGAGTTCGGGCCCGACCTTGCCGCCGGTGAGGCCCTGCACGGTGTGGCAGCCGGCGCAGGCGAGCGTCGTGAAGAGCTGCTTGCCTTGCGCGACCGCCGGATCGTTGAAGAGGTTCGCCTGCTTCACCGCTGCGGCCTGCCAGGCGGCGTAGTCCGCGGGGTTCTGAGCAATGACGGTGATCAGCATGTCGGCGTGACCCGTGCCGCAGAACTCGATGCACTGACCGACGTAGGTGCCAGGGCGGTCCGCCTGGATCCAGAGGGCCGTCGCGCGACCGGGGACCGCGTCCTTCTGGCCGCCGAGCTTCGGGACGTAGAACGCGTGGATGACGTCGACGGCGCTGAGCTCGATCTTGATCTTCTGGCCTGCCGGGATGTGGAGCTCCTCGGCCGCGGTCAGGTACTTGCCGTCGCTGAGCTTGAAGGTCGGATCCGACGGGTACTGGAAGTTCCAGACCCACTGCTTGCCCTCGGCCTTGATCGTCATTACGGCGCCGCTGTCCACGTCGTTCACGAGCGCGAGGCGCTGGAACGAGAGCACGCTGAACGTGATGACCATGAGGGTCGGGATGACCGTCCAGACGAGCTCGAGGAGGTTGTTCCCGTGGTACTGGCGGGCCACATGGCCTGGCCGCTCGCGGAATCGGATGCCCGCGACCACGAGCGCGCCCACGACGATCGCGAGGACGATCACCGCCGCGGCGAACATGATCCAGTACAGGTCGGCGATCGAACGGGCAAGCGGCCCTTGAGGGTCGTTCATCCACGGCATTGCCGGACAACACTAGGACAGCATTTCGACGCCCGCCAATCGATGTCCTAGAGTTCATGCCGATGGCAGGGCACGATCAGCCGATCCACATGCCGCCCCCGAGCCTCTCGCCGGTAACGATCGGGATCGGCGTGACGCTCATCTCGTTCGGAGTGCTCTGGAGCGTCATCCTCATCGCGGTCGGCCTGGTCTTCGTGCTCGTCGGCCTTGCCACCTGGCTCATCGACGACGCGCGTGCCTACACCCAGGCCAGCGATGACGGGGCACACCACTAATGGCCGACCGCACCATCGTCCGCGGCCGCCGGGGCACGCCGACCGTCGACCGGCTCGGGGCCAACGACTCGGGCCACGACGTCCAGCCCACCCGGTTCAACGCCGGCATGTGGGCGATCATCATGTTCGTCGGCAGCGAGACGATGTTCTTCGCTGCCCTGTTCACCACGTACTTCTTCCTCCGCGGCAAGGTCCCCGCCTGGGAGCCGGTCTTCGGCGAGAAGCCGACCTGGGCGGGTCTCCCGCTCGTCAACACCATCGAGCTCGTGGCATCGAGCGTGACCATGCAGCTCGCGGTGAGCGCGATCAAGAAGGGTGACCGCCGCACGCTCATCTTCTGGCTCATCCCCACGGTCATCCTCGGAACGACGTTCCTGGCCGGCCAGGCCTACGAATACACGCGTCTCGGATTCCTGCCGAAGGACGGCGTGTTCGCGGCGGTGTTCTTCACCCTCACCGGATTCCACGGCGCGCACGTGACCGGCGGCGTGGTCTTCATCGCGATCTGCCTGTACCGCTCGCTGCGCGGCCAGTTCACGGCGAACCGCCACCTCGCGGTCGAAGCCGCAAGCATCTACTGGCACTTCGTCGACGTGGTCTGGATCGGCCTCTTTACGACCATATACATCGTCGGCTAGCGCTCCGCGGCCAGCACCTTCACGTCGTTCGCGAGATCCGTTGGCGTGATGTTCGAGTGCGTGAGGACACGCGCCTGGCCCTTGCGATCCAGCAGGTAGATCGCGTCGCTGTGGCCGACCCCGCTCACCGAGGGATCGGTCTCGATGCGGATCCCGTACGCCGCCCACACCGTCTGGAGCTGCGCCTGCGAGCCGACGAGGTAGACGAAGCCGCTCGCGAGACCGTGGTCCTTCGCGAATCCCTGCACCGCCTGCGGTGTGTCTCGCAGCGGATCGACCGACACGGCGATGAGAACGGTCTGGGCGCGCTCGCCAGCCGTGAGCTTCTGCTGCGCCTGGCGGAGCGTCTCGGCGGTCAGCGGGCACACGTCCGGGCAGCTCGTGTAGAGGAACGTGAGCACGACCACCTTGCCCTGCTGCGCGGAGAGCCGGGTCGGCGTCCCGGTGATGCCATCGACCAACGTGAAGTCCGGCGCAGCCGTCGGCGTGATCTCGGTGCCGACGATCTTCGGTCCGGCGCACGCAGTGAGCGTGAGCGCGAGGAGCGTGATCGCGAGCCAAGAACGAGCCACAGACCGACAATACCGGTGTGAGCGCACGTGTCGCGGCCGCCTATGTCGCCATGGTCCTGCTCTGGGGCTCGACCTGGGCGGCGATCAAGATCGGCGTGGCGGTCGTGCCCGCCCACCTCTTTGCGTTCGAGCGCGCGCTCGCCGTCGCGATCATCCTCAGCCTCGCCGCGCTCGTGCTGCGGCAGCCGTTCCCGCGCACGCGGACAGCGATCATCGCCTGCGCGATCTCCGGTCTCTTCAACATCGGGACGTCGTGGGCGCTCATCTTCTGGGCGGAGCAGTTCGTGCCGTCGGGGCTTGTCGCCGTGTTCGGCGCGATGGCGCCCGTCTGGACTGCGGTCCTCGCGCACTATTTCGTCCACGGAGACCGGCTGTCGATCCTCAAGATCGTCGCGCTCGGGCTCGGTCTCGCGGGCACGGCGATCCTCGTCGGCGCACCGACCGCGAGCGAGGGACCCAACGTGCTGCTCGCGATGGTCCTCCTCGCGATCATGCCGATCACCTGGGCGATCGCGGCGATCCTCATCGCGAAGTACCTGAAGGGGGAGTCGCCGATCGCCGTCGTGGGCCTCCAGACGTGGGTCGCGGCCGTGTTCCTCGCGCCGTTCGCCCTCGCGCAGCTGGGCCAGCCGCAGCGCTGGGACGCGAGCGCGGCGATCGCCTTCGCCTATCTGGTCATCGGCGGCTCCTGCGTCGGCCTGGTCCTGAACGCGTGGCTCTTCCGGCACCTGCGTCCGACCACGGTCACGCTGTCGCAGATCCTCATTCCCCTGCAGGCGCTGCTCATCGGTGGCTTCGTGCTCGGCGAGGCCTTCGATGTCCGGATGCTGGCCGGTGCCGGGCTGGTGGTCACCGCCGTCGCGCTCAATGCAAAGGCTGGCGGCGCGTCGCGGATCGAGCCGGTCGCGGAGCCCTCCGCCGTCGACTGAAGGCCTCACCTCACGTACTACCCTCCGGTAGTATTACGGCTGGGTAGTACGCGATGATCGATTGGGACCTCAACCTCTTTCACAGCGACCCGACGCTGCTCGAGCGCTCGGACGACGACGCATATGAGCGCGCCGCCCGGACCCAGCAGCTGCTCGCGGATCCGCGCCGGCTCAAGCTCCTACACGCCCTGTCGGTCGGCGCGGACACGGCGCAGCGGGCGGCGATCTGGTCTGGTCTCGACCAGCCATACGCCGAGCACGAGCTCGCGGCGATGACGCTCGCCGGGCTCGTCGAGCGGCGGGAGGGTCCGCTGGGGCCGCTCTACGGCCCCCGGGACGGGCACCTCGTGGTCGCCCTGCACGTCGCGCTCGCGCACGCCCGCGAGCTCCTGGGTGAGCGCCACCCGCGCCTGCTGAAGTCGCGCCGCAGTCTTCGCGCTGCCGCCCGCAAGGTGGGATGATCGCGTCGTGAGCGGCGGCATCCGGCGGTCTACGGGATCCGGCAGCTCCGGGACGAACGCGTTCCTCGGCCCGCTCGAGACCGCGGTCATGGAGCGGCTCTGGAAGCGCCGGCAGGCGACCGTGCGCGACGTCGTCGACGATCTCTCACGCACCCGTTCGCTCGCCTACACGACGGTGATGACGATCATGACCCGGCTCCACACGAAGGGGCTGCTCACGCGCGACCGCGACGGCAAGACCTACGTGTACCGGCCGGCGTTCTCGCGCGAGGAGCACCGCGCGAAGCTGTCGCGTGATCTCGTGCGCGGTCTCGTGAACGAGTTCGGTGACGTGGCGCTCGCGCAGTTCACCGCGGAGCTCGACTCTGTGGACAGCGCCCATCGTGCGGCGCTCCGGCGCATCGCGGCCGCCGCCCCGTCGAAGGACGCGCGCTGATGCGCACCGCCGATCGGGCCTTCGGCGTGCTCGTGCTCCTCGCACTCGGTTCGAGCGCTCTGCTTGTCGCGCTCCTCGCGGCCCTCCTACCGCAGGCGACCGCGCTCGTGTCCGGTGGCTCGGCGGACACGGCGAGCATCGTTGCGCTCCTCGTGCTCGTGCTCGCCACCGTCGGTGTCGCGCTCGGGCTGACCTCGCTGTTCCGTCAGGTGCTCGCCACCCTCGGGCTGATCCACTCGCTGCTCAGTCGGAAGATCGCGATGCCGCGCCGCCTCCTGACCATCGCATCTTCAGTCGAGCTTGCCGATCGGGTGGACGTGGTGAACGATCCGCGGCCGTTCTCGTTCTGCTACTGGTTCCGCAGTCCGCGTATCTGCCTGTCCACCGGCCTCATCCGACGCCTCGATGACGCTGAGCTGCGCGCGGTCCTGCATCACGAGCGCTACCACCTGCGCCAGCGCGATCCGCTCCGTCTCGTGATCGCGCGCTACTTCGCGGCCGGTCTCTACGTGGTGCCAGTGGTCGAGGAGCTCGTCGAGTACTACACGGTCCAGAAGGAGGTGGCCGCCGATCAGGCCGCCGTGCGCGCGATGGGTGGGGTCCGTGAGCTCGCCTCGGCGCTCTTCAAGGTCCTTCCCGACGCCGAGGATGTCGATCTCGGCCTCCTCGTTCCGGTCGGTTCGCTCTCGGTGACCGAGGCCCGCATCGACCAGCTCGTCGACGGCCGGCCCGTGCCGCTCGTGTTGTCGGCCGCGTCGATCGTGCTCTCCGGCGGTGCCCTCGTGGCGGCGGCCGTGCTCGTCCTCAGCGATGGCTTGCACCCGGCGCATCTCACGGTGCCCGGGCTGATCGGTCCCGCCTCGCTCCTCTTCGCCGCGGCCGTCGTGGGCGCGGCCCACCAGGTGCGCCTCGTCGTCCTCCGCCCCACGAACTAGAGGCAAGCGCCGCTTTACCTTTCGGCGGCCGAGTCCGATAGTGGCAGCGCTGGCTCAGCAAATTCGCCGGTGGGGTCGGAGGACCCACCAATGTCCGCTTCGTTCATCGCCAAGATCGTCTTCGTCGTCGCGATGGCCTTCACGCTGACCGCCCCGCTGGCAGGCACCGCGGCCGCGTGCGACCCCGAGATCATCGGCCACTGCTAGCAAGCCTCGCGAGCCTGGCTACTGGCGACCACCAACTTTCCGGCGTCAGCCGGAGACCGTGTGCGGGCACCTGAGCCCGCCCGAACCCCGACCGGCACGACCCCGCTCGCGGTCCGGGCCCCGCGGGTTCAGCGGCGTTTGACCGCCCGTTGAGCGTTCCGTAAAGTGACTCCGATGGCCATCGGCAACGCGATCCGCTCCGCGATGACCGCCGACGTCGGCGCGCGGATCCGTTCACTGCGGACGGCCCGCGGACTGACGCAGGCGCAGCTCGCCGAGCCGCAGTACACGAAGGCCTACATCTCGATGCTCGAGTCCGGCCGCACCCGCGCCTCGATGAAGGCGCTCGAGCACATCGCCGGCCGTCTCGGCGTGCAGCCGTCGGATCTCCTCGGCGGCTCGCCGTCACCAGCCGCACCGCAGTACGACCTGCTCGAGTCCCGCCGCCTGGTCGAACAGGGCCACGCGGGAGAGGCGATCCCGCTGCTCGAAGCGCTCGAAGAAGGACTGACACCCAACGATCAGCTGATGCGGCTGCGCTATCTCGCGATCGCATACACCGCGCAGGGACAGACCAAGCTGGCGTTCCCGCTGCTCGAGCGGGCACAGCGGATGGCCGAGCTGTTGAACGATGCCGAGGAGCAGGTCCGGATCAAGGCCGCCCTCGCGGCAACGTACGCGAAGACCTATGCGTACGAGGACGCGGCGCGCCTCCTTCGTGAGTGCGTGCAGGCCTGTGAAGAAGGCGTCATTTCGGATCCGACCTTCTATTTCCGCAGGCTCGCGGACCTCGGCCTCTGCCTCACCAACATGCGTCGCGCGAAGGAGGCGCTACCCGTCTATGAGCGCGCGATCGAGCTCGCCGACAAGTTCAGCGATCGCGGTTCGCTCGGGTCGATGTTCGCCGGTCTCGCGAAGGCCCATCACCTCCAAGGCGACGTCGAGCTCGCGATCCGGTACAACCAGCGCTCGCTCGCGGTCTACGAAGAGCTGAGCGCGTTGAACCACGTTGCGTGCACGCTCGACAACATCGCGGTCCAGTACGCCGAATACGGCAACCGCGAGCGCGCCCGCGAGAGCCTCGCCCGTGGCGCCCGCATCGCCGAGGAGATCAATCGCCACGGCACGCTCGCGTCGATCAAGACCACCGAGGCAGAGATCACCTCGAAGACGGACCCGGATGGCTCCGTGGAGCTGGCGCAGGCTGCGCTCAAGTTCGCGAAGAAGGTCGACCAGGTCGACGCGATGGTCCGGTCGTTGGTGCTGATCGGCGAGCTCAAGATGAAGACGAACGGCACCGCCGGTCGACGGTCATTCCAGGAGGCTCGCCAGCTGGCCGAGGAGCGCGCCTCGCACCTCCTGCGCACGATCTTCGACCGCTGGTCGCACGCCGCCGAGGCATCGGGCGACAGCGAGGAGGCCCTCCGCCTGGCGCGCCGCGCCCTGGAGAGCGTCCAAGCCTGACCGGTCTCACGCGCGATCGTGTCCGCGCGCTGGTCGCGGGCACGATCCTCGCTTCCGTCGGGGACACGCCGCTCATCCCGCTGCGCCGCATCGGCGCAGGCCTTCGCGGGGAGCTCTGGGCGAAGCTCGAATCCTTCAACCCCGGCGGCAGCGTGAAGGACCGGGCCGCGCTCTGGATGGTCCTCGACGCGGAGCAAAGCACCGACCTCGCGGGGAAGACGCTGCTGGACGCGACGAGCGGGAACACCGGCGTGGCGATCGCGCTCGTCGGTGCGGTGCGTGGTCATCCGGTCGAGCTGTGCATGCCGGACAAGATCTCGGTCGAGCGCAGGCGCATCGCTGCCGCGTTCGGCGCCCGGATCACCCGAACCGATCCGCTCGAGGGCAGCGACGGCGCGATCCTGGCGGCGCGTGAGAAGGCCAAAGATCCGCGCTACGTCTACCTCGACCAGTACTCGAACCCCGCGAACCCGCTCTCGCATCAGGAGACGACCGGGCCTGAGCTCTGGGACCAGACCACCGGCCGCATCACGCATCTGGTCGCGGGCATCGGGACATCAGGCACGGTGGTCGGCCTCTCACGGGCGCTGCGCCCACTCGGGGTGCGGATCGTGGCGGTGCAGCCCGATGCGGCGATGCATGGCATCGAGGGCTGGAAGCACATGGCGACGGCGATCCGCCCCGCGATCTGGGACGAGGCCGTCGCGGACGAGCACCGGACCGTCGGCACGGACAGTGCGATCGCGATGGCCCGCCGGCTCGCGCGCGAGGAGGGCATCTTCAGCGGGCCGTCCGGCGGAGGTGCTGTCGTGGCCGCCCGAGAGGTCGCGCGGGAACACAACGGGGTGGTCATCGCGTTGTTAGCAGATGGCGGGGAGCGCTATCTCTCGACGCCGATGTGGGAGTGATGACATGGCAGTGACCGTTCGTTTGCCCGGCACGCTTCGCGATGCCGTGGGCGGCGAGGCGAAGATCACGGCGTCGGGAGCGACGCTCGACGAGCTGTTCGCGGACATCGACCGCCGCCACCCCGGATTCCGGGCGCGCGTCCTCGACGATCGCGGCGGCATCCGGTCATACGTGAACGTCTATGTCGGTGAGGCCGATGCCCGTGGCTCCGGCGGCCTCCAGACCGCGGTTCCTGACGGCAGCGAGGTCATGGTGATCCCGGCGATGGCCGGCGGGCGCTGACCGAGCGCCTCGCGCTGCCGGCGGCACTGCGTGACGAGATCGTCGCGCACGCGCGCGCCGAGGCGCCGAAGGAGGCCTGCGGTCTGATCGCGGGCACCGGATCGGTCGCGACGCGGCTCATCCGCTGCGTGAACGCGCATCCGACGCCGGTCACGCGGTACACGATCGAGCCGCGCGAGCAGCTCCGCGCGTTCCGAGACATGGACGCGAAGGGCGAAGAGCTCGTCGCGATCTACCACAGCCACCCGATCACGCAGCCATACCCGTCGCCGACGGATCGCGCGGAAGCGCACTACCCGGAGGCGTTCTACGTGCTCGTCTCGCTTCGGGACACCGAACCGGAGCTCCGCGCGTACCGGGTGCGCGATGGATGGGTCCGCGAGGTCGAGGTCGGCTAGCGGCCCTGCACGCGCCAGGTCGCCGCGATCGCGGACGATTCACTGAGCGCCTGCGCCTCATTCGGCTCGATGTAGCGGAACAGCAGCGCGAGGCCCTGCGTGCCGACCACGGTCGTGAATTGCCGCAGGAGCTCGGGTCGGCCGCCCACGGTGCCGGTGTACCTGTCGTCGAGGACCACCAGGTTCCGGATCCGGAAGATCGATCGGCTCGCGTGCGTGTTCTCGAGGCCGCGCCGCCATTGGAGCGCGACGTTCTCGGCGTAGCTATCCGGGGTGACGAGAGCGCTGCCGGTCGCCCGCGTCACGGAGAGGATGTCCGTGTCGGTCTCGTAGTGACCGATCTCGCCGGCGATCCCCAGGTTGACCTGCTTCCAGCGGGCCGGAAGGGTGATCTCGTACCCCTCTCCTTTGAACGTCGTCCCGGTCGCCGGCGCCACCGTCAGCTCTGGCGCGAGCGCGGGCTGGTACGCGAGCGCGGTGAACTCGATACGGGAGACCTGATCGGACAGGGTGACGGGCACGCTCGCGACCACGATGACGAGCGCGGCGAGCGCGAGCGCGAGCGGCGCGAGCGGCCGGAGGTTCAGGAACAGCCCGTAGAGGAGGCGCCCGAGCAGCACCACTACGAGGATTCCGGCGACCGGCAGCGTTTCAGGCACGATCGCGAGCGCCGCGGCGAGGATCGGTGCCGCGAGGAGAGGCGTCAGCGCGAACGTGACCGCCGTGTAAGCCTGGTCGATGGAAAGATCGGCGTGGCGGACGATGCGCAGGAACAGCACGACGACGCCGGAAGTGACCGCAGCCACGATGGCGAGCCGCATGCCGAGGAACGCGGCATCGATGAGCAGCCTGCTGGTGAAGTCGAGCGGGCTGAGGCCCTTCGATGCGATGACGAGCGCATCGACCGATACCGACAGCGCGATGCCCGCGAGGATCGCGACGACCACGCCGGCGAGCCCGTAGTGCTCGTGCGCGAGGCTCGCGGCGAACCTCCGAGGCCGCAGGATGGAGTCCCGGATGGCGTGGCGGAACCACTGCCACTCGGTCTCATAGATCTCTTCCACCTTCGCGGTCCAGCGTAGACAACAGAAGGCCCTCGCCGTCGCGAGGGCCTTCTGTTGTCTTGCAGACACTCAGATCGCCGGGGGACGCCGCTTCATGTCAAAGTGCTGGCCGGAAAACCGGTCCGATGTGCGACGCACTGAGCACAGTGTTGTCGATCACGGCGCTTCGTGACCGGCGTCCCCGATCGACTGGGCCCCCTTCCGTCGGGGGCGTCATCGATCGACTTCGAGCACCTCGTAGCGAAGATGGATGCGAACCATATGTGACCTCCGATGCGATCGTCGGTCCGCGTTGGAGCTCCATGTCCTGTTCTACACCCGACCATGGAGCGGGTGTCAAGGGGCGGGATGGTCCTCGTTGTTGACACTCGCTGAGCGAGCGAGCCGTTCGCGGATATCAGGCGGAACGACGCGCACGTCGGGCCACCATGACTCTTCGGCGTCCTCGCCCGCCGCGGCCGCAGCCTCGGCCGCGAGCGCGATGCCGGACAGCAGGTCCTCGATGCGGATCATCTCCGGGACGAGAGCGCCGTCGGCGCCGGCGTTGTGATAACCGGTATTCGGGAGCGCGAGTCCGGTGGCGACCCATCCGAGCCGCACGAACGCTGAAGCTTCGCACGTGCCGCCGGGAAGGAGGCGCCGCTGCGCCGCGATGCCGTGCTCGGCGATCCGCTCCTGCGCGACACGCAGGTACCGCTCGGCTTCATTCGAGAAGGTGTTGTGGTAGTCGCCGGTGCGGACGACGATGCCGGCGCCGGCTGGCGCGTAGCGCGAATTGCTCGCTTCCACCGACACGACGTAGGCCTCCTTCGGGATGCGCTCATCCTCGGCGATGAGCCGCGCGCCGAACAGCCCCGATTCCTCGGCACGCGTGAAGACCGCGTGGACGTCGAACGCCCGCGTCTCGTGGCGAAGCGCATCGAGCATCGCGATGATGAGCGCGCATCCGGCGAGGTCGTCGGCGCTGCGCAGGTGAAGCTCCTGGCCGCGACGCTCGAATGCGGGCATGTCGAGCACCGCCCAGTCGCCGACGGCGAGGTCACGCTCCGCGCGGATCTCGCACCGGCCCGCGGACCAGTCGGGCAGCACGGGGTCCGACACGTAGCCCGCGCCCTGCGCGCGATGGCCATCCGCCACGCCATCACGGTGGACGACCAGCGGGAACGACCCCTGGAAGTACGTGGGATCGATGCCGCCGCGGAACCGCGCGAGCCCGCGACTGCCGTTCGCTTCGACGATCTCGAAGCCCGGGTGATCGGTGTGGGCGACGAACGCGAGGCTGCGTTTGGCCGATCCGTTGCTGTGATGCGCGAACAGCTGGCCGTAGCGGTCGGTCTCAACGGCCAGGCCGAGGGCACGAAGCTCGGCGCTGATGGCGTCGAGGGCGCGCCACTCGTGGTAGGGGGTCGTGGGCGGCGACGCAACGCGCTCGAGCATCGCGACGACCGCGCGCTCGTCCGGCAGACGCATCACCCGCACCGAGGATATCGTCCGGAGCGCGTGCTCCGTTTATATGACACCCGCCGCCGCGGGATCCATCCCGTCTCCGTGCGGGGCCGCGCCGTCTCCATGTACGTCTGCGGCGTCACGCCCTACGACACGACCCATCTCGGACATGCCCGCACCTTCCTGACCTTCGATCTCATCGCGCGCCTCCTAGAGGCGAC
>JBBRQB010000059.1:0-11459 GCA_038227105.1 Candidatus Limnocylindria bacterium | reverse complement strand
GTGGTGCACGTCCTTGGCGCCACGTGCTTCCAGCTCCTTCACCGCGAGCTCCGTCAGGAAAGGATCCGGCTTCGCGGGTTCGTAGAGCCGCATCTCCTCGGTGATCTCGACGGTGGTTCCGGTTTGCAGTGCTGCGCCTTCGCAGATCTTCTTGAAGGTCTCGACCATCTCGTGCAGGTACGTCACGTCAGGCGAGCGCAGCCCGATCACCGCCTCCGCGTACGACGGGATGATGTTCGACGCGGCGCCACCATTCGTGATGATCCCGTGAACCCGCGCGGTGCTCGGCAGGTGTTGCCGCCAACCATCGATCGCGACAAACATCCGGATCACGGCGGACAGCGCATTCCGGCCCTTCTCTGGATCCACTGCCGCATGTGAGGCAAGGCCGTGGAAGCCGATCTTGAGGTTCGTGATGCCGAGGGTGTGCTGCCCGGCCGCCCAGGTGTTCCCGCCGGGATGCGAGGACAGCACGGCGACGCAGTCCTTGAACACGCCGGCGTCGAGCAGGTCGATCTTTCCGCCGCCGCTCTCCTCTGCGGGTGTCCCGATGAGCTCGATGCCGATCTCGAGCTTCGCGACGTCCTGCGCGGCGAGCAAGAAGGCGCCAACGTTGCTCATCGCGATGAGGTTGTGCCCGCAGCCGTGCCCGACGTCTGGCAGTGCGTCGTACTCGGCGAGGAGCGCGACGAACGGCCCGGACTTGGGACCGATACGAGAGCGAAACGCCGTCTCGAGCCCGCCGTACGGCCGCTCCACGGTGTGGCCGTACTTCTGAAGGAGCGCGGTGATGTTCGCGACCGCCTTGTGCTCGTGGTAGGCGAGCTCGGGCTCGGCATGGATCGCCCGCGACAGCGCGACCAGGTCCGCCCGAAGGCTTTCGTCCATTCCCATAGGGGCTGCTATACTGCCGTGTAGCGCGTTGCCCCTCCCATTTGATCCCCGGGCGCGGTCGCACGCAGTGCGCCCCCGGACCTCCCACTTGACGAAGGACCCAATACACGCGCAGCAATAAGGAGCGAACGAACCATTTTGGAAAACCCCGAAGGCCCCATCCCCGCGCAGCCAGACGACGCCCCGCCTCCCGCAGCCGCCAGCACCGACTCCCCAAATGACGCCCGTGAACGCCGCAGCGCCTTGCGCCCGCGCAACGGCAATGGCGCCCAGGCTGGCGCTCCGGCCACCGCGCCGGCCGTAGCAGATGCGCCGCCGCGCACGCAGGCCGAGGCCCAGGGCACCCCCGGCCGCAAGTACTACACGATCATCGAGCTCCTCGAGATGGATCCGAAGCAGATGCTCGAGGCGGCGAACGAGTTCAAGGTCGCCGACGTCACCGCCGCGTCCACGAAGGACGACGTCGTCATGCGGATCCTCCAGGCCCAGACCGAGGCCCAGGGCAACATCTTCGCCCAGGGCATCCTCGAGATCGTCGAGGACGGCTTCGGCTTCCTCCGCCGCTCGAATCTGCTCCCCTCGCCGCAGGACGTGTACGTGTCCTCGAGCCAAGTCCGTCGCATCGGGCTTCGCACCGGTGACTTCGTCACCGGCCAGACCCGGCCGCCGAAGGATTCGGAGAAGTACTTCTCGCTCCTGCGCGTCGAGGCCGTGAACGGCATCGACCCGGAGATGGCCCGCCGCCGCCCGCACTTCGAGGACCTCACCCCGATCTTCCCCGAGGAGATGTTCCACCTCGAGATCGAGGGCGCGAACCTCTCCCAGCGGCTCATCGACCTGGTGAACCCGCTCGGCAAGGGCCAGCGCGCGCTCATCGTGTCGCCGCCGAAGGCCGGCAAGACGACGCTGCTCAAGGACATCGCGAACGGCGTCGCCGGCAACCACGCGGACACCCACATCATGGTCGTGCTCGTCGGCGAGCGGCCCGAGGAAGTCACCGACATCCGCCGCTCGATCAAGGGCGAGGTGTTTTCTTCAACGTTCGATGAGCCCACCGAGAACCACACCCGCGTCGCCGAGCTGGCGCTCGAGCGCGCGAAGCGCCTGGTCGAGGGCGGCCGCGACGTCGCGATCCTGCTGGACTCGATCACTCGCCTCGCTAGGGCGTACAACCTCGCCGTCCCGCCGTCCGGACGCACGCTGTCCGGTGGTATGGACCCGGTCGCGCTCTACCCGCCGAAGCGGTTCTTCGGCGCCGCCCGAAACGTTGAATTCGGCGGGTCGCTCTCGATCTTCGCCACCTGCCTCGTGGACACCGGCTCCCGGATGGACGACGTCATCTACGAAGAGTTCAAGGGGACCGGTAACTCCGAGATGATCCTCGACCGCAAGCTCCAGGAGCGGCGGACGTTCCCGGCGATCAACATCCCAGCCTCGGGCACCCGTCGCGAGGAGCTGCTGCTCTCGCCCGAGACGATGCGCCAGGTCATCCTCCTGCGGAAGATGCTGTCGGCCGTGGGTCAGATCGAAGGCACCGAGCTTTTGCTCCAGCGTCTCGCCAAGACGAAGACGAACAAGGACTTCCTCGGCGCGATCGCGAAGTCGATGGAGACGGATAAGAGCTAGCGCGGACACCTCGCGAGGTTGGGGACGCGGAGAGCCATCAACCGGGCGCTCTCTCGACCGCATTCCGCCAGGTATTGATCGCCGTCTGACTCTGGATGCCCGTCCGTACGTCTCACGCTGAGGACGTGGCCAGATTGACGGACGTCTCAGCGCGACGGGGCCTTTCGGTCCTCCTGATGAGCTGGGCGCTTGTCGCGTGCGGAACGACCTCATCTCCTACGGGCCAGCAGGCCGCTGTCTCGACAACCAGCGCGGCGACCTCCACTCCACAGACTCCTACCCAGACACGCACGGCTACCCCGGCCCCGACGGCAACCGCCACACCGACACCGACACCGACACCGACACCGACACCGACACCGACACCGACACCGACACCGACACCGACACCGACACCGACACCGACAGTGAAGCCTGTGGCGAACCTTTGCGGTGCACCAACTAATCCCTGGGGTTACAACTTCTGCGGCGGCAGTGTCATTACCAGCCCAGCCGCGAGCATCTGCTCATACATCTCCTGCATCGCGAGCTTCTGGAATGGCAATGGCTACGTGATCCAGTGCCGGGACGGGATGTTCGGTAAGTCAGGCGGTATCTCGGGCTCGTGTTCGTCGCACAGCGGCAACAGCCGGGCACTTAACGCGCCATGATCGCCGCCTCGAACTAACCGGCCTTCGGAGGCACGCCGAGTCGTGTTGCGACGTCGGCGTAGGTCGAGTCCTCGGCGTAGAGCTTCTCAAGCTCGCTCCTGGCACGTCGGTCATTCCCACTCTCGCCATACGCGAGCGCTCGCTCATAGCGCAATTCGCGAAGTAGGTCTGCTGAGCGATCGGTCCGACGGCTCAGTCCGCCAGTGGCGGCTTGGACGGCACCATCTGGGAGCTTCAGCTGCCGCAGCGCCCGAGCGCGGTACAGGAACAGTGCGGTCTGCACGGGCGTCACGTTCTGCATCGTGTCAGTCGCCGCGACGACCCGCTCAAGTGCCGCGGCGTCTGGTGTTCCATCGAGCCAGAGCTCGCACAGCGACGCAATGACGAAGGGATCCTGCGGCCATGTCTTTCGGATCTCTTCGAGGCTCCCCATAGCGTCGGCCGTTCTGCCTTGACGCTGGTACACCTCCGCGAGCGCCAGAAGTGCTCCTTCGCGTACATGCGGCAGGTGCGCGACGACGTCCGGCGTGATCTGCATGCTGACTGTCGAAGCGACCCCGTAGCGTAAGATGACGTTCCCGAGTCCCGCGCCCGGCCGGATCGCGAGAACCAGATCCTGCTCCGCCTCAGGCAGCAGTCCCCGCTTGAACGCGAGGATGCCCGCGAACATCGCTCCATCCGGTAGATGCGTCGACGAGCGGAATTGTTCAAACGCGGCATCTTCCCGACCGGCCGTGAACTCTCGGAGTCCGTCGATGAGGTGTTGCTCCTCTGCCGGGGTCACCAGACGACGGAAGAAGCCCAAACGCAAACGGGCTGCCGGCTCGATGTGAGGACGCAGCGGCGCTTGGGAGTGCGCGGCCCCGTCGTGCTGCGTGTAGTACAGCCCGGTGCCGGGCAGACCGACCGTGACGCGCCGCCCACGGGGGCCGACCGTGTAGTGCGCTCCGCGAACACCGAACGACATCGATGCGCCTGATTTGCTGAGGTTGACGGTCATCCCGGGAAGAACGCGCAGGCGACGGTAGAAGCGGAGACCCACGACGGGCATTGTGCTGGACGGATCGACGCCGAGCTGGCTAACCTTGGAAGGCCACTGGTGCTCTCCAATCTTACCCTGTAACATTGGAAAGTGAGGAGGGCTCTCCAAGGTTATGAACAAGGGAATTCGGCGCTTTTGGCCAGCCGGCCTCACCAGCGTGTCGGGCGGCCGAGCCGCTCGCCAGGGCTTCTTCTATTACGCCTTCGAAAGCTGGGAGATCGCATCGGCGCAGCCGCAGCTCTCCTCGGAAACGATCCAGGATCTGGTGCGCGCCGAAGCGGCGCTCCGGCAGCTCAACGACGACCCGCCGGGTTCGGATGCACTCGAGGCGCTCACGCACCAGCTTCTGCGCCAGGAGGCGGTCGCATCATCGCGGATCGAGGGACTGCGGCTCTCTCACAAGAACCTCGCTGAGGCGACGTTCGACCCGAAGCTGGCGTCCGCCAATGCGGCCGCGGTCTTGGGCAACGTGCGCGCAATGCGGGCAGCCCTCGCCATCGGAGACACGCCGCGGCGGATCTCGGTGGACACGCTGCTAACGATCCATCGGGAGCTGTTCAAGGGAACGTCGGATGCACCGATCGCTGGGCGGCTCCGCACCAGTCAGAACTGGATCGGGCACCCCAACAACCCGTACCGCGCAAAGTTCATCCCGGTCCCGGAGGCCGACGTTCCGCCGTTGCTCGAGGACCTGACGACCTTCATCGGACGGAACGATCTTCCAGCGCTCGTACAGGCCGCGGTCGCCCATGCGCAGTTCGAGACGATCCACCCGTTCGAAGACGGCAACGGACGCGTCGGTCGCGCGCTCATCCAGCTCGTCCTGCGGAGGCGCGGGATCGCGCCGCGCTACGTGCCGCCCATCAGTCTCGTGCTCGCGGCGAACTACGACGCGTACGTCGACGGATTGACGACCTACCGCGAGCGCAAGGACGACGACTGGATCGGCCTGTTCTCCCGCGCGACAGGCATCGCGACGGACGGCGCGCGAACGCTCGCGACAGATATCGATGCGCTCAAGGCTGGCTGGCGAAAGCTGGCGGGTGTCCCGCGGGCAGGGAGCGCCGCAGCGAACCTCATCGAGCAGCTCCCGACGCATCCGGTCTTCGACCTGAAGTCGGCGACCGAGTTCCTCGGGGTCAGCGACGAAGCGACGCGGCTCGGGATCGATCGCCTCGCCGAGGCGGGTGTGATCACGGAGATCACGAAGCGGAAGTGGGGCCGGGCCTGGGAGTCCGTCGGACTCTTCGCGCTGCTGGACGGCTTCGAACGCAAGCTCGCGACGCCCGTGGGCGTGAGGCGCACGCGTGCCGCGCCGCGGAACATTGCGGCTCGACGCATCCCTTAACCCGACGCAGTTCCGGCAACAGCGATGTCTACACGTGAGCAAGTTCACGCCGTGGTCCGACCACCCACGCCACGCGAAGGGCCGGCCAGGTGGGCGGCCTTCGCGTTAGCCGACCGGGATGGTGTTGTCGTCGGGGACGGGCGCTGGACGCTTGACCCGCTCGCTGTGCCTACGGCTCGCATTTGGTGTGCCGCGCATCCGGACTGTTCCGTCCAGTACCGCGCCATCCGCGATCCGCAGCGACGGCGTCGTGACATCGGCGCTCACTCGCGCGGCGGCCCGGAGCTCCACCGCGCGCGTTCCGGTGAGGCTGCCCTGGACCTCGCCGAAGACTTCGATCGCGCCGCACGTGACGTCGGCGGCCACGGTCGCGCCGGTCCCGATGACGAGCGTGTCGCCGGCGAGGATATGGCCCTTGAACGTGCCGTCGATCGTCATCGCACCGGTGAACCGCAGCGTGCCGTCGAATGTGACGCCCTTCCCGATGTTCGCGTCGCGACGCGCCGCGGGCACGGCCGCGGCGGGGGCGCTCCGCATGACTGGCTGCTCGACAGCCACAGGCGCGACCGTCGCGGGCTCGGGACGCGCTGGCTCGGGCACATCAACAGGACTGGGGTCGTTCTTGTGTCCGGTACGGAACAAAGGAGCACCTCCGTGTAGCGTTACCTCTGCTGAACGCCACGGCGGGGCACGCGCTACGCCCGGCTAGCGATCAAATCGCGCGAGCATCGGCTGGTCGCCGAGCTCGCGCAGCATGCGGACCCCCGACTCGAGCAGCGCATCATCCCCGGTCAGCTGGCCGAGCTCGCAGCGGACGCGTGCGATCAGCGGCCGCGCGTGCATCGCCTCGTACTGCTCGAGCACTCGCTGGAGCAGCGCGGGATCGCGGCGGTTGCTCGCGATCGCGCGGTCGAGGGCGACCAGCACGTGGCCCAGATGTGCGGGCGCGTACGCAGCCCGCGCAGCCTCGAGCGCGTCGAGCGGCATCGACTCGTCCCGGTCGATGGCGCCGCTCACGAGGCGCTCGAAGCCCTCCGGATTCCGGCGGCGGCTCACCGCGATCCGGAGCATCTCGACGACGGCACCGGGCTTGAAGCGCAGCGCGTCGACCTGCGCGGTGGTCGCCGGGCTCGGCGTGAACTGGTCGACGATGCCGAAGATCACTTCGGTCAGCCGCTCCGCGAGCGGGTCGTTGCGCGTGGCCATCGCGACGTCGCGCGCCGCGATGAAGCCGCGCAGCGAATAGCCGGCGGAGATCTTGCCGCTCTCGATCCAAAGCTCCCGGCCCCGATCGGCGAGTGCCGGGACGTCATCCCAGTCTCCGCGCAAGGCGAATGCGTAGAGGCGCCACGCCACCAGATGCAGCGCCCACGCGGGCACCTGGCCGGGTTGGATCAGGCCCAGGCCTTCCCGCGAGATACGCACGGCCTCGTCGAGGTCACCGAGCACGATCGACGCCCAGGCGATCACGCTGTACGTGTCCATCTTCTCGGCGAGATCCAGGCGCTCGCCCAGAAGCAGCCGGGAGCGCGCCGTCTCTCGTGAGCCGGCCCAGTCGCCGCGCTGCATCTCGCACGCGCTGACGGCATCCAGGGCCGCGCTGTGTAACGCGATGTCGCCGATGCCGCGGGCCATGTCGAGCCCCATGTTCGCGTGCAGCTCTGACGCCGCGATCTCCTCCGCCGTCGCGGAACGTTCCGCCGAGAGCCAGAACACGTGGAAGCCCTCGGCGGTGTGGAAGCGGGCTTGTGCGATCGGCTGCGTGGCGCGCTCCAGCAACGCGGCACCGCGGGCGCGCAGTGCGTCCATGACCTCTTCGGTCGGACGGTCGGCGACCGCTCCGGCGCTGCGGGTCAGGCCGAGCAGGATGCCGCCGATGAGCCGCAGCGCGCGATCCGGGTCCGTGTGGTCGTCGGTGCGCTCGAGCGCCGCGCGGTACCCAGCGATCGAGCCACCGGCATCGGCGAAGGCATCGCCGAGACGCTCGTACAGGCCGACGACCTCGGCCGCATCCGCGAGCTCGATCGCGGCGCGAAGATGGCGGGAGGCTTCGACGTTCGCCGCGCCCGCAAGCGCGGTGTCGGCGGCGCGCCCGAGCCAGCGCACTGCATTCCGGCGGATCGCGATCGCCGCAGGATCGTCCGCATCGGCCGCGCTCACCAGGCTCGCGGCCTCGCGGTAATGGAACGCGATGAGCTCCGCGACGGTGTCCTCGCGGCCGGCGGCGCCGAGCTCGGTCCAGTGCGCTGCGGCGGCGTGCAGCGTGGCCCGCGTGGCGCGCGGTAGCGTCTGATACGCGACCTCGCGGATGAGGATGTGGCGGAAGACGAAGCTGTCGGCGCCGCTCGGCCGGATGAGGTCCTTGTCGATAAGGCTCTCGCAGATCGAGTCCGCGCGGCCGACAAGGTCCGGCGCGATCGCCTCGACGCCCGCGGCGCGGAACGACCGACCGAACACGGCGCCGATCTGGATGAGCCGCCGCTCGTCCTCGGCGAGACCGTCGAGCCGCGCGAGCACCGTCGCCTGCACCGTGTCGGGCAGCGCATCGATCGAGCCCCCACGCTCCATGAACGCCCGCACGAGCTCGCCGGCATAGAAAGGATTGCCCTCCGCGCGCGCGACGATGCGTTCCACGATCTCCGGCTGGCTTGATTCGAGAAGGTGCTCGACGAGCTGCGCGACCGCGCCGTCGCCGAGCGGCTCGAGCGAGAGCGCTAGGTGATTGCGCTTCCCGCCGCCCCACGTCGTGCGCCGGTCGAGCAGCTCGGGCCGGGTGAGCGCGATCATCAGCACGGGCGTCGTGCCGCGCGGCTGCATGACGAACTCAACGAGGTCCAGCAGGCTGTCGCTGGACCAGTGCAGATCTTCGAACACGATCACCAACGGATGCGTGCGCGCCGCGACCTCGATGCAGGTGCGCCATGCGGCGAACAGCGCGGCGCGGTCGAGCACCTCCTGCTCGCCCGCACCGACGGTGGCGGCGAGCAGTGAGGCGACCTGCTCCCGATCGGGCGCGTCATTCGCCGCGAGCCACGCGGCGAGCGCTGCGCGGACCTCGATTGGCGGCGCATCCTCGCCGACACCGATGAGCCGGTGCAGCACCGCGCGAAGCGGCCAATAGGTGAGCCGCTGCCCGTACGGGAGGCACTGCGCGATCGCGACCTGCGCGTCGGGGGCGCGGGTCCCGAGGTGATCGAGGAATTCCTCGAGGAGCCGCGACTTGCCGGTGCCCGCGGGCGCGATGACGCTCACCATGAACGGGCGCTTGTCGTCGAGCACGCGGTTCGCCGCGAGCTCGAGCTGGGCGAGGTCGCCCGCGCGGCCGAAGAGCGGCATCTGGACCCGCGCGCGTCCGCTGGAGCGACCGGTGACGGGAAGGCCGCGCAACGGCGCGCGCTTGCCTTTCGCGTTGAGCTCGACCGCGGAACCGAACGCGTAGTGCCCGGAGGCGGCGCTCGCGGTGCGCTCGCCGCACACGATCGACCACGGCTCGGCGAGCTGCTGGAGCCGCGCGGCGGTGTTGACCGCGTCGCCGGTGATGAGGAAATCGCCGGAGCTCGCATCGCGCGTCGCGACGACCTCTCCGGTGTTCAGGCCGATGCGGATCGGCAGCTTCTCGCCCAGGCGCGCATCGCCCTTCACCCGGTCGCGGAGCTGCTCCGCCGCGGCGATCGCGCGGACAGCGTCGTCGCCGTGCGCGGTCGGGATCCCGAACACCGCCATGACGGCGTCACCGATGAACTTCTCGAGCGTGCCGCCGTGCTCGGCGACGACGTCCTTGGCGATCGCGTAGTAGCGCGCGAGAAGCGCGCGGAGATCCTCGGGGTCGAGCTCCTCACCGAGGGCGGTCGACCCCGCCACGTCGCTGAACAGGATCGTAACGATGCGGCGCTCTTCGGCCATGTGCGGGCGATTGTGCTGGAATGAGGGCGGAGGTGACGACAATGCCCAAGTTCATGGACGTCCACAACGGCTTCGTCGGCGTGACCCAGAAGCAGCTCGAGGAGGCCCACGCGAAGGATCTCGAGCTCGAGAAGGCGGAAGGCGTTCACTTCGAGCGCGCGTGGCTCGACCCGGCAAGCGGGAAGGTCTTCTGCCTCTCGACCGGCCCCAACAAGGAAGCGGTTATGCGGGTCCACGAGAAGGCCGGTCACGGGACGAGCGAGGTCTACGAGCTGCCGGTGGAAGTCGCCTGACCTCGCAGGACACCTAGGAACCTAGCTCGAGGTCAGGACACCGCGTCGAAGAGCGACTCCAGCTCGTCCCCGGTCCAGCGCAACGGCTCTGCGGGACCGGTGGCCGCGACGTCGTCGCGGCCACCGAGCAGGGCCAGGGCGGCCTCGGACACGTACGCCCGGCCAAGCTCGAGGGTGTCGCGCACGTACACGATCACCGAGCCAGTCGCCCGCTCGGGAACGGTCGCGAGCGCCATCCGCACGCAGTCGCGATCGGTCTCGAGCACGATCGGCCACTTCGCGTTCTCCGGCGAGCGCGCGGTCACGGCGTTCAGCACGGTGACCTCCTCGTTCACCTTCGGCGCGAAGCGACGCGGGACGAAGTCGATGAGCCCCATGCCAACGGCGTTGCCGTCGCTCTCGTCGGCGAGGTCGCGCACGACGATCCGGTGGATCACCGGCATGCCCTCCTGCCACGGCCGGCCCTGCTCGTAGCCGTACACGCTCCGGCCGATGATGTTCGTGTCGATGCCGGCACCGGAAATGTTCTTCCCCATCCGGTCGCACACGAGCAGGTCGATCTCATCGAGCGGCAGCCGGCCCATGTTCCGCTTCGCTTCGGCGAGCAGCCGCTCCTCGTGCTCGAAGAAGCCGTCGAGCGTCACTGCCTCGATCTTCGCGGTCTCGTGGTACGCGTTCTCCAGGATCGCGACGCCGCCGAGGATCTTGCCTGTCTCGATGACGCGCCCGGCCGCGGAGCGCAGCGCGTTCCCCAACCCGATGCCGAACACCTGGCGGTGACATTCGCGCGCGCCCTCGTACTTCCCGAGCCCGATCGCGCACATCTTCGCAAGGCCGCTCTCGAGCGGACCCTTGAAGTCGGTGTGCGGCTTCACCCGGTTCAGCAGGAGGACGCCGTCGGCCTGCCAGCCGACCTCGGCGATGAACGCCTCGATGCCCTCGGGCGTGACCCCGAGGCTCCGCGACGCCATGTCGTCGCGAACCGGCACGCCGAGCTCGTCCTCGGTGATGCCGTAATGCGCGAGCAGGCTGCGCTGCCCGGCGGACGTCGCGCCCCCGTGGCTCCCCATCGCCGGGATGACGAACGGGCGATGGCCGTGGGCCGTGAGCGCGTCGATGGCCGCCCGCGCGATCGTCGCGATGTTCGCGATGCCGCGGCTCCCGACGGTCACGCCGATCTCGGCGCCCTTCGGGAGCGCGCGCGACGCGAGCACCTGCGCGACCGCGTCCGTGGTCGCGGCGACCACGTCGGTCACGACCGGCCGCGGGAAGCGAATGGTCACCGGTACCAGGCGCAGCTCCGTTGGGTCCATCGCTCCTAGGCTACGTCGCATGCCACCCGTCCCACCGAGGGGTCAGATCAGCCGCCGCGACGCGCGGGCGCCCCTGGCGCTCGCGATCGATGTCGGCACGTCGTCCACGCGCGTCATCGCCTTCGACGCCCTCGCCCGTCCGCTTGCCGGGACGACCACCCGCGACCTGCACACGGTCGCCACCGATCGCGCGGGCGCCGCGACCCTCGACGCGGACCGCCTCGTCGCCGGCGTCGCGCGGTGCATCGACGGCACGCTCACGAAGCTCGGCCGGCGGGCGGCCGACGTCGCGGTGATGGGGACCTCGGTGTTCTGGCATGGCCTCCTCGGCATCGACGGGCGCGGAAGACCGACGACGCCGCTGTTCACCTGGGCCGACCTGCGCGCGAG
>JBBRQB010000058.1:0-13551 GCA_038227105.1 Candidatus Limnocylindria bacterium | reverse complement strand
TGACGTCTTCATCGCGGCGATGGTGGCGTCGCTCCTTGCGTTCGTCGCCTCGTTCTTCCTGAACGATGTCCCGATCCGCCGGACCCAGCGGGGCGCTCAGGCGCCCTCCGAGGGCGCGCCGGCCTTCGGCGGCTAGCTAACCCTCGCCCCGACCAGGACCGCGCCCGACCCGGCGCTTGATGGCGGCGTCCATCTCGCGCCGGGTCTCGCGTTCCTTGATGACCTGTCGCTTGTCGTAGCGACGACGGCCCTTCGCGAGACCCAGCTCGACCTTCGCGACACCGTTCTTGATGTACAGCCGCAGCGGCACGATCGTGTAGCCCTGCTGCGCGGCCTCGCCGCTGAGCTCGATGATCTGCCCCTTGTGCAGCAGGAGCTTGCGCGGCCGCGTCGGCTCCTGCTCCTCGAAGCCGACGGCGTTCTGCCACGGCGCGATGTGGACGTTGCGCAGGTACGCCTGCCCGCGATCGATCTTCGCGTAGCCGTCGGACAGGTTCGTACGGCCTGCGCGCACCGACTTGATCTCCGTGCCCGTCAGGACAAGGCCGGCCTCGACCTTGCGGTCGATCGCGTAGTTGAATCGCGCCTTCCGGTTGTCGGCGAGCAGCTCGATCTTCTCTTCCTCATCCGGGGTCGCCTGCTTGGCCGCCACCTGGCGGCGGTCGGAGCGCGAATGGCCGGTCGGCCGTGGGGGTTTCGACTGCGTCATAGCGCACTGAGCGTACCCATCCGGTCGATCTGGGTGCCGGATAACGGAAGAGGCGGCGGCATCGCTGCCACCGCCTCTCCACTTGGGTCTCGCGAAGACTCGCTAGACCGCGATCACCTCAGTTGGATACATCCCGTAAGACTGGAGTGTGCAGTCATGGGTCTTCGGATTCCCAGTGCTATCGCTCACTCCACATCACCTCCTTTCTTACGCCGTCAATCGTAGCAAGCCGACCGGGTGTAGTGAAAGAGGCCGAAAAGACCGAGCGACGAGGGCTTGCCCGAGGAGCGAGGACCACCAGCCCTGGGCAACGTGTCGTGGCCGGAGCCGACCGGGGGTCGGCGCAGGCCGACGATGCTTAAGCGAGATCAAGGAAGATAGGGGCGAGGATCGACCGCGCGGCCGTTGACGATGGTCATGAAGTGCAAGTGCGGGCCGGTGGTCCAGCCAGTCATGCCCTCGTACGCGATCACCTGGCCGGCGCTCACGTTCTGGCCCACCTGCACGACAGGCGGGTGCACGCGATCGTCGAGGTGCCCGTAGAGCGTCGAGAAGTTGTTGCCGTGGGCGATGATCACCACGGTCGCCGTGTCACCCGACGCGAGGTACGGCTTGCCGACGGTCGTCACGCGACCAGATGAGGCGGCGACGATCGGCGAGTACTTGACGTTGGCGATGTCGAGACCGTTGTGGAAGCCGCCCCAGCGTGGGCCGAACGGCGAGGTGAGCGTCCCGCGGAGCGGCCACACCGCCACCTTGCTGCCGTTGAACGCACCGAGGCCGGACCGAGCTGCGGCGAGCGCGGCGAGCTGCTCGTACTGCGCCTCGGCGTCCTGCAAGAGCTTGTTGAGGCTCGCGGTCTCCTGGTTCTGCCTGGCGGCCGCGTTGAGCTGGGCTTGGCGGTTCGCCGCCGCCTGATTGAGGACGTCGGACGTGCTGCCGATGGCGGTCTGGGCGTCCTTGATGAGCTGGTCGTACCGCGTCTTCTGCTGCGCGAGGGCGGATCGCTGATTGGTGATCTGCTCCTGGAGCCCGACCATCTCGGCCGCCTTCTCCTCGTTGAGGGCCACCTTCGCCGCGGTGTCATCGCGGAGCGCGCGGATCTCGTTCGCGAGCTGCTGGTCCTGGCGGTTGATGATCACCATCGCTTGCACCCGGCTCGCGAATTCGGTGAGCGACCTGGATGACAGGAGCATCTCGAGCGGGCTGACCTGTGCCTGGATGTATGTCGTGCGCAGATGCTTCGCGTAGAGGTCCTGACGCTGGGTGAGCTGGCGGCTCGCGGCATCGACCTGCGCGGTGAGCGAGGACGAGAGTGCTTTGGTCTCTTCGAGCTGGAAGCCGACGAGCTGCAGCTGCTCCTCGTAGATCTGGATCTCGTACCCGAGCTGCTCTGCCTGCGACTGTGCGGCGTCGGCCTTGGCCTGGAGGTCGCCGATCACGGCATCCGCGCTGCGCACCGCGGCCTGGAACTGATCTGCCGCCTGGCGGTAGCGCTCGGTGTTCTGACGGGAGATCGCGACCGCGCGCTCGAGCTGTTGCTTCTTCTTGAGCGCCTCGGTCAACGGATCGTCGGCGGACGCCTGGAGCACCTGGCCAAAGAACAGGGCAAGGCCGGTCAGCACGACGATCGTCGTGCGAAGCCACGCGCTCCTGTTCCCACCTCCCCGGCGTGTCCGGAGAGCTCCCATACGGGAGTCATCGTGGCAGAAAGAGCCGCCGGCGGTCAAGGGTGAGCGCGTGCCGGTCCCGCTCATCACGGGTTCGCCCCCTTCGAGAGCTGTGACCGGACGGAGAACGACGCCCCCGCCCCGCCCACGATCAGGGCGAAGAGGAGCACGCCGATCCCGAGCTCGAGCACGAAATTGGCTCCGAGCGAGACCGGGAGGATGTCGAGGAATCCGATCATCGCGGTCGTGACCGGGCCAGATGCGGCGGTCAGGACGGCGAGCGCGACGATCGCGCCGAACACGCCGACGAGCATGCCTTCGATGATGAACGGCCAGCTCACGAACCAATCGGTCGCGCCGACGAGCTGCATGATCTCGATCTCGTCGCGGCGCGCGTGGACGGCGATGCGGATCGTATTGACGATCACGAACAGCGCGACGAACAGCATCATCGCGAGGATCGCGATGCCGCCGATCGAAAGGACGCGGGTGATCGTGAGGAGCTTCTCCACGACGGTCGGGTTGTCGATGACGTCGGTGACGACGCCGTGGCCGAGCTCGTCCTTCAGGGACGCCGCGAGACGGCCGGTCTCCTGTGCGTTCGCGAGCTTGATCTCGAGCGACGACGGCAGCGGGTTCACGCCGATGTCGACAAGCGAGAAGTCATCCTTGCGCGACGCGAGCGCCGCGAGGCGCTCGAGGGCCTGCTGCTTCGTGACGTAATCCACGCGCGAGACCGCCGGGTCCTTCTCGATACGCGACTTCAGCCCGAGGATGTCCGATGGCCGGGCGGCGTCATCGAGATAGAGGACGAGCTCGACCTTGGACTCGAGCGCGGCGACGGCGGCCTGGAGACCGCGATCGGTGACGATGAAGAACGCGAATAGCAGGAGCATGAGCGCGACGGTCAGCGTCGCGGCGACGCTCATGACCGGGTTACGCCAAAAGCCCTGCCAGGCCGCGCTGAGGACGTATCCGACGCGCTTCATGCGGCGTACAGCCCCTCGCGCTCGTCGCGCACGATCGATCCGTGATCGAGGTGCACGACCCGCCGGCGCAGCGCGTTCACGATCTCGGCGTTGTGCGTTGCCATGATCAGCGTGGTGCCGAGCTCCTGGACGCGCGTGAGGAGCTTGATGATCTCCCAGCTCGTGACGGGGTCGAGGTTTCCGGTCGGCTCGTCCGCGATGAGGACCTTCGGACTGTTCACGAGCGCGCGCGCGATCGCGACACGCTGCTGCTCGCCGCCGGAGAGCTCGCGCGGGAAGTGACCGCGCCGATGCGTGAGACCGACGAGCGCGAGCGCGCGCTCCGTCTCCTCCTTCACGACCTGACCAGTGTGACCAGTGACCAGGAGTGCGAAGGCGATGTTCTCCGCGACGGTCTTCGTCGGGAGGAGCTTGAAGTCCTGGAACACGACGCCGACGAGGCGGCGAAGGTGCGGGATCTGCGAGCGGCGGAGTTTCGCGACGTCCTGATCGTTCACGACGACCCGGCCGGTGGTCGGCAGCTCTTCACGGATGAGCAGGCGGATGAGGGTCGACTTGCCGGCGCCCGAGGATCCGACGAGGAACGCGAAGTCGCCTTGGTCGATGCCCAGATCCACGTCCTGGAGCGCGGCTGTCCCGTTCGGATAGCGCTTGCTCACGTCATCAAGACGGATCAAATCCCTGCTGCCCTCTTCCTCATTGCGCGCCCGTGGCGACCCGGCCGGCCCTGTCATGGACCGTAACGGGCTGAGACGGGCAGGCGCAACGGGTTTTGGTGGCGATTTCGTACTGTCCCCGCCCGAAACGAGCCAGAACGTACGGCTCGCGGCAGTCGCGGGCCGTTACGTGTTCTGGAGGCCGAGTCCCGGCTGGGAGGGGCGGGTCGTCGCGAAGGTCGCGATCGACGCGATCTTCGCCTCGCCGGTCGCCATGACCTTCACGCCCTGTGTCGCGCGACCGAGCACGCGGATCTGATCGATGGGCACGCGGATCACGACGCCGTTGGTCGAGATCAGGAGGATCTCCTCGCTCTTCTCGTCGATGACCTGGATCGCGGCGACGTTGCCGGTCTTCGCCGTTACAGAGGCGAGGATCACGCCCTGACCGCCGCGGTTGTGTGTCGGGAAGTCGTCCACCGCCGTCCGCTTGCCGTACCCGTTCTCTGTCACCGAGAGGACCTCGGTGCGGGCGGAGACGACACCCATGCCAATGACCTCGTCGCCCTTGGCGAGCCGGATGCCCGTCACGCCCTGGGTCTGGCGGCCCATCGGCCGCGCGTCGGTGGCCTTGAACGTGACGGCCTTGCCCTTCTTGGTAGCGAGGACGATGCGGTCCTTGTCGCCCGCGCCGGCGACCCACGCGAGCTGGTCGTCCGTGCGGAGCTCGATAGCGATGAGGCCGGCGCGTCGCACGTTGCCGTACTCCGAGAGTGGCGTCTTCTTCACGAAGCCCTTGCGGGTCGCCATGACGAGGTATGGAGCGGTCGAGCCGTCACGGATCGCGATGAGCGCGGAGACGCGCTCACCCGACTGCATGGCCTCGAGGATGTTCTGGATCGGCGTGCCCTTCGCGGTGCGGCTCGCGTCGGGGATCTCGAAGACCTTGAGCGCGAACACGCGGCCGCGGTCGGTGAACACGTACAGGCGGTCGTGGTTGCGCGCGACCACGAGATGGTCGACATCATCCTCGTCGCGGGTCGCCATCCCGATGACGCCGCGACCGCCGCGGTGCTGGGCCTTGTACGTTGATAGTGGCATCCGCTTCACGTAGTTGCGGGTCGAAAGCGAGATGACAACGTCCTCGTCGGCGACGAGGTCCTGGTCGGTGAGCTCGCGGTTCAGATCGTCCAGGATCTTGGTCCGGCGGTCGTCGCCGTACTTGGCGGCGAGCTCGTCCATGTCCTGCTTGATCAGGAACAGGATCTTGCGCGGGTTGCCGAGGATGCCCTCGAGCTCGGCAATGAGGGCGATCGTCTCGCGGTACTCGTCCTCGATCTTCTGTCGCTCGAGGCCGGTGAGGCGGCGGAGCTGCATCTCGAGGATGGCCTTCGCCTGGATCTCGGAGAGCGAGAACTTCTCGCGCAGGTTGGCGAGCGCGGTCTCGGGGGTCTTGCTCGCGCGGATCGTCTTCACGATCTCGTCGATGTGGTCGAGGGCGATCTTGAATCCCTCGAGGATGTGCGCCCGGTCTTTCGCCTTGGTGAGGTCGAATTCGGTCCGGCGCTTGATGACCTGCTTGCGATAGTCGATGAAGTGCTGAAGGACGTCCTTCAGCCCGAGGGTCTTCGGTGACGAATCGACGAGCGCGAGCATGTTCAGGTTGAAGGCCGACTGCATCGACGTGTGCTTGTAGAGATTGTTGAGGACGCGCTCGTAGTTGTCGTCGCGCTTGATCTCGATGACGATGCGCATCCCGTCGCGGTCGCTCTCGTCGCGGATATCTGAGATACCACCCATCTTCTTGCTGGTCACAAGGTCCGCGATCTTCTCGATCAGCGACGCCTTGTTCACCGCGTAGGGCAGCTCGGTCACGATGATGTACTCGCGGCCGCCCTTGCCCTCCTCGCGGTTGGCCTTGGCGCGCATGAGGATCCGGCCGCGGCCGTTCGAGTAGGCGCGGCGGATCGCGTCGACGCGCTCCGCGGCTCCGGTCTCGACGTTCTTCTGCTCCTCAAACCGGTAGATGACGCCGCCGCCCGGAAAATCGGGGCCGAGGACGGTCTCGCAGAGGTCGTCGTTCGTGAGCTCGGGGTCGTCGACGAGCCGCTTCACTGCCGCGGTGACCTCGCGCAGGTTGTGCGGTGGAATGTTGCTCGCCATGCCGACCGCGATACCGGTCGATCCGTTGATCAACAGGTTCGGCACCCGCGCCGGCAGCACCGTCGGCTGCATGTGGCGGTTGTCGTAGTTCGGGTACCAGTCGACGGTCTCCTTTTCGATGTCCGCCAGGAGCTCGGCCGCGACGGCCGCGGGCCGTGCCTCCGTGTAGCGCATGGCTGCTGGCGGGTCGTCGTCGATCGAGTTATGGACGAAGATGCCGGCCGCGAGCGCGAAGTTCTGGGTCACGTCCACCGTGAGGTCGTAGACGTCGGCCTTGCCCGCGGGCGCGACCGAGGTGACGACCTGCGACAGGCTCGCCGGGATCGGGAACGCGCCGGTGCGGTGCAGGCGCTCGGGGATCGCGGTGCGCGCGAAGGGCATGAGCTGGTCCTTCGCCTTGAGCTTGCCGGCCTCGCGGTACGTGCCGTCGCGGAGCATGAAGCGGTGGTCCGGCGTGCAGACGATCTCCTGGCCGGCGGCCAGGGTCACCTTCACGACGGTGTCATTCCGCTTCACGAGGCGCGGCGCGCGGAGCGGCTTGATGCGCACGTTGCGGTGCGCGTCGACGGTGAAGACCTCGGCGCGGATGCCGCGGTGGACCATCTCGACGAGCTCGACGAACGTGCGCTGCTCGCCGTTCACGAGCTCGACCTTCGTGTCGCCTGAGAAGCAGCCGAAGTTGCCCTGCCCTTGGATCGGGGGGTAGCGCATCGTGAAGTCCTGCGCGAAGCGCGCGAGCGCGTCGTAGATGGGCACGTCACCATGCGGGTGGTACTTCCCCATCACGTCGCCGACGATCGCGGCGGACTTGCGGAACGGTCGATCGCTCCGCAGACCCATCTCGTGCATGGTCCAAAGGATCCGGCGCTGCACGGGCTTGAGGCCGTCGCGTACGTCCGGCAGGGCGCGCGCGACGATGACGGTCATCGCGTAGTCGAGGTAAGCCTTCCGCATCTCGACCTGGAGGTCGACGTTGACGATGCGCTCCTTGTTGTCCGGTCCGTCGATCACGTTCTGGCGTGCTCCTGTTCATGCGCTCTTGATTCGGCGGCGACGGCCTCGCGCACGCGCGCGAACGCCTCGCTGGTGCGCGAGTACTTCTTCTCGAGCTCGATCCGTTGCGCGTCGGGCATGCGGATGAAGACCGCGGTGGCCTCGGCGAGCACTTCGCCGTCAGAGGCGCGCGCGATCGTGCCGTGGGTCTCGATGGCCCGGCCGCGATCCTTCGCGAGCTCGCCGGTCACGACGAGCTCCTCGCCCACCGGCACCGGCTTCTTGAACGTCACCTCGATCTTCGCGGTCACGCCCCAGATCCCCTGGTGGAAGATCGCCCAGCCCATCGTTTCATCGAGCAGCGCCGTGACCACGCCGCCGTGGACCGTGCCCTCGTAGCCCTGGTGCTTGCGGTCCACCGTATAGCGCGCTGTCGCGCGGTCCTCGAACACGTGGAAGTCGAGCTGCAGACCACTTGGATTGAGGCGGCCGCAGGCGAAGCACCAGTGGTCGAAGTCGATGCCGAGATCCAAGAGGCGCGCCATTACCGGTCATTCCTCTCGATCACAGATCGAGCTCGGCCTTCTTCGCGTTGGCCATGATCCACTTCTTGCGCCCCTCGACCTCGTTGCCCATGAGCTCGTCGAACACGAGGTCCGACTGCTCCGCGTCCTCGAGCGTGACCATGCGGAGGGTCCGGGTCGCCGGGTTCAGCGTGGTCTGCCAGAGCTGATCGGCGTTCATCTCACCGAGACCCTTGTACCGCGCGATAGCCGGCTCGCGGCCACCCTTGCCGTCGTCGGTGCCCTCGTCCGTGTTGTCGGATTCGACCTCGACCAGCTCGGCCTCTTCGTTCTTCGCCTTCTTCGCGGCTGCCTTCGATTTCCGCTCGGCGCTCTTGGTCTTCGCGAGCACCTTCAGCTCCTTGATCGCGGCGTCGCGCTCCTTGTCCGAGTAGACCCAGCGGATCTCTTTGCCGAGCTGGAGCCGGTACAGCGGCGGCTGGCCGATGTAGATGCGGCCCTGCTCGATGAGCGGCTTGAAGTGGCGGTAGAGGAGCGTGAGCAGCAGCGTCCGGATGTGCGAGCCGTCGACGTCCGCGTCGGCCAGCAGGATCGTCTTGCCGTACCGGAGCTTCTTCGCATCGAAGTGATCGCCGATGCCCGTTCCGAGCGCGGTGATGATCGCTTTGATCTCCTCGTTGCCGAGCATCTTGTCCGCGCGGGCCTTCTCGACGTTGAGGATCTTGCCGCGGAGCGGGAGGATCGCCTGGAAGCGCCGGTCCCGGCCGTTCTTCGCCGAGCCGCCTGCCGAGTTCCCCTCGACGACGATGAGCTCCGCCTTCTCCGGGTCGCGCTCCTGGCAGTCCGCGAGTTTGCCCGGCAGCGAGAAGCCGTCGAGCGCGCCCTTGCGGAGCACGAGGTCGCGGGCCTTGCGTGCGGCCTCGCGCGCGCGGAATGCGGTGAGGCACTTCTCGACGATCCGGCGCGCGTCGCCGGGGTTCTCCTCGAGGTATTGGCCGAGCGCATCGTTGATCGCGGACGCGACCTGCCCGGCGACCTCGGCGTTCCCGAGACGGGTCTTGGTCTGACCCTCGAACTGCGGCTCCTTGATCTTGACGCTGACGACGGCGGTGAGGCCCTCGCGCACGTCCTCGGCGGTGAGGTTCGGATCGGCGTCCTTGAGCGCGCCGCTCTTGCGGGCGTATGCGTTCAGCGTGCGGGTGAGCGCGGTCCGGAAGCCCGTGAGGTGGGCGCCGCCGTCCATCGTGTTGATGTTGTTCGCGAACGTGTAGACCTTCTCGGCGAAGGTGTCGTTGTACTCGAACGCCACCTCGACGACGGTGTCGTTCTCGAAGGCGCGCTCGACGTAGACCGGCTTGTGCAGGGCCTGGTGGGTCTTGTCGAGGTGTCGGACGAACGACATGACGCCGCCGTCGAAGTAGAACGCGTCGCGCGCGCCGTCGCGCTCGTCGACGATCGAGAGATACAGCTTCTTGTTGAGGTACGCGGTCTCGCGCAGCCACTGCTCGATGATGGAGCGGTCCCACTCGATGATCGGGAACACCTCGGGGTCCGCGGCGAACGTCGTGATCGTGCCGGTGGGCTTGTCGCGCGGCTTCCACTCGACCTGCGGGACCTCGTACCGGCCCGTCGCGATCTGCTTCACCTTGGCGACCGGCTTCCCACGCTCGTACTCCTGCTCGTAGACCTTGCCCTCGCGGTGGACCTCGACGCGCATCGTCCGCGACAGGGCGTTGACGACCGAGGCGCCGACGCCGTGCAGACCACCGGACACCTTGTAGCCGGCGCCGCCGAACTTGCCGCCGGCATGGAGCACGGTGTGGATGACCTCGAGTGCCGACTTTCCGGTCTGCTTCTGGATGTCCACCGGGATACCGCGGCCGTTATCGGCGACGGTGATCTCGTTGTTCTGGTGGATCCATAGGTCGATGCGGTCGCAGGTGCCGTTCATCGCTTCGTCGATCGAGTTGTCGAGGACCTCGCGCACGAGGTGATGCAGACCGCGGAGATCGGTGGTGCCGATGTACATGCCTGGACGGCGGCGCACGGCCTCAAGGCCCTCGAGGACCGTGATATCCGCCGCGCTGTATGACGCGGTGCCGTTCCCGCCTGCGGGCTTCGGTGTCGGCTTCACTGACTTGACTGCCATTGCTTCTCCTACGACCGGCCGGCGCGGACCAACAGCTCGTAGAGCCGCTCGAAGTCCTCGTCCGAGTAGAACTGGATCGCGATCCGGCCGCCCTTGCGGCCGCGCGTGATCTCGACCTTCGTGCCGAGCGCATTGCGGAGCTCGGTCGTCACGCCGGCGAGATCGGGATCGTTGCCCCGCACCCGTGCACGCTGCCGCGCGTGGGTCGGGTGGACCATCTTGCGCGCGAGGCCCTCCGCCTCACGGACCGACATGCCCTTCGCGAGGATCTCACCGAGCGCCCGGACTGCATCCGAAAGTGGTAGCGGGAGCAGGGCACGCAGGTGGCCCTCGGTGATCTTCCCGTCCTGCACCGCGTCCTGAAGGACCTGCGGTGCGGCGAGCGCGCGTAGCGTGTTCGCGACGGCGGACCGTGACTTGCCAACCCGCTCCGCGAGCTGCTCTTGGGTGAGGTCGTACGTCTCCATGAGGAGCTTGTAGGCGCGCGCCGTCTCGATCGCGTTGAGGTCCGCCCGCTGGAGGTTCTCGACGAGGGCGAGCTCGAGGCGATCGGTCACGTCCTCGCGCACGACCGCGGGGATCGTCGTCTTCCCGGCGACGCGGGAGGCGAGGACGCGGCGGTGGCCGGCGATGAGCTCGTAGCCGTCCGCGGTCCGAGATACCACAATTGGTTGCAACACTCCGTGGGCCGTGATCGATGTTGCGAGCTCGGCGATCGCGGCCTGGTCGAAATGCTGCCGCGGCTGCTGGCGGTTCGGCTGTACCAATTCCAATGGGATCTCGAGTGCGCCCGTCGGCATCGCGGCTGCCGGCGATTGCGCCACCGGCGCACCGAGAAGGACATCGAGGCCCCGGCCCAGACCGGTGCGCGCCATTACGCCCCCACCCGTGCCCCGCCGAGCGCGATGGGTGTGCGGGCGGCGAGCCGCATCGAGATCTCCTGGGCGAGGTCGCCGTACGCCTGCGCGGCGCGCGAGCCGGGATCGTAGATGTTGATGGGCTGGCCGTGGCTCGGCGCCTCGGCCAGGCGGACAGCGCGAGGGATGCGGACGCGCGCGACGAGCTGCGGGAAGTGCCGGATGACGTCTTCGGTCACCTGCATCGAAAGGCGGTTCCGGCGGTCCTCCATCGTCAGGACAATGGCGAGGACCTCGAGCTTCGCATTGAGCCGCTGGCGGACCGCCTCGATCGTTGCCAGGAGCTGGGCGAGGCCTTCCAGGGCGTAGTACTCGCACTGCACCGGCACGAGCACGGCGTCGGCAGCGGCGAGCGCATTGACGGTCAGGAGGCCAAGCGAGGGCGGGCAGTCGATGAGGACGGTGTCGTACCCCTTCTCGGATCGGAGCGCTTCGCGGAGCCGGAACTCACGGGCCATCAGAGGAACCAACTCGACCTCGGCGCCGCCCATCTCAGGCGATGACGGCAGGACGTCCAGGCCGGCGATGGCTGTCGGCACGACCGCGGCGTGGAGCGGCTCATCCCGAATCAGGACGCCGTAGACAGACTGCGGCCGGTCCTTGCTCAGCCCGAGCCCGCTCGTCGCGTTGCCCTGCGGATCGAGGTCGATCAGCAGCACGCGGGAGCCTTTTTCGACCAACGCGGCGGCGAGGCTGATGGCAGTCGTCGTCTTCCCCACTCCGCCTTTCTGGTTGCTAATAGCGAGCACGTTCACTGAGCGACAAACGTGAAACATTGGTCGCGAGGGCATCGGAAGGTCGTCCTTTTGTGCCCCACGGGAGGCGCTTATTGTACTCGAAATGCCCTTGAAACTGTCTGCCAGCGCTCCTGCGGTAGTGCATTGGAGGTAACTCTCCCAGCGCTGGCGGTGATTGCGAGCTACCTCGTCGGGAGCATCCCGACGGCGCTCATCGCGGCCCGCTTGGCCGGTCGTCCGGACCCCCGAACAGTGGGCACCGGCAACGCCGGATCGACGAATGTGGCCCTTACAGCGGGTCCCATCGCGGGGATCTCCGTTCTCGTGGTCGACCTGCTCAAAGGTGTGGTCGCGGCGCTCCTGGGTCTGGTGATCGGCGGTCAGCTGACCGGCGATCTGTGCGCTCTCGCGGCGGTCGCGGGGCAGATCGCGCCGGTGTTCGCCGGGTTCCGGGGCGGGAAAGGAGCTGCGACGACCCTTGGTGGGTATATCGGCCTGGCGCCGGCGCTCGCGGTGCTCGGTCTTGCGACCTACGCCGCGGGACTGCTCACGATCCGGCGATTCGTGATCGCGGCCGTCACCGCGATGGTCGCGCTCGCCGTCGTCTGTGTGTCGTTCCAGGTGCACGCCGTCTACGGGGTCGGCGCCGTCGCATTGACCCTCTACGCGCATCGCAAGGACCTCGCGGCCTGGCGACGAGGCGACATGCCCACCATCGGTCAGGCCCTGCGGGATAATCGACGCGCATGAGCGCGATGAACGCGACCCGCTGGAGCCCGACGCTGAAACGCGCCACGATCGTCGTGCTCCTGGTCGCCGCGATCTTCCTCGTCTATCGCGCCGGCGACATCGTGCGGCCGTTCCTCTGGGCGTCGATCGTCGGCTACATCCTGCTGCCGCTCGTGCGGATCATCGAGGAGCGACTCGGTGGCCGGCGCAGCCTTGCAGCGGGGATCGTCTTTATCGCGGTCTTGGTGTTCGTCTTTGGCGGTCTGCGGTTCCTTGCCCCGCTCGCAATGGCCCAGATGCAGACATTCCAGCGGACGCTACCAACTTTGGTAGCGAACGGCCAGAACACCCTCGCGGAAACGCTCGATCAGCTCGGTGCTGAGGATCTCGTGCCGCTCGTCTTCGGTCCGATCTCGACCGCGCCGGTCGAGCTGACCCGCAACGTCGCGTCGTTCGCGGTGCCGTTCATCGTGGGCTTCTCGCACTTCCTGCTCGAGTTCCTTGTCTTTCTCATCGGCCTGTTCTTCTTCCTTCGTGACTTCCCGCGCCTCATCAACTGGGTGCGGAGGCAGACCCCGCCCGCACACCGCCACGAGCTCCTGCCGCTCGGTGATCAGGTGAGCCTCCTGCTCGGGCGCTACGTCCGGGGCCAGCTCGTCCTCGTGGCGATCATGTGGACCGTGACCACAATTGGTCTCACTCTGTTCGGCGTGCCGTTCAGCCTCCTGCTCGGCCTCATGACCGGCATCCTCGAGGTGATCCCGATCATCGGACCGATCACCGCAGGCTTGATCGCCTGCCTCGTCGCGCTCGGCAATCCAAACCCGTTCGGCTGGTCACAGCTCCTCTACGTGGCGGCGATCGCGATCATGTACACGATCCTGCGCCACGCCGAGGACTACTTCGTGATCCCTCTCGTCATCGGCCGCATCGTCCGCCTGCACCCGGCGGTCGTCATCTTCGCCCTGCTGAGTGGCGGCGCCGTCTTCGGCCTGATCGGGGTGATCCTCGCGGTCCCAGTGGCGGCGACGCTCCGCCTGGTGCTCATCTACATGAGCGCGAAGCTCCGCGACGAGGATCCTTTCCCGATCCTGGAGCACGAGCTCGCCGAGGAAGGGGAGCGGCCCAGCGAGCCCGCGCCGCTCACGCTCGACCCGCGGCCACGCTCGTAGCTCTCACCTAGGCCGGTGCGGATCGCGCTCGCGATAGCGATACCCCTGGCCGCAGCCCTCCTCCAAAGCGCGGTCGTCCCGTTCATCTCGATCGGTGGCGCCCGCCCGAACCTGCCGTTCCTCGTCGCCGGCTCATGGTCGCT